>CP004371.1:1200000-1500000 GCA_000597885.1 Flammeovirgaceae bacterium 311
AGTAGTCGTTCATTCACCAGCCACTGCTGATAGTACACTATGCCTGCCATTTCCCAAATAATGGCTAGAGGAGCTATGGGCGGTTACATTTTCTGTTGTTAGTGTTCGTTTTATTTTTCATTCAAGGTAGGCTTGTAAATACTCCTGGTTTTTCTTCACCAATTCCCTGTATCTATTCTTTATTTCATTCATTTCTTCATCAGAGAAGCTGTGAATATATCCATCTGGAGGTGGTGGTGGAGGATAAGTAATATCTATATGAAGCTGCAAAACACGATCAACAAGGTACTCGCTAAGCATAGTCCATTCTCCTAAGCATCCTTCTTGAAAATTGAAGAAGGTGGTTGTATCCTGCAATGCCCGCATCAATATTTCAAATCTATGAGTGCTGTCTCTCCTGATGAGTCCTTCATAGGCCATGGCTTTTACAGCTCCATTTGGGTAGTTCCTCAATATAGTCAATTCATTTAGGGTGGTGTTTTTTATTAACCATGTCCTTCGGTGATATTGTTGAGGTGTCACGGTATCGAAACCTACGATAGCTGCTGTTACCCCTCCATGATCAGCTATATTTATAACTGTATCTTTTACTGATTGACGAATACCGCTCCAGTCGTAAAACAATCTAGGTTCATTGGAGGAGTACAGGAAAAGCAGTCCCACAATCATGAATGTCACGATAGGCAGGTAAATTAGCCACTTAGGCCACTTTCGATATTTTCTGTTGATGCGGTTTGACATTCTGGAATTAATGAGCCATTCGTCTATTGACTATATCAAATCCACACAGGCCCTTGCTGAATGTAAGCAAAGCTGGCTGTCTATAAAACAGATGGTTGTATTCTGTAATGGCGGTTGCTGCATTCTGTTTTAGCCGATAATATATTATTAGTAGTAACATCTCGGGCAAGTTGCACCCTGATATGCCCTATGTCTTAAAGTGGGATAGTTATTTATTCATTGTCTGTTCAACGTATCCAACAGCCTCTTTGACTGTTATTGTAAATATGCCACCATTCCCACTTTCATATGCTTCCTTCCATTGTACATATCCCTCCATAAAATCAGGTAGCTGGCTTTGAGATCCAATTTGTTCTATAACGCTATTTAGAATGGCTTCTTTTGAAAAAGGCAAATGGTCTATACTCTCAGAGACTCCTGATTTGACAAGAGGATGTTTTATCTTTAAACCACTCAAGGCAATATGAATAATAGTGTCATTTTTAAGCTTCTCAACCTTAACAATTGTGAGAGTCGAGTTATTTTCACCATTTCTTGTGTGGTATCTCCATGTTTGACCAGCTTCAAACGTATCATCCAGATAATTTACTTCATCCATTGTCTTGTTCTGTGCAAAACAGCTCTGGATAGCAAACAATAGAGGTATCAAAGAATAGATAACATTTTTCTTCATGCCTTATATTTTACATGATATGTCTATTTTATACAGGAGGGACTGGCCATCGCTGCGTCTATATGGACGATAAGGTAGATGTTTTGTAAATCAATGGCAAAAAGCTCTGACAGCCCTTGGTATATTTTGTTGTTGTGGAAAATTTATTATTTATTCATGATATTATAGGTAATAGTCCCTGTTACTAGTTCATGGGTTTCAGTTGCAGTCCCTACTCTTCTGAATATCAATTTTGAAGTCCCCTCACGATACACCTTTTCAGTCTTTTCACTTACTGTACATTCTATCACTTTGATATCTTCAATCTTTCCTAGCTGATTAATGGTGATCATATAAACTATTTTACCCTGATCATCGGACAAATCGTTGATGATTGGTCTTGCTTCCCATACCCAACCGTTTTCATGAAGTGACTTTAATGATTCAGCTTTTGAAGTACTTTCCTGTCCCAAAACAATATCTGTTGAGAGGCAATAAAAGGTGATGCTTAATGCTATTATTGCAGCTTTCATTCTGGTTTAATTTTGCCCAACTTTCATTAGATTAAGCAGGTGCACTTTTAATGGCCCTTGCTGAAAGTACACAGAGATAGCTGCCTGCACATGAATGGCTGAAAGCTATGAGGCGATTCTTTTTCTGTTGTTGGTAGATGGCTTATTTATTTTCTTTCGCAAGCTTGATGATATAATCTGTCAGCTTTTCTATTTCTTCATCATCATAGGTCAGCGGCTCCACTAGTCCAGTTGCGAAATCTTTCACCTCTTTTCGGTTCCATTCACTAATGGTGGAAAGTAATGATGGGGAAAGGTGCTTAAGTCGAGCAGTTATTGCTTTACCTGTATTGCTATCAATGGTGAATCTTGAATTCCTTATCCATTCTTCAACTAAAGCGCCACGACCGTCCTGTTTAAGGATTTCTATATATTCAGCTCTTACCTTTTTTAGAAGACTGGTGATTAAGGGACTATTAGCAAATTCATTCAAGTCATAGCTGTCAATCTGGTCTGAATACTTTACAGTTGCTAAGAGCTTATGAAGTGCATGTATTTCTGCTTTGTTATCTATGATCATATGTCCCCATTTTACTTTCTACCAACGTCCTAAACTGGGTGTTGGGCATTTAAATGCATATCAGTGTCCGACTGCTCTGTTTAGTTTGTAAATGGCTCTGGTGCCTGAATTTACAAGCTAATGCTCAATAACCTGTTAGTTTGGTTATGCATAGTTAATTCTTATTTGCATCAGATGGCAGGACGAAATCCTCTGCCGACAAATCCATTCTGGATACTTCTGTAGCAACTGATGTCCATACATATCCATTTTTATGATCAGTCATTACAAATTTTAAAGTTAAACCACCACCAGTAGCTTCAAGGTATCTGTTCCATTCACCAAAATTATGCTTGGAAAAGACTTCTTTATCCGTCTTTATGGATGGACTGTAGTAATAAACAGTTGTTGCATTGTCAGTTTCAATCTGAACTGCTTTACAATTGTAGCCTGCAATTTCATCCTCTAGATCCAGCTCTGTAACAACTGCTTTCTTAGAAGTCTGGGTTGATCCATCAATCTTTTGAACGAATTTACCTTTATTGAAATAATAATACGTGTTTGTCTCACTGGAATATAATTGAACTAAATCCCCATTTTCATCTAGTGCCTTGTAATTTTCACTATCAATAAAGTAATGCTGCTCTCGTCCAAAATAAGGAGATAATTTTTCCGTGATTTCATTCCCATTCATGTCACTGAATGAATACTTATAAAGTATTTTCCCCACAAAAATATCTTCATCAACCGTGAATGCAGTCAATACGACTGCCAACATTAGACTTGCAATAAGTTTTCTCATATGTATTTGTCTTGGTTTAATTATGCATAGCCTCCATTGAATAAAGCAGCCCCTCATTCACTGGCCCTTGCTGAAAGTACGCCCCGCTAGCTGCCTGCATTGTCAATGGCAACCATTCTAGCTGGGCGGATGCTTTATTCTGTTGTTAGCACCCGTTTATTTTTTTGGTATTAGTTCTACCTGAGTTGCATTTATTTTGAATGTCTGCCCACCTTGAAACATCATAATCATATCATCGTCTTCATAGTCTGGTTTATCGCCAAAGCTATCCATTACGTCCCGCATTTCTTGTGGGAGATAACCAATTACGCTAAGACATTTATCCTCACTTACAGGCATTTCAAAATCTCTTTCTTGAATCCTTAGATAATTCACGTTACTGAACAGCAGGATCAAACCATGTATTTGGTTTTGGACAATCCCATCTGCCTCATTGTCAATTATTGCCCATTCTAATTCTAATGCCAGTCCAGCTACTGAGTACTTGAATCCATTGAAAGCAAAATCATTATGAAGGTCAAAATATTGACCTGAATAACGGATTCCAATCATGTCTTCAATTTCGAAGTTGGTCAGTATCATTTTAATGGGTGCTAACGTTAGTTTGTGCGAAAAGCACTGTGGATAAAACTGTTGATTTTTCTTCAGTTTAACAACAGGTTTAGCTAATTTAAGCAATGCACCATTTGAAGGGAAAAGATCGTCATCAGACTGTTTCAATTAGCTGGAGGCACCCATATGACCAGATAAAAAGATGCTCTTTGCCGCTTGTGCCTTTAACCATGTTCTCCTAATTGAATAGAATAAAAACAGCCGCACTGTTGTTAGCTCCCAAACCTACTGTGGCTGCTCTTTTTAGCTGATGGTGGTGAGATTATGTTCTGGAATCAAAATTGAGAAACAAATGATGTTAGGATGATGAAAAAGTAGCCTCTCATTTTGAGAGTTGTGCAACAGCTACTGTTGTTGGGCACTGTTATTTTATTATTTCATCAATCTCTTTTTTCGAGCTAATGAATTCATTGTAGCTTTTATTTACTTCGTCAATCTTCATTCCGACGATATTCCTGCGGTCAATCGGACTGAAATATTTTTTGAATTCTTTAAGAGCTTTATCAGGCCAACGATAAGCATTTTCCCTTAGCACCTTCGCAATATCTGTTATATGATATTTTCCAGATGATAGTTCAGCACCCAATCCTCTCCAGTCTTCAATATCATTAGAGAGCAGGCAAACATTGATGATTTCTTCAATAGAACCTTTTAAGTCCGTTCTTTTCAGGATTGATGGCGCTCTGTCTACTTCATATGGATAATATTCTACCCATTCAGCATCTGCTTCTTTATCATAGAAATATTTAATCCAGCCACTTCCATCAGTCCTTACTTTCGTAAGCCTATTCTTGAACTGTTCTTTATTTGCTGGTATCGTTATGAAGTACATGTGCAGTCTTGCATAGTGCCAAATCGAGTCACGCAAGGAAATTTCACTCGCACGTTCTCACAGAACCGTACGTGAAAGTCTCCCTTCATACGGCTCTATAATGTTTTTTCAAAGATGGCCAGTCAACTCATTGCTGGCCTAGATTAAGGTAATAAAAAAGAATAGAACTTGGCTACATCACTGAACCAGCCCTTGATTTTTTTATGGCTAGCACACATATAATTTATTCTTTTTGGGTCAGTATTTTTTCCCACTGATTTGATTCAGCTACTTCTTTTATCATCTGATTTCTTTGTTTCAGTAAATTCTTCATGTACAATTCAAGAAACAATTTATCAGCGATCCTACCCAAAATCATCAGCGGTGATTGATAATTGAAGTAGTCCATCATCTCTACTACATCTGCGTCCTTTTGTCTAAAATGATGCTCATGACGGAAAGACCTAAAGATTCCCTTTACCATTTCATCAGCGAAGAAAACAGGCCTGTGGTAATCTGTAATCTTACTCGTCAAATCTTGCCAAATCCCGAAATGCTTTGCTCTCCACGTCACACTTTCGCCGAGCCCAATTAGTCCTGAAGTTACTCCATCTATTGCTCGTTCACCTGTATGTTTAGTTGAAATCACATGCAGATCAATACTTCTTGATAAATCAAAACACCTTTCAATTGGTGCCTTAATCTCTGTGATCAACTCTATCTTTGGCATTTATGTGTGTTAGTCGAGTCATATAAGGAAGCTACACCCACATACGCTCTCACTGAATTGAAAGCGAAAGTCTTCCCTACCGCGGCACCTCCTGTTAGGCTCTAATGTAACCGAAACAAAATGGAAGAACAATTACTGCTGTAGGTATTATTGGAGAGGCTGGTCAAGACCTACAAGTGTCATTGAATGTTGCAGCCCACCATTCACTGGAGTTGGTTGAAAGTAAATAAAGTTTACCGCCTGCACAAAAATGATTCAGGGAGTTCTGCAACAGCTACTGTTGTTGTCCGCAGAATATATTTATTTTATTATTTATTGTCCCCTCAAACTCAATTGAATTAGTATTACTTGAAATGATGAAACCAGTTGCCAGCAGATTCCCTATCTACAGTTTCCTGTGATTCAAATCCGATGAAGACATGTTTTCGTGCTGGTTCAGGATAGTCATGTTTATTAAGTAATTCTCTTAAATTTGAATTTAGCACTTCGTCACCTGCGAGCTTATTTTTCAGACTATCGGTTTTCACGCAAATCCAATAGACTAAGTGCTTAGGGTCAATTTCATATGCGCCATACCAGTCGATAAAGAATTTTTCATCACAATTTGGAGCAACAATTTTTTTAATGTCATCCTTAATGATCAAAATTTTCTTTTTGGTCCGATTTCCAAGGAATAAGTTTCTTAAGATTTTCATTTACTGATACCAACTATTGTGTTAGAGTTGGCTTCACTTTATTTGCGAACAACATTCCACTTAATAAAGCAGGCACCCAGCACCTGAGCTAGCTGAAAACGCAAAATGACCTTCTGCCCAACAACGGCTGGATGCTAGTGGGAAAGCCTGCTTATTTTATTGTTGTGGTGCATTTTACATTTGATTAAATATACCCTCGTAAGTTAAAGGGTATACTATCTCGTAATTCCAATCATCTTTTGCTGTCAATATTCTTTTTGCTATCAGGACATGATCTAACAAAGCCTCTTCTCGCAAAACTTCAAGAGTAATCTCCGTTGCACTATCCCAATCATCAATAAAGAACAACATGTTTCCTCCTGCGCCCATGTCACCAGCGAACCACTCTCCTAAATCCTTAGCTCTAAGTCTAGCATCAATCTTTTCCTCTATTTCTTGCCTAAGATTCATAAACCCCAGAAATTCAAGATTGCCCATTGCAGAATCTGGAATCAATTGAATGAACATCACTTCTCTTTGGTCAACCATTTTCGGAGAAAGCCCTTGATTGATAAAAGTATTTGTTAAGGAATCAGAGACACGGACTTCATTCCTGTACTTTGTGATACTCTTAAATTTTTGGTGGGTCAATGCATAGTCACCAAGAAATACATGCCCTTCTTGTAGGATTAGTTCTTTGTCACCTGCCAATATCCTTTTGAATTCAATCGTGTCCCCATTCATTTTATAGAATGACTTCTGAATCCTGCTGTAGTCGCTGACAAATTGAGACAACCTCTTTTCTTTTGGTCGGTAGGTACAAGCAGGCAATAAACTGATGCCAATAATTATGAATACTAAGTGCTTCATTATCTCTTTATAAAGTACCATTGTCGAGACACGCGGGGAAATTTCGTCCCCATGATGGTAGTATCATATCTTCGGCCTAAATCTATTGAAAGACTGCCAGTATTTGTCTTTATAGATATCATAGGATATCTCAAAGCTGGATGCATACCTTTCTGTTAGTTGGTGCACTACCTTGGATGGCTTTCGGAAATCCTTGCAAGCAAAGTAAATCTCTCTAAACGCTATCTGCTGTTTGTCTGCCAATGTTTAAAAGCCATCAGAATCTTTTAATTCTTCTGTAGCCTCATCCTCAAATTTATTAAGTAACTCATAAGTAGCATCGTCAGGCATACCGTTGTTATTCTCACCACTGTACTTGATTTCAATGGCTAGTATCCAAGGATGAGAAGCCTTCCTGTCCCAATCAAGTAAAGTGCTATTGATGACAGCGATAAGAGGTTTTCCGTTGTTTAAGGTAGCTTCCAGTCCAGCATAATTATCCTTATCTGTGTCATAGCGCTCTCCATCATACTTTTTAAGAACTCTTTTTGCCTCCAAATCAGAAATTCTTTCAGCTTTTCTATAGGCATACGCTCTTTTTGAGCATCAGCCTCTAGGCAGATTCACGATCAAGTTGCACTGAAACTAGCAAGAAAGTATTTTGGCATATAACCGATAGCGCAGGTTATCTCATGTTTGTTTTCGTTTAAGATTCTTTTCAAAGATGCTGGTTGTCAAGAAAACAGCAAATAAAAGAAAGAAAACACATCTACAAATGGCTTATTCCCCAACATTTCGGAGCTACTCAACCAACAGTTTAAGGTTCAGGTACTGCTCTACAGTCATATCCATTTTTCTGCATATTGTTTTTAAATTCTTTAGCATCACTGACTGTATCGAAGCATGCCCCTTGTTTACTTGAACTACTAGAAGTAGTTCTTGTACACTCGTAGCATTTTGAACATGCGGTCAAACTTGTTGCACCGATAATTAATAAGAACACAACTCTTTTCATTGCTTTAATTTTAATGTAGGTGTTTAGGTTGAAAATATAAATTATCCCTGTTCCGTTTCTTCCTTACAGTTTTAAGTCTATTTCCTTAATGCGAGGTATCGGCCCTGCATTTGGCAGATGCCCATTCACTATTGGTTGATGAAGGTACGCAAGAGTTCTACTTGCATGCAAATGGATGAACGGGCTGTGGCATTCGTAGAATGTTATAATTATAAAGGGTTTATATTATTTCTAATCCAAGACCCGCCTTATAGAGAAAGAAAGTAATGCTTTCATTGCCTTTTGCATCAGAGAGCCTTATTTTCACCATGTAATAATTCTTTTGCTTAAGGTAGTCAAGCAGTGTTAAACTTTTGCATTCCGTCTGGCCGTCGATGTCCAGTTTGATTGGAAAGTTATTACTGTTTGGGTTCTCTGAATGAACATAGATCGCATCTTCAGAACTATCCATCTCGTCGATCTGAATCCAGTATTGAAAGTGCTTAGGGTAACAAGCTAATTTCTCTTCTATTTTATCAGCTAGTCGAAATAGAGCATCTAAATGCTGTTTGCGAGCTTTCCATGATTTGTTACCTAATCCAAAGTTATCAATGTGCAGATGATAAAGGTCAAACCATGAATCAGGAGAGCCACTAAAGTCAATGCGCTCCAGAGCATCTGTTTTATTTAAATTTCTGTAGTATCTCCTTAAGCCTCTCTTTCTCATTGATTCGATCTATCTGATTTGATCAATCACAACAGTCAATTCACGCGGGGGCATATCACCCCTATCCTTCTCAATCTCCTAATGTGCAGCCTGCCATAATACGCTTACTTTATCACTAACGGTAAGAATATATGCTGGAGGTGATTTAAAGGATATGCTGGTAACGAGATAAGTTAAAACTTGTGAATCTCATTGAGCACGAAGGGAATCTGTACTTTTATGACCCCTTCATATCCATTGGTTATCCATGGGCCTGTAAGGGCCAGCATTTCTTGTAAACGATCTTTTAGCAGCTTTAGGCTTTCTTCACTAGGCTGTACTCTGGATAGTTTGTTGGGTGAATTTGTCTGAACAATGAAAGGAAAAGAGGGAGCATTTGCATCAAAGGCTTCAGAGGATGCCTTTTCCTGAATACTGGCAACTGTAACGATCCCATTGCTCACCTTCAATTCTGCAATGAATTCATAATGGGCATAGGTATTCATGAAAATCAAAGGTATGCTTGTATAGTCCAGAAAGAGATCGCCTGCTATTAGATAGCCTGCAAATGGCTCCACATCACTTTTGATATTCCTATGTGGAAAATGTAAGACCATCCATTCCCCACTTGCATCATCTCTGGCAATGCCTCCTTTATTGAAGTACCGCTCTGCACCTTCAGATACTTTTACTTGCTTGCTATCGAAATCATATTGCGCAACCACTCTCTTACCACTTTTATCGTAAGATGTCCAAATGCCAATTGGTTGCCCACCTGCAAAGCTTCCTTCCTTGATGACTCTGCCTTTGTCGTTAAAGTAAGTCCACTTACCTTCCTGAAGCCCATTTTGAAAACGTGCCACTAACTTAGGCTTTCCTTTGAAGTGAAATTGCTCATAGGCTCCATCCAGCACTCCTTCCGTATAGTTTGCTTTGATGATGATGTTTCCTGCTGTATTTCGGCTTATCCATTCACCTGATCTTTTCTGATCTATGTACCTCCCCTCTTCAATGAGTATCTCTCCACATTTGAGCTGGTAAACATCATCTTTAGATATTGTCTCCGTGCAGTTGCAGTGGGGATAGGCCATGTTGGTTTGAGCAAATACAGCCATGGCAAACAGATTGCATACGAGTAACAGGATTGCCTTTTTCATAATTTCACGCGCGAACTGGTAGATTTTTCTTAGCATCAATAAGATGGATAATGAGGATTGAATGAATTGTTACTGTTCTTACTAACAAGCCGCAGAGCACAATTCAGGTGCGTATAGTTAAGAAAGATTTCTTTTCAAAACCCTTTTATCTATCTAAGAAGCTTACACCACTCTAATGGATGAACTAGAGTGGTGGGTTTATGCTGCAACCACCTACTGGGCTAATCCTTTTTTTGAACAAGAAGTCCATTCCTGCCACAGTCAAACCTGCTGTAACAGTACTTTTTTGGCTGATTCTGACAAACTTCTGCTCTGGAATCAAAATTGAGAAACAACTGGTGTTAGGATGATGAAAAAGTAGCCTCTCATTCAGCGAGTTGTGCAACAGCTACTGTTGTTAGGTGCTGGCTTTTATATATTTTTTTAATGCTGTTTGAAACACTAGCCTACCAGAATCATTAATAATTACATTTTCATGATTTTCAATATTTAACCACCAAATCCAATCTGCGATTTCATCATGTCCTTTAACTTTAAAGTACTTATCATTAGCGTACCTAAAGTATAGGTCAGCATCCTCTTTTAGCTCCACTCCTTGAATAGGCAGTCTGGCTAAGTGAAATAATATAAGTGCCTTTATAGATTCTTGATAGTCAATCGAGTCAGTTATATTGAATGGTCCTTTTTGAGTATGATCAATCCATTCAGTTTCATTCGATACTTCAATATCATGAGTTACTAAACTAAGTCCTGATACATGGCTAGTTGAATAATGAGAATCATCATAATATCTACAAAATTCAAGCGTCCATGTATCGATAGAATAATTGATCGTACTAATACTTAGATCTTTGAAAAGCAGATTCAGGGTGCGATTAATTCGATCGAGAGTGAATTCCATGATTTTGCTTGCACCTAGTCGAGTCACGCGAGGGAATTTCACCCTCACGTTCTCACGGAACCGTACGTGAAAGTCTCCCTTCATACGGCTCTTGCTGTTTAGTCACTAATGTAGTAGCTACATTATGGATATACCAATTTCCAGTGTGGAAAAAGAGCAGGTTTCTGTCTGTACTTCTTTCTTAGCCAGCTAAGTGCAGCTTCCTTAGGAAGTCTCTTTTCCCACTTCACCCATTTGAGGAGCCGCAGGTTGAGTTGATTCCACAAGGAAACAGAGGCCTTGGCTGCACCTATACGGTAGTAGTTCATCACTCCCCGTATCACTGAAGAGAGCTTGGCAGCGAGTTCTTCAATGGGTTTTCTCCATTTGTGGATCTGCATACACTTAAACTTCTCCAGAATACGGCTCACCGATTTTCTACTAATGCCTACATAAGGCGTAAGTCGCAAACCTTTATTGGTTCTACTCCAATGAGGTCTTAGCGTGAAACCCAGAAAATCAAAACTACGGGCATATCTAATGCTAGAGTAGCCCCTAAGGTTGACAATCTTTGTCTTTACAGGATGTACCTCTAATTTGCAAGATGCTAATCGCTCCCTGATCTTGTCCAGCAGGAAATGCGCCTGCTTTTCAGATTTACAGTGTACTACAATATCATCGGCATACCTGACAAAGCACTTATCTGTAAAGCTCTTCTGCATTCATCCGTCAAAGGCAACATGCAGGTAAAGATTGGCCAATAGCGGACTGATGACCCCACCCTGGGGCGTGCCACTTTCCCGCTCTATGTAACAACCATCTACCTGCATAATTCCCGCCTTAAGCCAACGCTCTACATACAGCAATACCCACTTATCTTTACAATAATGACCAAGGGCCCCCATGAGCTTATCATGATCTATGGTATCAAAGAACGCTTTGATGTCCAGATCAATGGCCCAGTCATTAGTAAAGATGTTCTGCTTTGCTTTTTCCACTGCCTGATGGCAGCTTCTTGAAGGACGATAGCCAAAGGAATGCTCGTGAAAGAGAGGCTCCAGGATCTGCTCCAGATGGGTCTTCACCACCTGTTGCGCAATGCGATCTAAGATCGTAGGAATACCCAGCTTGCGAATGCCACCTGATGATTTGCTGATCTTTACTTCTTTGACGGGCTGTGGAAAATAACTGCCCGAGCTAAGTCTGTTCCATAGCTTGTAGAGCTGGCCCTTTAGATCTTTCTCTAAATCCTGCCAGTCCATCTGATCTATGCCAGCACTTCCTTTGTTAGCTTTTACTTTCTGGTAAGCCCGCCATACCATGGTTCTGGAAATTGGCTGTGACTTTGTTTCATGATAGTCGATCATCCCATTACTGGTTGTGTCAAAAATGAAACTAAACAGCTCAAGCCCTTCGCTCCTGCTGCTTTCACAGCATTCGTCACTACTACGGCTTGATCCGCCACTGCTATCTCACACTATCCTTGTGTGCCTGCTTCCTTTTCCAGTTTACAGGACGATAGCAGCTTCTCTTGTTCCATACAAAAGCCTATGTTGAGTTCCTGCCACCTTTACCCCGAATGCCGTGTGATCAGAAATCAGGTCATCCTTCACACTCCCTTCACAGATGCGGACGTAGCACCTGCTTTCGACATTACTTTATATCCTGACGAGGCTTCTTAGGTGGTTCAATTTATTCAGCTCCTCAACACGTACCTGCAAGAATCTTTGCCCTTGCTTTTCCTTATCGCTCACCACCAAAGGCAGTTACTCCTCCAGCAGCATAAGGTGGTTTGCAGACTCCCCCTGACGGGCGTCTGCGGAAGTCCAATCCTCCTCCTCTGAAAGCAAGTCGGCCAGCCAGTTCGCTCGGCCTCCACACTTGTTGATCTCTCAAAAGAAAAGCCTTCCATCTTTTGTACAGCATCCTCCTCCCACTAAAGCAGAAGTTGGTTCAAGACACACACGTCCATTGAATAAAGCAGGCGACCTACACCAGCCCTATCTGAGCGGACGCAAAGGTAGACAATAGGATTGTCAATGGCTGAATGAGCTGGGGGAGCTTGCTTTATTCTGTTGTTGGTGTATGTTTTTATTTTTTTTATATGCTTCCGCTACAATCTTTTCCAATTGACTAAACTTCATGCTTAGAATTGTTGAAGTTATTGAAAGTGGAGTTCCGTTCATTTTATTATTAGCAGTCAAAAGTCGTCTCTTAAAGCCACTTTCTGCTTTATCAATATATTTTTTGGGACTATTGGTATAGACAAGCAAGAATTTGGTCTTCTCGACCTGCCTTGTCCTAACGCCCTTTATATCTTTCCACTCGATTAAACCGATACTTGAAAAATTTGAATTATCTGTTATACCATTATCGTCAATGATGACCCCCACACTATTGGAGGATAGCTTTATTGGAATGGTAACAAGTATAGCCCCAAAGAACAATATTGCTATTCCTGCAATTACTTTGTTTAAGACTTCACTTTTAAACATTATCGATGTGAATCCTTCATCATCTAATAAAATACAAGTAGATAAAGCTATAAAGGCTAAACATCCTAAAAGGGCTAAACCAATCTTTACTTTACTGTAAGGAATAAGGATTCTATTGTTCATCTGCTGTTACTTGTTAAGCTTCAAAAGCTGCTGATATTTCAATACACACCAACTACTGTATATACTCCACAGTGGCGTATATTTTTACTTTATTTTTGCCTTAACATACACCTTGACTGACTGAAATCCAAACCATCATATAGTCAATGTATAGTGTTCAAAGCTATTTTGCTTACAGGTACAGTCTACCCCTGCGGTATAGATTTCAGTAATGAAAATAAATACCCGAGGGCTCATGTCAGCAGTTGAACAGATGCTCTCATCGCCTCCAAGCCTGCTGCGGCTGCAATTTTTTGGCTGTTTCTGGCAAGCTTCTGCTCTGGAATAAAATTGAGAAACAACTGGTGTTAGCATAAAGAATTACCTTCTTTTTCAGTGAGTTGTGCAACAGCTACTGTTGTTGCCGATAGTTTGTTTTTTTTTTATTATCAACAGGGCAGGTTCACCTAGCAAGACATCTATTGGATCATCTTTCCAATCTGTGTTCGTTTCTGTCCTGATTCTTTTGTTCTCCCTGAAGTAGTCATAGTAACTTTTATCAGAGTGATTACTTGATTTCCACTCCCATCTAACTTTACCAGCTTTTAGTATCTTAAGATACGTAGGTGATTCTGTTATTATCTGTGGATTCCAAACTGATACTTGGGATTCATCCTGAAATATAATCTGAAATAGATTTTCAGAGTTCACGTACCTAGCCTCTTTTATGGAATGTATTTGTTCTAAGTCTCTGCCTTTCCAGTCGCCCCAGATTCTAAGGTAGCCACCTTTGAAAAGGTCTTCACCATTATTTACAAACCCAACATACTCCCTAATATTCACCCGTCTTACCTCACTATTTCCTGAAGGTTCAAGATTATCCATATCAGGTGAGGTATGTACTGCTGCTGAGAATTCTAATATACCCCGTCTTCTGGCAGTCTTGTACACTTGATATCCAACATAAATGGCTAATAATCCGACTAATGCAGTGATTAAAATACCGACAAAACCTCTATTCTTATCATAGATTAGCAGCCCAAGAATACCTATAGCAAACGAAGCAAGTATACCCATTCCTACTGCAATAGTCATCCTTATAGCTTCGATTATAGTCTTCATTTATTTATCTGCAACATACCAAATGAAAATGACAACAAGTCCATATACCGCCCTTTGCTGAAAGTTGGCAAAGCTAACCTCCTGTACAATAACGGTAGAACAGTCGCGGAGTAATGTATAATGTTTTTATAGTCAGATTTCATTGATTACCCCTTTCTTGTCACCGTACTTATTTATGATTTGGCTCAATTCAGTGATAGTTGAGTTGAGATATGACTGGTCGGAAAGAAATTCAAACCTTAATTCGTTTTCATACTGGCCTTGCTCAAAGAACTTACCACTAACACCAGCATGCCCAATATTATCATAAGAGATTTGCAGATCAAGATTTCCTTCATAAGTTAGATAGGTTACCGTTCCTTGTAAAGCTGCATACATGATTTTAGTCCTTCATATAGACCGTATATCTCTCCTGTAGAAGTCCACAAAATTGAGTCAACTTGAAAGTTACCTGATTTGATTTTTATCCTTGCCCGCACATCATAGCCGCCCCAGTAGCTTGTAGTTTCTGGAAATCCATAAACCTCCTCAAATGAAATCACGATGAGACTTCCATTTTCTCCATGAACTGTGGACTGCTCCATATTTCAAATTAATCTCAACGTCAATAAAAATACCAGCGAATGAGGTAAATCTACAGCTCACTGTAAATTTTGGTTAAAGTAGCAAATAGCACTAAAATATAATGCACCGATAACCAGCGTTACTGTTTTTTGAGGTTGGCGCACGTATACTTTATTTTTTTGGTGTCAATATTTTTTTCCACTGATTTGATTCAGCTACTTCTTTTATTATCTGATTTCTTTGTTTCAGTAAATTCTTCATGTACAATTCAAGAAACAATTTATCAGCGATCCTGCCCAAAATCATCAGCGGTGATTGATAATTGAAGTAGTCCATCATCTCCACTACATCTGCGTCCTTTTGTCTGAAATGATGCTCATGACGGAAAGACCTAAAGATTCCCTTTACCATTTCATCAGCGAAGAAAACAGGCCTGTGGTAATCTGTAATCTTACTCGTCAAATCTTGCCAAATCCCGAAATGCTTTGCTCTCCACGTCACACTTTCGCCGAGCCCAATTAGTCCTGAAGTTACTCCATCTATTGCTCGTTCACCTGTATGTTGAGTTGAAATCACATGCAAATCAATACTTCTTGATAAATCAAAACACCTTTCAATTGGTGCCTTAATCTCTGTGATCAACTCTATCTTTGGCATTTATGTGTTAGTCGAGTCATATAAGGGAGCTACACCCACATACGTTCTCACTGATTTGAACGTGAAAGTCTCCCCTACCACGGCTCTTGCTATTTAGTCACAAATGTAACCGATGCAAGGTGGAAGAACAATGACTGCTGTAGGTATTATTATGAGCGGCGGGTCAATACAAACAAGTGTCATTGAGTATTTCACCACCTCATTCACTGGGTTGGTTGAAAGTAAATAAATTTTACCGCCTGCATAAAAATTATTGAGGAAGTTGTGCAACAGCTACTGGTATACAACAAATCTTTATGTCTTGCAGTTGAAGCATCGGACTACTCGCAGCCAATAAAGCTTAGTTTCCTAATAATGTATTTCTCCCCTTTTGACTCCAAACTATAAATATTATAAGTACCAAGACCTTTTAAAGCTATATCCCTTCTGCTGTATATAGTTTTGTTTTTCAAGAATGCCTGATCTACTAGCTTTCCATCATCATAAGATCTAAACTCATAATACTCACATATCCCTTGGGGCAGTAGGGGGTTTATTTTTAATAAACTGTCCTTCTCCCTGATTAGGTCTTCATCATAAATAACATACCTGCCATAGAAACCTTCACTCGTAGAATCGCTTTCTTCTACCTTGATCAGTGTATCATTGGTGTTTAATAGAAGATAGATAGTATCATTTGCATGATCTTGAGCAAACAAAGCTTGACCATAAACAAAAAGACAATAAAGAATATAAAACTTTTTCATTAGCCTTTGCAGGAGCTGTTTGGTTTAATGTAGCAGATGCTCTTTCACTGGCGCTAACTTATAGTACCTCAACTTAGCTTCTGAACATTCAATGGCTGAACAGGGCATGTCATTATCTTAGTACAGGAAGGTTTACCTCCAGTAATTTCATTCTTTAGAATTTCAGTGTCCGAAGCATCTGTACTTTTTCATCAAGGTTTTGACAATTGCTACAGAAGATCCATAACTTATTGTTCCCTTTTAGATTTTCTATATAAGCGCCTACCTTACCTACAGATTGTAATTCTCTCACGATCTTAATTTTACGTCCATTTATCCATTCTGTTGTAACCTGAAAGTTCATCATGTTATCAAACTCACTAAGATCATTGGAATACCAGCCATAGTCAAAGTATAAAGTATCAACTTGATTTGTGATACCACCAACATAGCTATCAATCCCTCTTCCTTTGAAAAATCGGTATGATGTCGGTGTTTCTATGCTGAAGGATCTTAAGTTAATGGTATGCCAATGTTCATACGCTGAAGATTCATAAAAATCTTGGTCTACAATCAATTCATTATATGGGAGCTCCTTGTAATTAACATTTCTGGGATCGAAAAAATACGTACCGAGAAGAATAGCCACTAACACAATAGCAATCCCGATAAAAAAAGAGCTATTCATAAAACTTCTGCTGCCTTTGGCTCTTTTGATCATAATGAATGCTAGCGTCCATTTAATATTAGATACCCTTCACTGCCCTTTGCCGAATGTACGCATAAATTGCTGCTGCATGCATTGTCAATGGCTGAAAGCTGGCTGTCTTACTTAAATATTTCAACCATATAATCACTATATTCAACTTCGACATCATTAACAAAGACCTTAGTTAAAGAATAACCCCAAGCGCACGTGCTGGGTTTGGGTATGAATGTTAATCGTACGGTGTCGGGTTCATTTAAGTAGTATGGGTAAAAGGTAAGATCATATAGACTGTCATATGTCACGTTATAAAGATTATGATCAATCCATAACATTCTACTTTCAATAAAATAATCCGCTGTATCCAACTCACTATTTAAAACAAAAAAAATCTCTTCGTCTGTAAAAGAATTAATGATCGTATCACCAGTAATTTCATCAATATATGTTATTCTGATATACGTATCAGGATAAACTTCATGGCATTTTTCCCTGTCACAACTACTCAAAATAGTTATTGCGAGGATGAATAATATATTGGTAGTATTTTTCATATGAGCATGAGTTCACTTCACGAAAAGATGATCGCTGACATTGCCTGATCAGAACATCGGCTGTAACAATACGGTAGATTCAACACTCATAGAAAACTCCAGAGAGTTAACTTAGGTTTGATACTTCCATCTACTAAAATAAACCTAGATGAATAAAATGTCTAATTTCTGATAAACCTCAAGAAAGGTACTCTATCGGTGTTACCATCAAGATAGACGCTGTCATTGAAGACTACTTTGAGGTAATTTATGACCTGATCATCGCATCGATCTATGCGCATTTTAAAGTCAATATCTAATGTGTCTTTGTATCCCTCTTGGTGTATGAGGTAATATCTTTTTGTTATTAATTGATCTACTACCCCTCTATCTTCATTATCAATAAAGCCAATATAGATAGACGTTCCATTATTGGAAACATTCAAAGTATCAAAACCAGATGCAATATCCTCTATGATTTTCAAACCGTATGTACCATATAGATAATCACCTGATTGATCTTTCACTTCGAAGCCAAGAATATTATCAAGATCAAAATAATAGTCCCGAGGGCAGCCACGCCAATCATCTGCATCACATGAAACTAAAGTAAAGTTCATGGTAAAGAAGAGGAGTAAAATGCTGCACAGGCTTTTCATGATAAGAGCAAAAGTTTACATACTGGCCTTACTGCTACAATGTAGCAACAACAGACAACAAATAAAATACTGCTACCTTTCATTATTCAACTCTAGTATTCATGAATCATGCCCCAAACAAACGTTCCTTTCTATAATGTATTTTACAGGGGATGCAGGGTGGTTGAAGTGGTAGTTAGATCCGTCCCCACTGACCAGTCAATATTTGGGGAGAGGATTGTTTGAGAAGATACTCTCGTTCAAATTTCTATTGGCAGCAAAACAGATTGAAGCGTTATATCTTCCAATTTTAACGGCTATTAGCTCTAGTTCAACAATATTATGAATACTGTTTCGGCTGGGGCTTTCTGATGCCACATAGCCCAATCGGAGTATGGAGCACATGTCCACATCATTTTATAGTAGGTAAATGGGGTAAAGTTTGATCTATGATGTTGGTAGCGTACTCTTTTAGGGAAGCATGCTTCTTGTGCATACTTTCTTTGCTGTCGTATCCACATTAGGAGCTATCTTTGCTGAATGTTTTATCGCAGGAAGGTTATACTAGCATTACTACAAGCATTCGAGGGTCGAATAGAAAAAATTCGCCTCCAAAAGCTCTTGTTTCTTTTTGGTCAGTACCAGCAAAACCCAGAGTATGATTTTATTCCTTACAAGTATGGATGCTTTTCGTATTCAGCAAATGCTGATTTGATGACTATGGTAAAGAAGGGACTGATGGAAGAAGACCCAAGTAGTTATATCAAGTCAGATACGGTTGATTACATTAAGCAGCTTAAGGTGCCAGACAAGAAAGTGCTTATACAGGTAAAGGCATCTTATGGTACTATGAGCAGTACAGCTCTAATGAAGCACACTTACATAAACTTCCCATATTATGCGATTAATAGCATCAAGGCTGCTGACATTCTCTCCGAGCCTCAGCTAGAGAAAGTTCACCGCAGCAAACCAGCCAAAGAGATTGTCACTCTGTTTACTATAGGTTATGAAGGAATTTCTTTAGAGGAGTACCTCAACCGTCTTATCAAAAATGATGTGAAGGTATTGATTGATGTTCGTCGCAACCCATTAAGCATGAAGTTTGGCTTTTCAAAGTCTCAGCTTGCCAAGTACTGCGATAGCATAGGAGTAAAATACGTCCATGAACCTGAAGTTGGGATTGACTCTGAGCAACGGCAAGAACTTAATACCCAGAGTGACTATGATAAGCTTTTCGAAGCTTACCGTACCACTTCATTAGTAAAAACCACTGCCGTCCAACAAAAGATATTAGATTTATTAGTAACTTATAAACGTATAGCTCTGACCTGCTTTGAAGCAAACATCTGCCAGTGTCATCGCAAACCTTTAGCGGAGTCAATAGCTAAACTACCAAACTTCCAGTACCAACTTAGACATATTTAGGGATGGCCTTGACTAAAGTTCTGATAGCCGTAAAGACATATCCTACAATCTCATCTAAATACGATGAATTGGTGTGTACAGCAGGCTTCAAGGAAGATGGTTCTTGGATACGTATTTACCCAGTTCCTTTCAGAAAAAAGTCTTATGAGGAGCAGTATAAAAAATATGACTGGGTAGAGCTTGATTTGGTAAAAAATGAAAGGGACTTCAGGCCTGAGAGCTACCGACCAGCGAAACTAGATACTCCCTTCCAGATCGTAGGTAGCATAGACACAAAAGACAACTGGCGAGAGCGTAAGAAATTCGTTTTAAATAGGGTTTATACAAATTTAATCCACCTTATCGGGGAAGCAAAAGATCGTACCGTCTGCACCTCCCTAGCAGTTTTCAAACCTAAAGCCGTACTGGACTTCAAGATTGAAGCCGTTGCGCGGGATTGGAGTAGAGAAAAAATTGATCTACTCAAGCAGATGAACTTATTTGAGCAGGTCAAAGAGAATGGACAATTTGAGGTTGTAAGAAAACTTCCATACAAATTTTCTTACGCTATCATCGATGAAGATGGGAAGCAGTCTACAATGATGGTAGAAGACTGGGAAATTGGGCAATTATATTGGAATTGCCTTGCCCGACATGAAGGAAATGAAGCGGCAGCCTGTGCCGATGTTCGCAAGAAGTATATGGATGATTTTGCAGCAACCAAAGACCTCTATCTTTTTTTAGGAACCACTCAAGCGCATCATATTGCTTCCCGTAATCCATTCATGATTATAGGTACCTTCCACCCTAAGCCTGTTCACCAGTTGAGCCTGTTCTAGTGTAGCGGTGTAAATCCTCATTTACTTAACAGCCATAGTACATTTATCCAAAGGAAACAAATATATGGTTGAAAAACCGTACCGAACAGCAGTTATGAGTCTGAAGATAAGTGCTAAACCATAGAAGAGTTTACAGATGAACCCAAAGTGTGTTTTCTGTTTAACTACCGATACAAGCCTCTTTAATACCAAAGAACATATAATACCAGAGTCTTTGGGGGGTGGTGATTGGGCTATACTTCCTGATGGTCTACTATGTGATTCATGCCAAAACAAGTTTGGTTCATCAATAGAACAACAGGCCCTCGCGACCTACCCATTATCAATGTTCAGAACATTTTTTAGTATTCCAACAAAGAAAAGGAAAGCTCCTTGGTTTGAATTCTGGGAAGGCAAACTGGAAGCAGGTGGAATTTTCGGCCTCCTTGCATATCATCCACATAAGCATTTAGAAGATGCGACCCTTTTAGGTAAAAAGCATCAGATGAGGATTCCAGCAGTAGTTACGAAACCAGATATGCTACTACGGACTCTACTGAAAATTGGGCTTGAGCTTATAGCAGCAGATGATCCTATTAAGGTGTTTGAAACTAGATTTGATGTAACTAGAAAATACGCGTTGACTGGTCAAAAGAACTTCTCATGGTCTTTTATTCAAATTGAAGATGTTGACGAGCTAAACCAGTATCTGAAGGGAATGACCCAAAATGACTTTGATAAAAATTTTTATGCAGATATAAATGAGTTCGAAAATGGGTAGTGTCTAAGGAACTGTGTAAATGAGGGTTCGGGGATGAAAATCTCTGAACCTTTTTTATTAACTTTTATAACAGTTCCAAAGCTATGATTAGTAAGGAAGATTTTTTGAATGCGGAGTTCTTGAAGCAGTTTAAGGACTCTGGCGAGTTTGCCTCTTTCATGGAAGAGCTCTATGTCAGGGGAACTGAGAAGATGCTGGAGGGTGAACTAGACGCTCACCTGGGCTATGAGAAGTATTCTGCTGAGGGAAGGAACACTGGCAATTCCCGTAATGGCAAGACCTCTAAAAAGCTTAAGAGCAAGTATGGAGAGGTAGACCTGGAAGTACCCAGGGACAGAGCAGGTACTTTTGAGCCAGTAGTAGTGCCTAAGCGCAGCAGCCTGGCCCAGGGCATAGAAGAGCTGGTGATTTCCCTTTATGCTAAGGGCATGAGCACTCGTGATATCGAAGAGCAGCTCAGGGAGATCTATGATTTCAATCTTTCTGAATCAGCCATTTCCACCATTACTGCTAAAGTCAGTGAAGACATTCTGGAATGGCAGCATAAGCCGCTGGAGTCTCTCTATTTCATTTTGTGGATGGATGGCATCGTCTTTAAAGTCCGCCATAACGGAAAGGTCATCAACAAGACCATCTATCTGGCAGTGGGGCTAAATAAGGAAGGTAAAAAGGAGCTTTTGGGCATGTGGCTCTCTGAATCCGAGAGTGCCGCTTTCTGGGTAGGTGTGTTAACCGACATCAGGGCCAGAGGCGTGGAGGATATTCTCATCACCTGCACTGATAATCTTTCTGGCTTTAGCCAGGGTATTAGAAGCATCTTTCCTCATGCTGCCACTCAGATCTGTGTGGTTCATCAGATCAGAAACAGTTGCCGCTATGTGGTGTGGAAGGATAAAAAAGCCTTTACTGAGGATCTGAAAAGGATTTATACAGCCCCAACCAAGGAAATGGCTGCCGCCCAATTAGATAGGCTGGAAGAGATCTGGCGAAGCAAATATCCCTATGCTGTTAAATCCTGGCGAACGAATTGGGAGGAGCTGACTGTCTTCTTTGACTTCCCCCTGGAGATAAGGAAAATCATCTACACGACCAATCTTATCGAAAACCTGAACGGCAAAATTAGGAAGTATACCAAGGCCAAAGGCTCCTTTCCCGATGATAATGCAGTGAAAAAAGCAGTCTTTCTGGCCCTTAGGGAAATCACCAAAAAATGGACCCAGCCTATCCAGAACTGGGCTATTATTCTCAATCAGTTTTCCAGCCTCTACGAAGACAGATGCAAGCTTTAAGGGAAGCTGAAAATTTAGTATATTCATTCTGCACTCCTGAAGGGGAAACAGGCTCTGCTGGGGAGCAACCTGCCAGCAATAGGGAGCGCCAAGTGGAATGGAACCAGACCTGCCTATCAGGACTGGTTCTCTATCTCTCATTCTGCTTGACCAATGGCTAAGAAAACCCATTCATCCCAAAGATGAATCTTCATTTACACAGATTTCAGGACACTGTCCGAAAATGGGGTGGTGAGCTTACATTTAAAGCTGCTGTACATCAAGTTTATAGTCCCTTTGGTAGCAAACGTTGTCTTTGATGAAGAATTGAAAACCTCACTTACTGAACCTAAAGAAAGGATATTTGAGGTTTGATCAATTGCCCTTCCATACGAAATAGGAAAGTCCAGCTCTTCCTCCCTGATTGCTCTGTGTCCGAAAACTTCGTATTCTCCATACAGGAGTAGGTTGTCCATCATTACATCAGAGGGCAGCTTTGGCTGTTTATCAAGGACTTCAATGGCAACGTCCTTCTCCTTTGATTTGAAGGAAAATAACTGGACTATCAACGGAGGCCCCATTAATAAGCTAAGCCCGTGTCCATGTGGCAAAAGGCCTTTCTTCCTTAATTTATTTACGTCCAGCAGAAGACGCCCGAATCCGTATTCTGCTCTATTTAGCTTAAACCTGAAATAATCGCCTGCAATGTATTTGATATTCTTTCTTTTCGAAGCTTTGAATCTGGAAATCTCCTCCATATGGGTTTCAGGTGATTGTTTGATGAAGCTATCAATCACAGCAGGAATAGGCTCCTTCTCTGAATGCCTACCCTTCTCCCAAAAGGTTGAATAGAAAGTTGTTTGGGTTGTGTAGTTTCCGATGGACAGACCGCTATTATCTACGCTTAGATATACCCCCGTTGGTTGCCTCTGCTCAAGAACTGATGCTGTTAATTTCTTCTCTTTCCCTTTTCCTGTTTTTGGTAAAAGGACTGCCCTATCTTTTGTCCTTTCGTTGTATTGATATTCTGCATACTGATCTTCTTTAGAGACGATGTGTCGTTTTATGGTATCACCTTCATAATACAGGGTACTGTCGGGGCGGTAAGCGTCACCTTTGAAGGCAACCTTCTCCCAATTACTCCCAATTGGCTCAAGACCAAAATATTCCCTTTCTGTATCTGTAATCTCGTAAGACATTTTTAGTGGGATTGGCTGCTAACATCCATTTTATAAAGCAGGGTCTGCTTTACGTTTAAAACTGACAAAGTAAGCTGCCTGCACAATAATGGCAACAGGCTTGCTGGGAGATTGCTTGATTCTTTAATCATGAAACTTCCAAAAAGTAGATTTTCCCATATCAGATTCCCATATCATTGAATCTTCTGATAGTTTAGTCACTTTAATCTTACTTATCCTGTCTTTGAGGTCAATGATTATTGAATCCTCTATGATATTGTAATGATAAATCTCAAAGGCATCCACATAAAAGATAGAGTCTTGGTCAATACCTAAAGTGGCGTTTTCAGTACTTCCATCTGTCCATGCTCCCATTATGAGTTCTTTTTTCACCTCTACAGCAGGCGTCACAGCAACAGTCTTACTGGTGAATTCAGCACTATCAGGGGCTTCTGTAAAGTCAGAGTAATCTACCTTATTAACTTCTTGATGATGCTCTACTATTTCTTTCTGCTGCTTTTGGTAGCTACAACCAATAAGGACAAATACAAGTAATAGAGGTAGATTTCTCATGTTCTTAATGACTGAAAGCTATAGGAGGTTGCCAAACACTTTTGTTGGCGACGGTTTTTACTTTTTATTCATTTCTCTTAAGTTCCTTAGAAAGGTCAAGAATCTAAGTCTCTTATTACATTCTCGGCAGTATTTGTCCTTTACCAAATTACGACTTTCTAATTCTTGGATAATCTCAAAATCCTCGAGAGTTATCCTTTTTCCGTTTTCAAGTCCAAAATATTCTGACTTATAGGAGCCAAAGTCCACATCACAGAAATCGCACAATTGCAGTCGGAGGCCTTCAAATACATTATAAATCCTGTACTTGTGTCTTCCATTCTTGAAATGCTCAACCTCTTCGGGTAGATGTCCGCAATCATGGCATGGAGCACAATCAACAACCTCAAGTTCGGAATAGCATATAGGACACTGCTCCTTGCTCATCTTAATAATTGCCCAAGTAATTTACATTTAGCAGAAGATACCCTTAGATAGACCATGTTGAATGTACCTAAAGATTGCTGTCTGGACAAGCAATGGCTGAATGCTCGCGTCATTGTGCTGTTGCTACTTGCTCTTACATTTTATCAAGGTCTGCTAACATTTTTGCCAGCATAGCTTTTCGAACATCTTTGTATTCGCCCCACTGCTCTAGCATGATCGGCAACTGTTCTCTAGTTAATGCGATCTTAGTCAGACTTTTAATATCATCATCCATCTTGCCCTCGATTACGAATTGACCAAAACCTACTGCTATTATTGCATTATCGATACCGAGCAGGTGGCGCTGTCCCATGCCTTGATTTGATAGTTCTATGCTTTTTTGAAAAGATGCTTCATCAAATTCTTTTCCCTCACGTTTACCCATTTCCTCGTAATGCTTCCTAATTTCAGGAATGAGTCCTGCAATCAATGATGCATCGCTTTTATTATTGTTGATTAGATAAGCATTGATTTTGTTGGTGTCAAGCTCATAGATGTCAAACTTTGGCAGCCCCCATTCAGTAAGTAGCTCATCAAGGTACTTTACTGGACTTCTTCTAGCATTTGATTGCCTCCACTGCATAAATCCATAGAAGGCATCTGAGCCATCATCACTACCAAACGGACCACTTTCATTGATGGGACTCCAGTAAAAGTCCTCTGTGAGTAACTCCTTAGCTTTTGGATGTGCCGATTCTGGCGATAGTTCAAAAATATCCATATAACTTATCTCTTGCTTTTTTACAGTCTGACCGTTACATGAAGACACAAACATCAATGTGACTATGGAGAGTGATGTGGTTATGGTTTTCATAAATTACTGGCTACACCATCCGTTGAATAAAGCAGCGCCCTATACTAGCACAAGCTTAAGGTATATAAAGTATGCTGCCTATACAACATTAAATGAATGCGTAGGAGACGGTTGCATCATTAGGCTGTTAATAGCAGTTTCATCTTTCTATTTCTAATTCCTTCACCATACTCTGGAACAGATTCAATGCTTCTAGCTTTTCTTGAATGATGTGAGTGGCATTTATACTAATGTGAATCATGTCCGTCCTTTTCTCCGCATCATGTGCTAGTTTCAAGCCTAGTGAGTACTTTCTACCTTTCATAGAATATTCTGTCCAGATATTACTTTCATCATTTGTGCCTATAAGTGCTGATTTGATGCTTTCAATTTCCTCATCCCACAAATCATAATCCACTAGAGACGCTAGTAGGACTAAAATCCCTTTGAGTTTATCGCTCCAAAACCAGAAGCTGTAGTCTACCATTTCTATGCTAAATTAAAATCAGCTTTTGTTGAAAATAGGCCATCCCTTATTCAATGTGAAGCCAGTTATATTTACTGCCGTCCCAATACAGTATTCCCCCACCACCTGCTTCATTTACATGCATATAAATGCCGTTTCCTTCAAGTGTTTCAGCATTTTCTTCATCCTCCCCTATTATGTCTCCAGTTTGTGGATCAACTAAAGTAGCGGCAACAGTCTGTCCTTTCGGTATTGATCTGAAAACGTCAATCCAACCAAGGTCGTCCATTCCATTTACCAGCAGTCCGCCTCCAAAAACAAGATAATCAGGTTTGTCAGAGGCATGGATAATAATAACACCCACTTTGCTATTGTTCTGATTGGTTACCAAGGCTGATAAGTCTTCTTTGGCATCTGCATTAAAATCACCAAAGATGATATGCCCTTTATTGATAGTGAGGCTATCAGGCAATGCATCGATACCTTCCTTGAATGCTGCAAGAGAATCCAGAGGAGGCACTGCATCAACCTCGACCATTTGTGGTGGCTGCAGTTCTGTTACTATGACTTCTGGTGCTTCAGATGCCATAGGCAATTCTTTATCAACTTGTTGTTCTGATGGCTGCTCCGAGCAAGAAAGTAGGATACAGATTGGTAGTAGTGCGCGTAAGAATTTCATTCAAATGTTTTTGTGGGGTTGTATTCAGTGAGCGAATAGCTATCTCCCGAAAATTCAATTAAGTAATAGTGAAATTTGTCCTTATTCGTTAATTCTCCATCTCTGTTGCTGTCCACCAATGTTCTGAAGTAAACCTTATCTTCACCTTTGATTAAGCTCCAGTCGTAAAATTCGTGTAGTTCCTTGGTGACTTTTTTAAAGCCAGACCCATCGATCCTGCTGATATAAAGGGCTTCTAAATCTGAATGACTTAATACTCCATCTCTATCGGAGTCTCTGTCAGAGATAGTATATAATAGGTACCCTGCCTTAGTTCTTTTAAATACATCCCTAAGAAAATTCACGTTTCTAATTCTGATTTTCTTATCAGTAAGCTTTCTTTCCTTGCCCTGCGTATCCTGAAACACGATGTTAATAAAGTTCCCAGTCAAATGATCCCGATTGAAATAACTGGAAGCGATATCAACGTCACTGTAAGAGCCTGAGCCAAGCTTACTGTACCCGCCTCGTTCTTGTAAATCAACCAACCCGATGGCAAATAATAGCACATCAGTACTGTCAAACTTTATTGGTAGCTCTGCAACCAAAACTTTGGTACTATCCGTGATTCTGTTGTCAGCCACAGAAGTTGTGTCTATCGCCCTGCTATAATCAATTTGTGGCTTATCCTGTCCACAGGAAGCCATTAGAAATGCAGGAAGGAGTCCAATAAGTAATCTTATCATAATCTTTAAAGCCTTCACGATCCAAATCATAACTGTGAAACGCCAATTAAATAGGCTATGCTCTTATCGCCCGTCGCTGTAGGTGTGAAAGTCTAGTCCAGTAGACAAGGGTTGCTGAATCATGTAGAGCATTCTCTTAATAATCTTGTTGGTGTGTCGCCGTAGTTTTAGTCATAAGTTTTACAGTGTCGAGTAGGATGATCACTACGTA
This sequence comes from Flammeovirgaceae bacterium 311, assembly GCA_000597885.1. Taxonomy (NCBI): domain Bacteria; kingdom Pseudomonadati; phylum Bacteroidota; class Cytophagia; order Cytophagales; family Flammeovirgaceae; species Flammeovirgaceae bacterium 311. The sequence continues at coordinate 1,227,583 of CP004371.1, forward strand.
GATAAGCAATATTATTCCGCCAACGGGAAGCGTGATGATGGTCAGCCATGGGAGTACCATCCAAATACAGTTACCTTCATGGCAAGGTTCACTAGTTATCAGTTCAGTAATCCACGCACCAATAAACCCAATCAGCACTGGAGACAGCAAAAAAAGCAGAATGAGCGATAACCAAATCGGAAAGCGGGTGTAATAATGCTTCTTATTTTTGATTATGATTCCCATGGCAATTTTCCATCCCTAAATATTAATACTAGATTAATAGCCTCCATATATTCTGTACCAGTTATTCTTGATCTTCCAGTTGTATTCTGGTTTATACTTTACTTTAGCTTCTAATCTGCGAATGCTAGCAGTGTCATTGCTGTAGATGAAATAGGTAGATGGAGCATCGAAGAAATTTCTGCTTACCCAAAAAGTGACGGTGACAGCACCATTTGCTTTTCGGGATATACCTATATCATTGCCGCCATTGGAGATCACAGGAAACTCAAAAGGCAATTCACACACCCACCCATTCCAGCTAACATTAGGATTTAGACTGTGCTGCTTTACTAATTCAGTGATTCCCTCTCGTTTAGCTGAATAGATTACCCAATCCACTTTTTCAATAGCAATTGCGACCTTGTGGTAAAACATGCAGAGTGTGAACAGTATCAAAAATGAAACAACCTTTTGTACGCGCAGTCGGCTAATATTTTTACGCTCTCTGAATAGCTTGAAGAGTTGAATTATCAGTACAGTTAGGAGCAGCAACAGTAGCCCGATCCAGAGAAATGGAAATAAGAAAAAAGGCAAATAGTAGTAGGTAGCCAACAGGCCTAGGAACCAGACGATGTTCGTTACTAGCAAAGCTTTCTTTGTCACAAGCTATTAGTTGATGGGCCGAAAGTTGGGTATAGTTACGAACTATTGCTTGTCTAAACCATTCATTATTTCCCATAAGCTTACTTCCTCGGTACATTTAGCCTACCAAAAAACGTTCCTTTCTTAGGTGCTATCATGCAGGGGAGACTATATACACATAAGAGTGGACAGGAACGATTTTACCAAGCTCTCATTTTTGGATGGAGGAATGTTTGCAGTGGTTTAAGGTAGAACTGCTAACCCCTCGAGGCAAGCAAGCATGCTATGAATGATAGCTGATCTATACTATATTATATATACCTCCATAAATTTGAAGATATACGACTTCCAAGAACTAACAATGATTATCCATTAGCATCTGAATTTTTAAGTAACAGGAATGCCTGTGAAATGAAGCTGTCACTATAGCTTTTTTTTGATAACCAGAGTACCTGGATATTTCGGTAATGCTGACCCCCTGTTTCGGTGATATTGACCCCCTCTAGCAGGTAGAGGTTTACAGAGGACGATGGACTGACAATGTTACCGTTTTTTTCTTAAACTCTCACCTTTCAGCTCGATTCTGTAGGAGCCATGAACCAGGCGGTCCAGAATCGCATCTGCAATGGTATCTTCTCCGATGACATCATACCAACTGGCCACCGGCAGCTGACTGGCAATAACAGTGGAAGCTTTTCCATGCCTGTCTTCGATTATTTCCATCAGGTCTAGTCGCTGCTGTTGCTCCAGGTGGGTAAGACCAAAGTCATCCAGGATCAGCAGATCTGTTTTGGAGAGCTTCTCCATGAACTTATAGATGGTACCGTCCAGCCTGGACATTTTACTTCTAAGCAGCAGTTTCTGCACGTTGTAATAGGCTACTCTGTATCCTTGGGCGCAGGCCTGATGTCCCAGTGCAGAAGCCAGGAAGCTTTTGCCGCATCCAGTTGCGCCGCTGATAAGCACTGACTCTCCTTTAGAGAGATACTCTCCTGTAGCCAGGCTGCTGATCAGGCCTTTGTCCAGGCCTCTGGATGCCTCCAGGTTCAGTTCTTCTATGGATGCTTGATAACGGAAGCGGGCATTCTTCTGCAGGCGTTCAAAACGTTTATCAGAGCGGTAATCATCTTCTGCCTGCAGTAGTAGTTGCAGGCCTTCAGTAAGAGTGAGCTCATGGCTTCTCCTGGTCTCCAAGAGGCCCTGCCAATGGCGGCTCATACCGTAGAGGCGCAAGGAATTGAGTTGTGTTTCGATTGGGTTCATCTTTGTTATTGGGTTAGGCTTGTTTGAAGTATTCTTTGCCCCGGATATTCTTGTGAGGGGGTAGGGCTTGTTCCTTAGCAGATTCCAGCTGCAGCTCCACCATTTTATTTTCCAGCAGGTTGCGGACAAACTTGTAGGAGTAGCTCTGGTATGCTATAGCCATCTGGCAGGCCCTGGCAAAGGCGGCAGCATCCGAGTTGCGCTGCAGTCGCATTAAGCCATCACAGCTGCGGTAGAGTTGCTCTGGATATCGGTCTTGCTGGAATACCAGCTCCAGCAGCTGGTGCAGCTCATCAGAGCTCTCCTTAGCCTTCTGTAGGTAATACTGCGGGCTTCGTTCCAGGTAGTGGCGATGATGTGAGCAGAGGTGTTCCCTGTGGGTACTGTAGGCCCCCATACGCTGCTTGCGTTCATGAACAGCAATCTGCTTGCCTTGGCCATAGACATAGACCATAGAGCGGGTGTAGATCACCTTTACTCTGGTGCCGATGTAGGTGTAGGGAACACTGTAGTAGTGCTTATCTTCAGAGAGATAGATGTGGTTATTCTGGGCCACCTTCAGCTCCCGGTACTGCTTGAGCTCAAAGGCAGTATCTGGCAGTGGGCCCAGCAGGTGTTTTTCCTTGGCCAAGAATCTTTCCTCCCGGCAATAAGGCTTCTGTTGCATGCGTGTCTGGTTATGCTCCCGCACCTTCTCTTTGATGGCAACATTTAGCGAGACCAGATCAAAGAACTGCTGGTTACGCAGCTTAGCATACACCCGGCTGTAGATAAGCTTTACCTGATTTTCTACCAGTGCTTTGTCCTTTGGCTTACCGGCTCGTGCCGGAATAACAGTGGTGCTGTAGTGGTTGGCAAAGTCCTCTAAAGCTCTGTTGATGTCAGGTTCATAGCGGCTGGTTTTTACTACAGCAGCCTTTAGATTATCCGGCACCAGTACCTGTGGCACACCTCCCAACTCCTGCAAACAGCAGTCAAGGGCATAGAGGAAGTCTATTATACTTTGACTCCTGACAGCCATGGCAAAGCTGTAGTCCGAGTAGGGAAGACAGGCGACAAACACCTGGCAGTAAATCACTTCTCCTGTCTCCCGGTCCACATAGAAGAGTTTTTTACCGGCAAAATCAATGAAAAGCTTCTCTGACGGTTTATGCTCCAGCACCATGGAAGGCCTGCGTGCAACCAGCTGTTGAGATAAATGAAAGCAAAACTGGGTATAGCTGTAGCCTTTGGGATAATCCTGCTTATACTCCTGCCAGAGCAGGAGCTTATTTACTCCCTCTCGTTTTAGCTCTCTTGAAAAGTAATCCAACCTGCTTTTCAGATGCAGGAATCTGTCTTCTTTATAGGCAGGATTACCCGCATGGAATCTGGCTTCCAGCAGCGGATCTTCTAGCACTAGAAGATCTTCTACCGAACACTCCATCAGCGAGAGCTTGGAAAGATATGCCTTGACTGTGTTTTTGCTGATGCCCAGGCTGCGGGCGATGTACTTCTTTGCTTTTCCTTTTTGATGCAGGAGCAGCAGTTGTTTGATCTGGCTCATGGGCTTTGGTTTTCCTGCCATCGTCTCTGCTTTGGTGATACAGATCACAAGGAACCAAAACCTGCTTTAACTACTCAATGAAGGGGTCAATATGCTCCGGAATCCGGAACAACTTCATCTAGTAGCAGGGGGTCAGCTTACGCCGGAATGTCAGAAATTACTTTAGGCAATCTCCTGTTTTACCAGCTCTTTTTTCAAACCCACAGAGGGGTCAACATGCTCCGGATTATCCAGTACCCTACAAAGCTAGCTCATCATATAGGCTTTCTATCTCCTCCTGCCGTATTCCGAGGTACCGTTTTGTTATGGCAAGTGAACTATGATTGAATAAGTCCATCAACATGAGTAGCACTTCACCTGAAAATTGATGTTTTTCAGCGATCCGACGACCCGCAGTTTTACGGAAAGAGTGGGTAGATAAGTTGCGAACATTTAAGCTATACTTTACTTTGATATCTTTTAGAAGGCGGTTTAGATACTGAATGGAAAAATTCACAATAGGCTTATCAAGATCAGCAACTGACTCTTTAGCTACTGTTTTCACAACTGTAGACCGCAGCTCGTTATTAACTTTTATTCTCCTCACCTTACCAGTCTTAGTTTCCTGAATCTGCAACACCTCGTTATCTAAGATGTCTGCCCATGTAATCTTGGAGAAGTCACTAAACCGCAAAAGTGTATTTACCGCCAGAGCTATTATCGTTGCATCCTTAAACCTGCCATCACGGGAGAGCTTCATCAGTAGAAGTTGGTATTGATCCCAGCTCAGGTGGTCGGCTGTAGTATACTGTCCTTTAAGTGCCATGAAGTTTCATTTTTGTGAATATACAACATTTCTGAAACTAAAAAATACTCCATTTTTAGCCCTAATGGATGATTAGCTGAAAATCAGGTGTTTATTATTTTACTCTAGTTTCACTTTTTCTAAAAGTGAAACTAGGGAGGTGCAGCCAAAGACAACAATCTGATTAGTTAAAATTCCTAAACTTTGCTAGCCATGAAAAAGCCCCAGCCTGATAAGGGGCTAGGGCCTAAAAACCTAGGAGATGATTCCTATCAACCACTTTGGCAATGGTTACTTTATATATCCTCTTTTACACCTTCCCCAGCACACTGGGCATGTGTGGCCCAGCACTCGGGGCAAATATGAAAACATTTATTACCATTTCTAAATGTCAGGCAGGTTTCATCTACCATAAATCCACAAAGTGGCATATAGCAGGTATTACATTCAGCTCCCTTGACTGGGCTAAAAAAAAACCTTCTTCATTGAGCAATCTGGGAAAGTACTTGATCCTCCTCACCCGTCCCTCTGATTAAACAAAGACATTGCATCCCAGCCCTACATTAGAGACAATGCCTATATCTTAATAGTATAATATTTCCCTCCTTCCATTAATTACCCAATCATCTTCATTTATATTTTTAATTTCTTCCTCATAACTTTTTCGATCATAAGAAGACTTTCGGCTTACGTACATCTCTCTTCGAATCCAGTTACCCTGCTTATCATAACGATACCGATTTATAAACCCTTGAGAAGAAACAATATCCCCATGCTCATTATATATATATTCATCTATTTCAACAGATTTTCCTCGTACTGTTTTTTTCGAAATTAATTTCCCATCGTCTGTGTAGCTATATTCTTTCAAAACCTCTCCTTTCAGCAATTTTTCATTGTATAATGCATATGTTTTAATAAGGAGATTGTCCTTATACGTATATCTATGAATTGTATTATAAGCTAGATTTCCAACTGAGTCATAATCATGTTCCAAGAATTCAGTAACATTTCTATTATCATCCCAACGCCTTACATATTCATTTCTTAGGATCAACCTATTTTTGAAATTACCAGTTAAGGCTTTATTTGGTTTATATATAGATGTTAATTCATAACCTTTCCTTCTTAAACGTCGTGCGGCATGTTGTAACACTCCATTATCATCACTAGAGAATCTCCATGCAACACTATCACCCTCATATTCAAATTTGTCTTCACTGCCTGAACCATGCTTCCTCAAAACAAGTCGACCTTTACCATCATATGAAAATTTAGTTACCAAAACTGGCTTTTTACTTGGTTTATCTTCTGAATAGCTGTATGAAATCAGCTTGTCTAATTTATCATATTTATAAATGGTATATCCCTTTGTTCCATCAGGGTAATATCTTATTTCCATGATCGTTCTCCTTTTTGAGTAAGTGACATCTCTAGTTATTCTACCATCCACGTAACTAATATTCTGAATTATTTCTCCTTTCTTATTTAGTTTGAAGTGTAAATGGATATCCTTATCCCAACTTATTCTTTTGATTTCCTTTACCTTGCCATTCAAACGTTCGTTCTGAAGCTCTTCATAATATAATTCGTAATGACTTTTGATATCCATGATGTCGAAGTAATCAAAAGTGTGTACTCTATATCCATAATTATTAAACCTTTCCTGTGCAAATAAATTACCACAAGATATGAGCAAACATAGAATCAAATAAATTTTCATTTTTACGTTTTTAATGTAAATTCAAATTTAAAAAGATAGTATTTTATAAAACAACAGATTTTCAGAGATAAGGTACTGTATAAAAGATTTAAGGCTGGCGGGTTATTTCACAACAATTCATATAAACTGGCTTCATAACTTCCAAAAAAGATTTTGAACCCTTTGGGCTGGCATCTATTACCAAACCTAATCGTTTCAAATGATCTAGCACCAGCTTGGCAATACACGTTTCTTTATCAACTTCAAGTTTTGAATATTTACTAACGGCCACACCATAAGTCAGCAGATGCTCACTATCATCAGCTATTTTGAGCTGGCTGATAATATACTCATATATCTTCTATCACTTCGCCCAATACGTACTGTAAGTTTGATTAGGAGAATAAGCTTTGTTCTAATTGATGACAATAATCAAACATAAAAATTTATTTCCTGAACGTATATGTATAAAATACTCTGCTATTGGTAGTCTAATTTTCTTAATTTAGTTTTGCATACCCGAACCAATCAAAAATCTAACGTAACAAGCTCAATATTTTCTTAGAATAGTACAAGCACCCAGTTATGTCCATAATGACGCTTGTTGTTACTGCTTGTTTACCAGTGATTTCAGTTTAAGTAAAACCTAATCCTGCATTCCATCTAATATACCAGATGTTTGTCTGTTTTTGGGCTAATAAGCTTAGGCTACAGAGTGCAATTACAGAAAATAAGCAATCTTCTTCATGTAGTAGTGTAGTACTAAAGGTAAGGATTGAGCTGTCATCCAGCATACATCCGTTGAGCAAACTTACTTCTAATTCCTCGCTGCTTAAATATCAGCTCATGATAAAAGCATTGTCACAACTCTATGAAAACAGCATTTGTAAGATAACAAAAGAGAGCGCCAAAGCCATAAAGCTATTTTTTGAAGTGTCATGAAAAAACCCTAGCCTGATGAGGGGCTAGTACTTCAGCATCTTAATTCATAGAACTAAAGATGCATTAAACTGTTGATTGTGATAAAGTTGCGGGAGCATGAGCAGGGAAGTTACTTTATCGACATCAGAAAAGGAGTATTTACAGGGGATACTAAAGAAGGGCAGGCATTCTGTTCGGAAAGTAAAACGCGCCAGGATACTTCTCCTTTTATCAAGAGGAATGAGTGCAGAAGAGATAGCTTCTAAAGCAGATGTAGTTTTATCAACGGTTTATAAGATCTGGAACAGATATTTAGAAGTGGGTAAGGATGCCAAAGAGGCTATTGAAGAAAAACCTCGTTCAGGTCAGCCGCCCAAGCTCACTTATGAGGTGAAGGCAAAGATTACCGCCCTTGCCTGCAGCGATCCTCCTGAGGGTAATGAATACTGGACTCTTCAGATGATTTGTGATAAAGTGGTAGAGTTGGGGTATGTTGAGAAGATTTCTACAGAGCCAGTGAGGAAGTATTTGAAAAAAAGCTCATCAAGCCCTGGCAAAAGAAGCAATGGGTTATCGGGCAAATAGATGAAGAATATATTAGCAGGATGGAAGCAGTGCTGGACACCTACCAAAGAGATGCTGAACCTGGAGAAGTAAGGCTATGCCTGGATGAGCGGCCATGCCAACTCCTGGAAGATGTAAGGGAGCCTCTGCCTATGAAAGAAGGCAGATCCCGCAAACAGGACAGTGAGTACAAAAGGAATGGCGTATGCAACATCTTCTTGGCCTATGACATGGATAAAGCAGAGCGCTACTGCCAAACCACAGTAAGAAGAACAAAGGCAGACTTTGCCCTTTTTCTTGATAGGCTCCTTACGGAGAAGTACCCTGATGCCAGCAAGGTCACAATCGTGCTGGACAACCTTAACATCCATGGCTACGGCTCTTTCTTTGCTGCCCTACCCGAAAAAAGAGCTATGGAACTAAGGGAAAAAATCAGCTTCTGCTACACTCCTAAGCATGGAAGCTGGCTCAACATGGCAGAAATTGAATTCTCCGCTCTGAGCCGCCAGTGCCTAAAGCAAAGAATAGGATCAATTAATAAAATGAAAAGAATAGTCGAAGCCTGGCAGCAACAGCGAAATCAGCGAAAAGTAAAAATATGCTGGAGCTTTACCTCCAACGATGCGCACCAAACCTTTAAGAAATTTTACCCTGAAGTGGAGTTCGAAAATTAAAATGTTACAGTACTAGGGCTAAAAACCTAGGAGATGATTTCTATAAAACATTTGGCAATGGTTACCTTATATATCATCTTTCACCCCTTCCCAGCACGTGGTACACTCGGGGCAAATTTGAAAACACGTATGGCTATTTATAAATGTCTGGCAGGTATCATCCACCATGTATCCACACAGGTAGCATAGGCTTGGCACTAAACCCAGCTCTCTTTTTGGCTCTAGTGATAACTGAAATCTTTCTTCAGCGAATATTCTAGGTAGATTGCTAATCCTCCTATTTCGCTCCTCTGCCGTCAAAGGCATAGCATCCCAGCCCCTCATATAACTTCATTTTCTTTTTTATGGGGCACACTATCAGTGGCTTCACCAGTTCCATCACTCTTTTCGTGGAGTCGCTTTGCGTAATGCTTTACGATCATCGAGAGTAGCTCTTTTTTTGATAAGTACTTACCCGATCCTGACTTTAAATTAAGCTTCATCCGAAGCAGGTCTAGCAATAGAAAGGCTTCGCGGTCAATTTTTACGCTTATGTCCATCTCTTAAGTGGCTTTTGACTATATATAATTTGGCGGTGGCCACATTACTACTTTGCCACCGCCCTTTATCATCAAAAGGGTAGATCATCTCCATCATCATCTGTATGATTTGACAAGTTCCTTCTGCATTTTATCTCCTCATTACTTAAAGGCTTACAGGAAGCACAAAACCATGAATCTGATGAGTTACTTGAAACTTCAAACTCATACGCCAAAGGTTGCTCCCCTCGAAGATATTTCAAGTAATCCTTGGTGATATCAGTCTCTTTGATCATACCTACTTTATATAAATCACTTCCTTCACCCATCGCGTCTTCTGCATCCCACACTACCCGAATATAATTATGAGTACCTTTGACGTAATTGCAAGAAAGGAGTCCTTTAGGGTAATAGTTATATTCAAAGCAATCTCTGCCATTGTAGCACATGCTTTCATAACTACCATATGGATTGTGACATTCACAATCATACCATCCGCTTATATCATGATAGCCATTATCACTTCCATCATAGAACCAATGTATTTTTTCCCTTTTATACTTGGATGCCGCAGCTATGTAATAGCGGTTTTCTTTGGTAGCCTTATCTGCTAAGACTATAAATTTTGATTTTCTAAATCTTTTCATTTTAATAGATATTTTGCTCTGGGGTTTATGAATTAAGTTGTTGAGCATTTAATAGCTTAGGTATGTTTAAGCCATCTATCTATTATAGAAGCCGAGTAGCCAAATGTTTACTCTCCGCTGGCACTTTATTTTCCCAATTCATGGATGGATACTCTCTGAATGAGACACAAAAAAGCCTGTCTCTATTACAGGACAGGCGCAAAAATCCTCTATACAAAGTGCACGAAATTTTTTGACTGAATATCTTTTATGATGATTGATGATGCGTCTAACGGTACAACTACAGGTTCGAGATCATCATCTGCCCTTGTTATAGCTTGATAAAGCTTAGCACCTTTCGCTTTAGATTTTTGACGCATGGTCTTGTAAAACATCTTTCTTCTCTTCTCACACTCAAGGAGATCTGCTAACTCAGGAATGGATTCAAGTAGTTCATATCTGAATGACGTATACTTATTATCTCTGTAGAAGTATTTCGCTATGCGTAGTATAGCCTGCTGATCATTTGTCCAACCACTACCCTCTCCTATGAAAATTATTCCCAATTCAGAAAGTTTGGAGGCACTGACCTCCTCCCCAATGATTTCCGTCCATCCCCGCTTTATCACTGTCTCAAAAGCTTCTACAGAGGTAGGATTTCCATTTATATCTACAGCGCGATAAAATTCAACTTCTAGTAGTTCCATTTCAATAAATATTTAATGTTAATTGCAAGCCATTACTAGCTCCTTCTAACCATTATAGAATCGAGAAATGCGAATGTTTACTGTTGTCAGCAAACTTTTTAAGCTTTTTTCTGGAAAGAGCGCAAATGGCCACTAAAAAGCCTGCCCTTCACTGGAGTTGGTTGAAAGTGAATAAAGTTTACCGCCTGCACCAGAATGGTTGAGGGAGTTGTGCAACAGCTACTGTTGTTAAGTTTAGTTTATTTTATACTTCTTCAGGAGAGTCATCAAAACTTCTTTCTATCCTTGCTTCACATGTCTCAAATCCTAAAACATTTTGCTTCTCGTATTCATCTAACTTATCAAAAATGGATTGATAATCACCTTCGGGCTTCATATCTAAAGCAACATATGTTTTATTAGCTCGCTCATAGGTAACATGAAGTTCGCGGAAAGAATCTAGTATTTTTTCTTGCTGCTCTTTATCAACTTCTTTCTTAAATAATATGCGAAATGTTCTGTGTCCGCCTGATTCTATCAATTCTCTTATTTCTGGTATTTGTTCATCTGGTTCAGGAGTTGCACGAACAATATCTTGATAGTTTAATCCATATGCGTAAAAGGGCACATTTTCAATCTTGTACAAGTCGTTACCCAGTGGTTCAGCCCACATAGACTCTCCACCAATTGCCCAATGATTTGGCAGGTCAATATGTATTTTCTCTAAATTCATTTTATGCTGGCTCAATTTTTATTTCCCCTGATGGTAGTACCGTATTTTTGACCGTCTGAAGGCTAAGTCAACCATCTTCACGTCAACCTGATATTTCGCTAAGAATTGAGAAAGCTCACCACTACTCGCCAAATAATGGTAGACAGTTCCTGTAGCATCAGAATATTGAGCTGAATGCTTTTTTGGAGTACAGCCAAGCCCCTCCATTTTCTCATGCGCCATAAAGGCTTTTTTAAAGATATGCTGATAGGCAGATTGCTTATCAAAGTTTGGGTCGAGCTTTCTACATTCATCATAGAATCTTTGCAGACCATCACAATTATCAGAAATTGTGGTGACTTCGGTGAAAGTTTTTGTATTGACAACACGTAGGTTAATGCCCGTATCTTGCCAATGCAACTTGAGCTGCTGAACAAGGAAAGCTTCTTGCTTTTTTGATAATAGAGGAATCATAAAATTGTCTTTTGCTTTATAAAGTTGATCTGGGTGGAGCGGAAGCCTTAACAGGGGGTTTGACTTTGCGTAATGCCGATATTGTTCTGGGGAGTTAAACTTAAGTGGACTAATGACACTCATAGCTTCCCCCATTGTTACATAAACAATTCCTTTGCCCATGGTAATATTCTTTTGCCTATACCCAAGGGCAAAAGTATAGAACATGAGTACATGTACCAAGCAGAAATAAAATATTATTTCTAAAATATTGTACTATTACAAGTATATCGATATACTTGTATATATTCTCGCAAACGCTGAATTTAGCCCTATAGCTTTATAGAGATCAGTATTCTTGAAAGCAACTCTTGCGAACACACAACTAAATTTCAGTAGCTCGGCGACTTGCTGTATGATAATTTGTGGTTTCTCCGATAGTACAGAAAACTACCAGATTCAGTTAAACTGGATGTACAACAAGTCCTAGGCTCTTCAACACCTTCCTAATTACTACAGACAACATGCCAGTGTCCTTTGCTGGAACTAGAAATCTGTCATGTATAGTGAATACCTGATTACATATTTTCATCAGCTCTGTATACATAAGATTACAGGACAGGCTCTTTAATATTGATCAGCATTTACCGTGTTAGGGCTTTCTGAATCTTAGCCCCTCGGATCAGTTTTAATGGCAGCAAGGACAATACATATTCCAGCCCCTGCTTGGCTCTCTCCAGCGAAACCACTCCACAATCTTTCATCATATTGGCGTCATTATTCTTCAGATAGCTTACCGTCTCATTCAGGTGTGCCTTTAATTCATAAAATAGCGTCAGCAGTTCATACTGTTCACCTGCTACATCGATATAATTGGCCTCTATGCCGTAGTTTGGCTTCAGGGCTTTTTTGAAGGGCTGGGTGAGCTTATCGATCAGGATGGGTACAGTAATGTAGTAGAGTAACACCTCGGGCTCATCATTAAAAACACTCACTCGTAGCGTCAGCACTTTTCTGGAGCACAAGGAATTTAGATTATCTATCTCGATGACTAGCTTATTCATAATATAAGGCAGGGCGAATTTTCCCCTTCTGCTCTATATATATTCTTCCGCCTCCACTCCGATATCTTAGAAGGTGTAAAGGGTGGGAAATAAAAAAGGAGGGCTCTGCACCCTCCTACTCTTCTTTATCCTTCAATCTACCAAAGTCTTCAACACTCTATGTAAGCTCCCGTTCCTGCTCGGCCATCACCCTATTTATCTTAGACTTTCTTCGCGCTGAAAGTTGCAGCGAATAAAGCCCCTCTAGTTGCTCTTTACACAGGCTGGCATGTTGCTCATCAGGAAAATACCTGCCATCTATTCTCTTCCTCCTTTCCAAAAAGTTATAGTCAATAATTCTCCTGATCCATGCATGGAACTGCATTCTGAACAGACGGTTGGGTTCCTCGATATTGTACAGGTCGTCAGCAGAGATACAGATAGGAGCAAAGCTGATGTTATAACCAGATTCAATAACGAAATGTCTGTGATCTTTGGTTGATACGGAACACTCAAACTCATTTCTTACATCTATATCCCAAATTTTAGACCTTACGTTTTTTCCCTGCAATCTAAAGTAGTAGACCAACCATGTATCATCTCCATTACACACAGCCTCAACCACGGTATTCAACATTTTACCAGATAATGTCTTTTGCTTTATATCCTTGAGCTCCCAGTCAAAAGCTATAACAGGTTTGGCGTTATAGTTTCTGGTAAAGTATTGGCCTCTAAAATCTTTAAGCTTATCAGTTATCATTTTTTTATATCGTTGGAAGTGTTTTTGTAAAGAGTTAACACTTATCTCCTTACCTATTATAGATTCGGTAAATGCGAAAGTTTACTCTCCCAGAAATAATTCTTGAAATATTTTATCGTTGCTGACGGTGCAAAATAATATACAAGAATAGTCGCTGCTGGTCTTTTACAGGCCTTCCCATACCTATTGATTAACATAGAAAAAGGGAGACTCAATTCTCCCTCATTACCATTTTTGCAAACATCAACTGCCTGTTTAGTTTATGGGAATGCTCATACCTTCTGTATAGACTAACAAAGTCAGTGTACTTTGCAGATAGGTCTTTGATAGCTGGTATAGACTCTAAATACTTCTTTTCGTCACCGTAGTAGTACCTTCCTGAAGATGGTGGAGCCAACCTACTTGTTGATTGATTAGTATAGAGGTACCAAAGCAGTAAGATAGCCTCATCAGAATTCTCCACTCTGTGCCCCCAATCAAGGTTACATGCTTCGGGTTTACTTGTTATTAATCTAAACTGCTTCTCATCGATGTCTGCTTTATAGGTATTGTACTTCCACAGCTTATCTGTACCCCTGTGGTAAGAAAACACTATGCGCATCTCGGAAGAATGACGGCTGAATGTTACGTCTAAGTATAGTTTTTTTTGTTTCGCGATCTTCATGAAATTTTAAATGGTTTGCTTCTAACCATTATAGAAGGCTGGATAGTGAAAGTTTACTTTATGCAGAAAAAAATTCCTGCCGATTGACAGGAATTTTTAGCTTGATCAACAGTCTAGGCATCTGTATTACATAGCATCAGTTGTTACACCAGTGAAAGACCCAGAAGAGCATACTGATGGTGATGATCTCATCATCGGGAGTAACGGCCTAGGCATGACAGTGATAGTGTTCATCTTTTGGGTGCATTTTAAGTTCCCAGTTCGAGCATCTTACTCATATCAATTTTATCCAGCTTCATCAGTGACCAATCTCTAAGACAGGCCGTGAGCTGAAGGTCAACTTATACCGTATAGGTTAAGTGGTAGTCATATCCATTCCCATTCACAGTCTGACAATTCAACACACCATGCCTCCTACATGATGCGTTATGCTCAACATTGTCTAGTAAAACAAAAAGCCTCCGATTAGATCGGAGGCTGGGATGAACGGAGAATAATGTTGTATCTTTTTTTATCGTACTTAGATAGGCGCATTTATCTTTTCGAGTAGTGTTGAGTGCTTTGCGAAGTACCATTTACTATAACCTTTATACCTGAACTTAAAGCAATGGCTTTCCTTCTTTAAGGAGAGGTAAATCTTATCTTTGATAAGAACGAGGTTCTCTGTGCCAGTCTCAACATATGCTATCCCGTTGTTCTTCAGGAAGGTCATTGTCTGCTTTACATTTTTTTCTTTGCTCTTCTTTTTGTCAGCATTGATGGCAGCCCATACGTTGTCATCATCGTCTTCAATTATATTATTCATCTTTGATAAGTATTTTTATTTATTTCCACTGGTATCTTTTTTCGCTTTTATCCTTTTCAGAGAAGTCTTCTACTTCCAGAGGTGGTGGTGTGTTCACACCCAGTTTTTTAAAGACCTTCCTGATAATACCTGCAACCTTGTCGGTGTATTTAGCGGGTACCATAAATGAGTCATGTATAGTACCGCAAGTGATGCCATTCTTCATCAATTCTGCACCTACAAGACGCAGGAGTACTGCTGACTCCAATCTTTGAGCTAAGAGACAATTTGATGAATGGGGCTTCATGGGATTAGCTCCTAGATGTGACCAGTCAAGTTTCTTTATTTCAAAATTGATATCCCATAGAGCTGGATATAGTTCTTTATATACCTTAAAAGCTAATAAAGAGAAGTTTCTTCTTGCCTGCCTGTTTCCTTCAGGGTGGGCTGGTAATTTTTTGTCTACTATCCTCTTCACCTTCTTATCCAAGTCTTTTGACTTTTTATAGCAGTCATACGCGGCAATTAGGAAGACTTTTTTGGCCATATCTCTTGATATAGCTTGTGAATACTGCTGCATCCATTGATCTATAACCCGCTCATATACGATCCCCTTGAAGCAATCCTCACGGTACCTGATAAAGCTCTCTTCATTCTCCGACCTACGGAAGATATCCGCAGCCTCCATACACTCTGGAACTAGCAACTTGATGGTTTTGGAGTTAGCAATAGAGTAAATCAATGGCTGACTATTGACGCAGTCAATGTTTACTAGCTGTTGTTTTGGATGATTGATGAAAATAAGATGTCTTCTAAATACTTTTTTGAGTACCGCTAGCTTGGCATGAAAACGCAAACCAAAGTCATCGATGAGCAGGTGTGTGCTGTTGGAGTTAAAATACTGGATGAAGGTTTCTGCTGTTATATACTGGACATATCTTTCTGCAAAAAACTGTCTAAAAGCCTCTAGTGCCTCTTCATCATCACGTATCTGTAGCTTATCAATACAAGAGTTTAACCATTTAAAAATTTCTTCATCAGGAATAGACAGTCGCCTCAATTCCTGTGCCTTACACATGAGCTGGATGTTGTCCGAGATATCATGTTTGGTAACCGAGTGAGCGACAATCCTATAAGAGATACATATCCCCCTATTCTTAGAAAAGTAAGGCTTTATTATCCCCTCATAGGTATCATAATTATATTTGGTATAGTCTTCTGTTTTTACCAGACCCTTGGCCTTCATCGCTGCAATAACCATCCTATAGTCATTACCCAGTATCTTTCTTACCAGAGGTTGTGGTATCTGAACATAGTCTACAGGATTACCGCCTGAACCGTTGGCCTGTATCATCCTTGTCAGGAGGTAATGGATGAACAGTCTGATCTGATTCTTCTTCCTGTTAAAGTCTTTTGATCCCTGTACGCACTCATCTAGGTCATGGAGCGAGAAGTTCGTAGGGAAGAGTAGTTCCGTTGTCATTCTTTGTTATATAATTTTTGAGTTGTGGCTTATGTTTGTGGCAGTAGGAATGGAAAACGATGACTTATATATCATATCATGTATACTAAGTATCATCTCTCACCCCGCCTGCTGTTTCAAAGCCTCTATACTCATTATAGAAGTCGAAAATCAAAAAGTTTAAAATTTCTTTTCACTTTTTTTCGACTCCTTATAAACTACTCATAACCTCCCTACGACCCCGCGTAGCGGGGGGGGTCAGTTATCCATAATGATGATACATTGTGTCTGCCTGTACACCAATGATTTCTGTAAATAGTTCTTTCTAATAACACTATGCTGTTCCAGTCTATATTAAATATCTCTTTACTTACATTCTACTCTTAATGGCCTATATAACACTTCATCACCTCATACACTTCTTATAGCTCCCAATAGAGGGAGGACATCGCTATTCCTATGTTTACTAGTAACTACTAAAAACCCCCTCCATTGGCTGGAAATGAAGATATTGGCATGGAAAATGACTCTTTTTTTTTTTATAGGTGATCCTTGTAGAGTATGCTGTATCAAAGAAATACCCTAGAGATGACAGGCCTGTAAGAGCCCATTAATAGTCATGCTGTATGAGGTACCTAACGATGTCTTGATGCGGTGATGATGACATCATTCTGCGGCAAGAATAAAAGTCTGTTAGACCCACTCACATTTTATCTACCAGTTACATACTTATAGACTAACAAAGCCATCGATGGATGGGGAAGTAGATGGCAAATACATACAAGTCCACATTGACCGCTTCAGTCTACTGGGTGGGGATGTATATATGCAGGGCATCCAATATGATGATCATAAATACGCTCCGCATTCCCAGGTCTTGGGAGAAGCCAGCACGGTGAGAAAATCTTTCTCGAAAATATTCAATCCCCCCTCCATAGAACCATCGCGATGATCAATATTTTATGAGCACCCAACAGCTCACCATCGCAATTCACCGATACTTCAGGTACAATGTTATCCACTATAGGGATATCAATATCAGACTAGACTAGAAGGTGATCTTCCGTATCCCCGTTAATGATGTATCAGTCATCTTTCAGGGATTTAATATTTATGATGAGTAGATAATAACTTTTATAGTTATCAACAGGGACTGTCAAACCAGATAGATAGTATAGATGCTACAGAGCTGGATCAGAAAGAGAGGAAATATAACATGACGGCACTCCACATTAACCCCTTCAGTCTACTGGTGTGGAAGAAGAAGGCAGGATCATTTTTTTTTACCTAGTTATCAATGTAATAGGCTTACCATGTAAAACACAAAGAGTAAAAGGAACAGAACTGGTGCAATTACCAGCATTCCCAGTCCTACGGACTTTTCTTTCTGCCTATATACATAGATTCCCAGAACTGGCACTAATAAAACAGAAATGACAATGACGGAACCTGCTTCAACCACATTAGTAATCCAAACGCCAATAACAACAATGGCGATGGCTATTATTAGCCCAAACATGAATAGAAGCACTGACTTCATCTTATTGTTGGCAACGATTTCGGGTATTGGCGATGGCGGGGTCTTTACCACGAAAATTCAATCGAAGAAGGAAAGTTTAACTTTGCACAAAGGTCAAATTGAAGCCATTTAGCCCCGCTTTTGATAATACCTTGTTAGCGATAGGTTTAATTTAATGTGTCAATATTAAAATGCTCGAAGCTGTCTATTTTATAGTCTGCTATTTCAAAGTCAATGTCTTTGTTGCCGTTTGTAAATGCCACAACTGTCATACCTGCATTTTTTGCAGCCAACATTCCAGAGTAAGAATCTTCAATAGCGATACAATTACTTGTTGCAACATTAAGTTTCGCGGCAGTCGTCAAATAAATTGCAGGATCAGGCTTCCCACTATCTTCAAACTCTGCCGAAGAAACTGCATCAAATAAATGTTTGATGTCTAAAAGTTGCAAAACTGTCGGGATAATTTTCTCGGGTGAATTTGTAGCAAGTCCGATTTTGTAGTTTTTAGCTTTAAGCCCTTCGATAAATATTTTAACACCATTTATTTTGCAGTCTTCAATACCAATAAGTTCAATTACCCTTGAAATAACCATTTGTTCGACTAGGATCAGGCTTTTGTCTTTCCATGGGAATTTGCTAAACCAAAATCTTGTAACTTCAGAAGTCGTCATTGATTTGGTCAGTTCTGAATGATCATCAGTCACATTTACGCCTACTGAAGTAAACACTTCTTTCTCTGCCTTTTTCCAAAGGTTTTCAGAGTTTACAATTACTCCATCCATATCGAATATTACAGCCTTCTGATTTTTCATATATTCTTGCAGGGTATCCGTCATAACTTACCGCTAACGTCAGTCTGTGCGAAAAGCACCGCTGTTAAAACTGTTGAATTTTCTTCAGTTTAACAACAGGTTTAGCTAAATTAAGGGATGCACCATCTGACGGGAAGAGATCGTAATCAGACTTTTTCAACTAGTCTGGAGGCATCCATATCAGCTGATAATCCAGTTAGGGTCATTGATGCTTTTGTAGATGCACTGCCCCTTTTGGAGATGGGTTTCAAGGGAGTGGAGCCCAAAGCTACGGGCAGACCCTCTTTTGATCCTGCTCATCTTTTGAAGCTCTACCTGTATGGCTACTACAACAGGATCAGATCAAGCAGAAAGCTGGAGACAGAATGCAGAAGGAATCTTGAAGTGCAGTGGCTGCTACAGGGGCTCTGTCCTGCCTATCATACCATCGCTGACTTCAGGAAAGAGCATCCCCAGCAGCTCAAGCAGGTCTTCAAGGCCTTTGTAGCTTTTCTTAATGATGCTCACCTGCTTAAGGGCAAATATGTAGCCATAGATGGCACAAAGATCAGAGCAGTGAATTCCAGAAAGAACAACTACAACCAAAAGAAGATAGAGCGCCAGCTTAGCTACATACAAGAAAAGATAGATGATTACTTGGATCTGTTGGAAGAGGAAGATCAAAAGGAAGCCCATGATGTCAAAGGCTCCAGGGCTGACATCGAAGTGGCTCTTAAGCACCTGGAGAAGCGAAAGCTCAAGTACGAGCAGATGGAAAAAGAGGTAGCGCAAAGTGATGACGGACAGGTATCTACTTCAGATAAAGAAAGCAGAGCCCTAATCCAGCACCATAATGTAGTGGAGGTAAGCTACAACAGCCAGGCAGCAGTCGATAGCAAACACTGCCTAATCATCCACTACCAGGCCCTCAACAAGAACGATTCTAAAGCACTAGCTCCTACAGCTCTTGCAGCTAAACAAGCACTAGGAAAGAAAAGAATCACTGTACTGGCTGACAAAGCCTATCATAGCGGAGAACAGCTAAGTGAGTGCCTGGACAATGGCATCATCACCATAGTGGCGTATAAAGAACCTGCCAGAGATCCTGTGCCAACTGCTGCTTATTATCTGGAGCAGTTCCATTATGATGAAAAGAAAGACCATTATATCTGTCCTAAAGGGGAAGTGCTTTCTAGCAATGGGTCCTGGTATGAGAAGCATAAGGTAAGCTTGGAAAAGAAAAATGCTTCTCCTTATATGGTCAAGCATTACAAGACCAAAGCCTGCCTTTGCTGTGCAGCCAAGGCGCTATGCACCATAAATAAGGCAGGAAGACTAATAGAACGCTCCGAGCATGCTGGAGTGATCAAAAGCAACAACCAGAGGGTAATGCGCCAAAAAGAAGTTTATCGTAAAAGACAAGCTATTGTAGAGCATCCTTTTGGTACCATCAAAAGAGCATGGGGCTACAGCTATACGCTGATGAAGGGACTGAAAAAAGTGGACGGAGAGCTGGGGCTTATCTTTACCTGCTACAACCTTAGGAGAGCTGTGTCCATCCTCTCGGTGCCTAAGCTGCTCAAACTACTGAAAAGCTACACCAAGTGGCCAGTGGCTGCTTTGTCTTCACTTACAGCGCTTTACCTGATGCTTTTTAGCTAACTTCTACTTTTTGGAGCGGATAATAGGCAACTTATGAAGCTGCGCTAGGAGTGGCTGAAAATGGGTCTAATAGGAAGCAAAAGCCCCTTTTTTCAAGAGAGAAGAGTTTTTGCACACTCTGACGTCCGTTGAATAAAGCAGGCGACCTGGCACCTGCGGTTCATAGAGTTCGATAAGTTAGCATCCTGCAGTATCAATGGCAACTATGCTGGCTGGGAGCTTGCATTATTCTGTTGTTACTTGCTGGGTTATATTATTTATTAGTATCAGTCTAGCTCTTCTTTATGAAGGAACCTTTCGATTGCAGACTTTCTAACTTCAATCAAAATTACACCATACTTCCCTTTGTCACCATATCTTTCAACACTAGCAACTCCTTTTAAAACCTCTAAATTGATCATATCATCAGGATTCACGCTTTTTAATTCAGCAGTATCAATAATATATTCTTGCTGCTTATAGTGAAGAACAAATAGTGGTGATGGCAATGACGAAGAGATTTTGTTGCCACAATAAAGTCGAATTGTTGTTCCCTTTTTTTTATCATCCAGATGATCAATTTGAGCTGAAACTAATTGAATACTGGAAAGAAGGATGATGATTGTCAGCAGGATTTTATTCATGATTGGTTGTCTCCGTAGTCAATTATCAAAGTAGAGAAACATCTTAATGGTTCATTCCTTGCAAGTAACGGTTATGTATATAAGCTGTGGCGTCTCTTGACACCAAGCTATCCATTAAAAAATGGCTTTTAGAAATCCGCAGGAATTTTCAAAAAAGCACAAACCAAGCCATAGCTTATATACTGTGTTAGCGGCTGGCTCTTCCGTCCGCTATTATAATTTTCCTCCTATTCATTATCTTCTAAAAAAATACTCGCTATCTGGGTTACTGCTGAAACAATGGTAAGAATTATTGCAAACTTTGTTTGTCCACATCTATAGAGAAAATAAGATGCCAAAAAGAACAAGGATAACCTGAACATAGCTAAATAAGGCATTGTAAGGCGATTATTAGATTTTGGTGCCGCCCAATAAGCCCAAAGAATAATTGCCAATAATGTTAAAATAATTGCGAATCCATA
The DNA here is from genome assembly GCA_000597885.1 of Flammeovirgaceae bacterium 311. Classification (NCBI taxonomy): domain Bacteria; kingdom Pseudomonadati; phylum Bacteroidota; class Cytophagia; order Cytophagales; family Flammeovirgaceae; species Flammeovirgaceae bacterium 311. The sequence continues at coordinate 1,248,650 of CP004371.1, forward strand.
TTTTTCAAAAAGTCCATTACCTTTTTGAAACCCAAAATACGCGAAGGAACCGAACATTATTAATTCTATTAAAAATACTATAGTTTGGTTAATGATTTTGAGCATATTTATACAGTAATCGATTTTTTGCTTGCCGCAAACGTCCTTTGAATAAAGCAGGGGCTGCACACCACCGCTTGCTGATCCGACGTAAAGTATCGTTTTTGTAGTTCAATGGCAAAGAGCTCTTACAGCCCTTGCTTTATTCTGTTGTTGGGGGATGCCTTACTTTATTATTTCTTGGAGAGTTAGTTTCAACTATCTAAAGCACCTATTGATCAATGGGTCGAGGTAAGTTGCATTTATAATATTTAAATATTACGATCGCATTTTTTGAAAAGGATATATCTTTAGTTAATGGATACATATCCTCTCCCATGCTTCTAGTATAAATTATTTCATCCTCAATCTCATCGTATACAGTCACTTTGATGTTATCACGAAGATCCCCACCCCAAAGTGGCATAAACTTAGAAAGCATTGTTCCTTGCTTGTAATTAACATATACGCTGTATTGTTGATCAGCACTATAAACTTTCTTGGACTGACGAATAGGGACATGAAATCCTATATAGAAGATAAGTGCAATTAATAAGACTATTTCACATGTTATAATTCCTATTTTTTTCAGCATATATGAATTCGCTTGAACAACTGCCAATCCTAGAAAATATTCGGTTGCTATTTACCTGGCACTTTTTGGTTGCCCCCAACGTCAGTTTGTGCGGAAAGCACAGGAGTTAAAACTGTTGATTTTTCTTCAGTTTAACAACAGGTTTATCTAAATTAGGTAATGCACCATCTGAAGGGAAGAGATCGCGATCAGACTTTTTCTACTAGTCTGGAGGCATCTATTCAGGCAGATAATCCAGTGCGGGTTATAGATGCTTTTGTAGATGCACTGCCCCTTTTGGAGATGGGTTTTAAAGGAGTTGAACTAAAAGCAACAGGAAGACCTTCTTTTGACCCAGCTCATCTTTTGAAGCTCTATCTCTATGGCTACTACAACAGGATCAGGTCATCCAGAAAGCTGGAAGTAGAATGTAGAAGAAACCTGGAAGTGCAGTGGCTACTTGGTGGCCTTTGCCCTGCCTACCATACCATTGCTGACTTTCGAAAAGAGCATCCCTTGCAGCTCAAAAAGGTATTTGGTGCCTTTGTGGCTTTGCTAAAGGAAGCGCACCTGCTAAGGGGCAAGTATGTGGCCATCGATGGCACTAAGCTAAGGGCCCAAAACTCCAGAAAGAACAACTTCAATGAAAAGAAGATCGACCGCCAGCTTGGCTTCATTCAGCAAAAGATCGATGATTATCTGGACTTGCTGGAGCAGGAAGACCAAAAGGAAGCAGGTGATCTCAGGGGGGGCTCCAGAGCTGAGATCGAAAAGATACTGGAGCAGCTGGAAAAGCGAAAGCTCTGGTATGAGCAGCTCGAAGAACAGGTGGAGCAAAGCGATGATGGGCAGGTCTCTACTTCAGATAAAGAGAGCAGAGCCATGATCCAGCACCACAACGTGGTGGAGGTAAGCTACAACAGCCAGACAGCCACAGACAGCAAGCACTGCCTGATCATCCACTACCAGGCCCTAAACAAGAACGACTCTAAGGCTCTTGCTCCAGTGGCTAAGGCCGCTAAGCAGGTGCTGGCAAAGAAAAGAATCACTGTACTGGCTGATAAAGCCTATCACAGCGGAGAACACCTCAGTGAGTGCCTGGACAATGGCATCATTACCATCGTGGCTTATAAAGAACCTGCCAGAGCAGCTGTGCCAACTGCTGCCTATTACCTGGAGCAGTTCCACTATGATGAGAAGAAAGACCACTATATCTGCCCTAAAGGAGCACAGCTCACCACCAATGGCTCCTGGTATGATAAGCATAAGGTAAGCTACGATAAGAAAACTGCTTCTCCGTACATGGTTAAGCACTACAAGAGCAAAGCCTGCCTTTCTTGCGCAGCTAAAGCTTTATGCACCACAAACAAGGCAGGAAGATTGATAGAGCGCTCAGAGCATGCGGCAGTGATCAAAAGCAACAACCTAAGGCTGATACGCCAAAAAGAGGTCTACCGCAAAAGACAGGCTATTGTAGAGCATCCCTTCGGAACTATTAAGCGAAGTTGGGGCTATACCTACACCCTGATGAAGGGTTTGGCAAAGGTAAACGGGGAACTGGGGCTTATCTTTACCTGCTACAATCTTAGAAGAGCTGTGTCTATTCTGGGCGTTGACAGGCTGATCAAACTAATGAAAACCAAAACAAAATGGCTGATAGCTGCTTTGCCTTCATTTACAGCACTTTACCAGAGGCTTTTTAAGCAACTTTCGATTTTTGAAGCGAAAAATAGGCAACTTCTGATGGCTGCTTGATAAGAGCTGAAAATGGCTCTACAAGAATGCTAAGGCCTGTTTTTTAGAGAAGAAGGAGTTTTTGCACACTCTGACGTCCATTGAATAAAGCAGGGGCTGTTCACCGCTGCGTCTATATGGACGATAAGTTAGATTTTTTGTAATTCAATGGCAAAGAGCTCTTTCAGCTCTTGCTTTATTTTGTTGTTACCTGGCGTTTTATTTTTTTATTTCTGCCAGTCATTATGACTAAATAGGATGATTGTATCTGATTTATTAGTAATCAAGTAGAAATCCCTACCACCAGCAAATGATATATCATAGAATTCAACCAGGACCGACTTAGGCTGGTCTTGACTGTTTATATTTTCTATTGAATACTCCCCATATGTAAGTAAATCTGCAATCCAATGCTCCTGTTTTTGTTGAGAAAATGAATGTATATCCTTCTCTGCTTTGGCAATACTCCTTAGCTGTTCATATTCTTCAATAATGGGTGGAATTTCATTAGCTGCAGTTAGTTCATCAATCTTTTTATTTATAAAGTCTGTCGCTTGGCTCCTGTCAAATGAAAATTTGTAGCCTTTTAATATAAAATTGAAATCAGAAGCGACACTTTTGTTATTGATCTTTTCTCGATACCTCAAATGTACTTCATAACTATTATCAAACCCATCCTCTGCTATTCCATGCAAATCAGTAATTCTTTTGATAGTTAGATCCCCCTTTACTTCTGTTTCAATTTTCATGCTATCGCCTTGAAATTGAACTCGAGTTGAATTGCTAACGGTATCTGTATTCTTTGTCTGACAGCCTGTTATAATCAACCCTAGCAGTATGAAGTTTATGAGTGGCTGTTTCATTTTTTAATGACAGGTAACGTCCATTGAATAAAGCAGGGGCTGCTCACCGCAGCTTGCTGATCGAACGCAAAGTATCTGTTTTGTAGTACAATGGCAAAGAGCTGTTACAGCCCTTGTTTTATTCTGTTGTTACTTGCTGGTTATTATATTTTATTCAAACTCACCAACTGCGACTTCTACTTTTTGAGTCTTGTGAATAGGGTTGTCAATCCCTTTTATGATTCCATTTTCGAAGCTCTCTAATTTCAGAAATCTGTATTTGGTTTTTGATTCTTGCAGATTATTTCCATAAACATCTAGAAGTGCTATTCGCTGATCATTTCGGTCAATCCATTTTGGAATTGCTACGTATTTGTTGTCAGTCGACCAAACAGGTGGTCCTCCGAATCGTCCAGCTAATTTTATTTTTGAATGACCATCATTTATGTAGCAAACACCACTTAATGGTCCTCCCATTGCAATCTCATTCAGCTCCTCATACTCAACTGTATGAAATCCGTCTGGAGATTGATGTTTCTCTGCAAAGTCCCAAGGAGTATTCATTTCTTGCAAGTAACGTCCATTGAATAAAGCAGGCGACCTTCACCGACCATTGCTGAAAGTACGCAAAAATTGCTGCTTGCATTGTCGATAACTGAAAGCAGTTGGGGCATTTGCTTTATTCTGTTGTTAGCGTGTCGGTCATTTCCTTTCTTTAACAGTCTTATAGTATCAATTACAATAATAACTAAATAGACAAGTAATATTCCGCCACCAACTGGTAGTGTGATAATAGTAAACCATGGAAGTACCATCCAAGTGCAATTTCCCTCATGGCAGGATTCCCCTGTGATTAGTTCAGTCACCCATGCTCCAAAGAATCCGATTATCATTGGAGATAGACCAAATAACAGAATGAGAGCTAACCATATCGGAAAGCGGGTGTAATAATGCCTCTTGTTTTTAATTATGGTGCCCAATGCTAAATATTCCTTGTTTCTGTAGTCTCTTTGTTAACCTACTTCTTTGTCATCTTTGATAACTTGTTATTGTTAACAAAGTGGCTTAAGAGCGCATCAAAATTCGCAAACTCCATCTCCTGAATATACAGCCTGTTTCCATCCCTAAACTGGAGGTACAGTATTCGACCATAACTATACCTTCCCTTGGCTGTTTCCACATACCACTTTTTCAGATTCTCTAAGTCATATGTTCTTACATTTACAGAATAGCGTTTAGTAATAAGCAGAGTGCTCCCACTCAATTTAAGCACACGCCTATTTCGTAGAACAATGAGCGGAAGTAGGTAAAACAAAGAGAAGAGTAGTATGATGGAGGCAACTGCTATCTCTGGCTGATCCTTAACACGCGCCCAATCTGTTTCGGTAATAAAGTAATAAAACATGACTACCCCCATAGCCATAAAAAAATAGCAGATGAACTTGATGTATGGGCTTGTCTTTAGAACAATCATGATGGGAATGGCTATTCGTCTGCGAGGGTATGTTCGATAACTGTTTTATTGATTCTTGGCTGAATAAACCATATACCAATCGGCCAGAACAGGATCATTATGAAGTAACCTAAATAGTCAGGAAAGGAGGCTTTCTTGCCATGCTCTATTGATTTTAAAACTTTGGCAGGAAAAGCCAGCAGGTGTAAGAAAGCATAGAATCCATAAAAAGCAGGTAAAGCACTCCAGCCAGTAAAGGTCATACCCTGTCCGTCAGATATAATTATTATGATGCAATATGCACACAAACTGATCATCCCATTGATGAGGAATAAAGTGCTGCTTATTTCAATCCGCTCTGGTAAATATCTGTGAAGCTCTATTCCCAGCACGAGTGGCCATGTATAGATGATCAAGAATCCCAGTACGGTCAACATAGTATTCACCAATGGCGCTCCTTCAACAGTAAAATTATTCAGAAACATCCCGAACAGTAAAATCAAAAAGAGCTGCCAATGCTTAGCAGTTAAGATGAATTTCATATCCATTACAAGTTCTTATAAAACATCAGAGGTTAATATATTTGGACTTATTCATACAGCTAAGAAATCCATAGCTCCCTTTGCCCTACTATCTTCCACTTATTATTTAGCCTTTCACCAAAAACCATAGAACCAAATCCACATTCTCCACCGCAAACAAATGAAAAGACAAAGCATGCCTTGTCACCATCTTTGCTGAACGCAACTCTAGAAAATCTTACAAAGCCTACAATTCTGTCACGTTTGGACGGCTGGTATTCATTTTCATATGCGAGGATATATTTACCCGAAGCGGTGATTTCATGGATAGGTAGAGCCCTTGCCACATGGATAGAATCAACAAGTTTCAGCGCTAAATCACGCCAGCTAAGATCAACATAGAAATTGTCTCTAAATCCAGATTCAGTCAGAATTCTTTTTAATAGGTTTGTCTTGGGATGTGCTATTAATGAGTCATGTAGGATGACCACAAGTCTGGCAGTATCGACTGGCCTATTTCTTATAAACTCCTCATATGCTAAAGAATCTTTCCGATATTTATCCCAATCAAAGTTCTCATACTCCTCAAGTTGTTGTGCATTATATTCTGCTATGTAATTAGCAAAGGAGATGCTATCATCGCCCATCATATTAATGGGTTCGTCAAGAGAATCTGGGTGAAATGGTTTGAAGGGAGGAACAGGGAAAGGCATTAGGTAGTAATCAGTCCCTATCATTTCCAAGAAAGAATCATTTAATACCTCCATCTCCTCATCATCACGCTCTGTTCGGCAAGAGCAGATAAAAAAAGTAATTAGAAGAAATGGTATGCGTATACTGCGGTAGTTCATTTCATCAGACTTCTTTGATAGTCGCTGTTACTTGTTTTTCAATTCTATAAATCCTGTCAAGTGACCATGATAGCCTTCCCTCGAATGAACTTGTTTCATTTTCTTTTGCTCAACCAGTTCTGATGACCATGGATTGAATGACCACACATTGTAATAATCTGTGATTTCATAATGGTCTTTATTCTCGCCTGCTATCTTTTTTGAATCATACAACTGAATAACATAGAAACGGTAATGGCCATTGAACAACTCTGGTTTTTTATAGCCTTGCCATTTTAGTAACCCTGTTGCCTTACTAGTGTCAGTTTCAACAAGACCATTCTCTTTGGCTAATTTTATTGCCAAATCGTATGTGAGCGTGAAGGAGCATTTACTAGTGTCAGGCAGCTTTTCAAAGCCATTAATTTGCTGGTATTGGTTTGGTAAATAATTTCCTTTTGAATCAAGCTCGAACCCAATCATGTCATCATATACATGACCTTCATCCAGCATTATATCGTAGCGAAGCAAAAATTTTGTCGGTTTTGATTCAAAGACATCCGACCAGCTACCTGATTCATTTTCGTTATAGGTATAGGAACTGCCAATGCTCCAAACTACATGCTTCTCAAAAAACTCCTTGCTGTATACTTCTTTGATTAGGCTATCACCCTTAAGCTTGATTGATTCCTGAAGCTCATAAAAAGGAAATTCTGTCTTGCCGTGAATACTCCATGTACCCGCATCATGATTGATAACTCTTATTAAATCTCCGTCAGCAGAATACTCTCTGGATATTCCAACAAAGTCCCCATCAACAAAAACACCCTCTTGCTTTAGTATTTTGGTGTCGTAATAATACTCCCTATAGTAGGTCTTGTCTTTGTTCTTCAGCTCATTGAACTCTCTGATTGAATTTAATCCCTTATAATATTTGGTCTCAATTACAGAAGAGTCTGTCTCCACTTTAGTCATCTCTTGAGAGAATAGTGTAACTGGCAATAACAAGATCAATAATGTCAGAACTCGGTTCATTTTGGATTGGCATTATGAGCACTAATCAAGTAAGCTCTTACATTAACATTTGATACTATGTCATTAAAGAAGCTATAATCAGAAATAGGTGGTGTTAGTTAGCTGAGGGCGATTGCCATATTATGTTGTTCTGTGCTATCTATTTTATTTTTTCAGCTAACCTTCTCTATATCGTATCCATCATTCACGTTGTTTATCATTCATAGTAGGGTATTCTGAAAGATATACATCCATACCAATCTTTACCATTATTCGCATCATTTTGGCGGTAATAACTCCGCCACCTCCATTTGCATCTTTTCTAATGTCAAATCCGATATCAGCAACATATGATCCTTTTGGAAGAGCTTTTCCTCGGTCTAGTAACCAAATCTCTAATTCATGAATTTGACTTGGCAAGTCCCATAGATCCCTACCCAGCAAAGCGATTTTCTCATCACTAACTTCATTGTAGATATTGACTGGCATTTTACTTAGAACCGAGGTTTAGTTAAAGCTGGGATTTATTAGTACAGAGTCGGGTCACTCGAGAGAATTTCACCCTCACGTTCTCTCGGAACCGTAAGTGAAAGTTTCCCCTACCACGGCATCTCCTGTTAGGCTCTAATGTAACAGAAACGAGGTGTAAGAACAATGACTGTTGTGGGTATAATTGGAGAAGCGGGTCAAGACACACACGTCCATTGAATAAAGCAGAAGCCCTTCACTGCCCTTCGAAGCAAGTATGCAAAAATTGCTTCCTCCATTATCAATGGCTGAATGCTGTTGGGGCATTTGGTTTATTCTGTTGCTTGGCACAGGTTATTCAATTTTAACATAGAACACATTTTCTATAGTCCCAAGATATTGACTTAAATGTCCCTTCTCTTTAGAATTGAACAATCCATAAACCGTGATATCCCTGTCGCTATAGTCATTCATGAATTCCTCATCACCAATAATTGGCTTAAAGGAATTAATCCAAATTCGGTCAGAATTATGATTGATAGATACATCTTCGAAGAGATTATGAAATTCGCCTGAAATCATTATTGTATCATCATCAAATTTTGAAGGATCAACTTTTAATTCGTCCCACGAGATATGCTTTACATTCCTTAAATCCCTACCGTCACTCACTTCTACATTTGTTGAGCAGGAACCTAAGGCTAAAGCCAAAATTAACGCAGCAAAATTAGTTTTCATAAGGATTTTCACTTGCTTACAACTTACACTAAATAACTCAGGCGACCTGTATAAAGTCCGCAAAAGCCGCTGCCTTAATAGTCAGTGGCAACCATGTTGGCTGGGAGCTTAGTTTATTCTGTTGTTGGGACTAATTTTCAATTTATTTTACTAATAATTCTTACTAGCACACCCACATCCAGATTCTGTTCATCTATTATATCAGGTAGTAGTATAAACTTACAGCGACCTTTTAATATATTCTTTTTCAGGAAGTCCATTCCTGCTTCATAGTAGGTAGGATGCAGCTTAACCTTTATAATCCCAGTATTCAGTACTATGTCGATGTCCGCCTGATGTACAATTTTAGGTCGACCTCTATAGTACACTAATATTTTCTGGCTAACAACTGAAATCACTTTTATACCATCATAACGCAGAAGACAGGCCTTGAAGCTGTTCTGCTTTTTGAATCTAATTGCTAGTCCTTTTTTTAGTAGTTCTAGGTTAATGTAATTTGATGCAGTCGTTAATTCTTTTAGTTGGTCAAATCCCTCAATACCTGATTCATAAATGAACTTTGAGGAGCCAACTCCGCCCATTCTAAGTACCGCTAGCCACCCAAAGTTACCGCCTAGATAGTCGATTTGACTTTGCTTTAGTTGTCCATCATGACTGAGGTTGATTACTTGCACTATCCTTTTAATTAGCACCAAAGCACATTGAATAAAGCAGATGCTCTGCGCGTCCCTTTGATGAAAGTACGCAATGCCCGACTTCTGCACAAGCAATGACAGAATGAACTATGAATTGGGGGCATTTTCCTTATTCTGTTGTTGTAGGGAGTTTAATTTATTTTTTTTCAACAGTTAAGCGTTCATTTTTCCAGTATAAAAGTATTGAATGATCTTTAGCTCTAATTACATTTCCAGCTTTCTCTAATTCCGTCAACCACTTTATGATGGCTTCCATTCCTTCCTTTGCGACAAGTTTAATTTCATCATCCTTTTCAGTTGCTTTAATCCCATATACAGTAATTGATGATTTTCCTGCTGCAAACATTTCTTTTTTTGATTCACCTGTGTAATCTGCTCTTAGTAAAGGTGAGTCAGGATAGTTTAGCTTCGAGAGCCAATAATAAACTACATGGATTTTCTTAAGTCCATTTTCCAGAATTAGATTATCTAGTAAGCTTCTTTTTAAAGGGAAGAAGTATCCCTTTGGAAGCTTATCCTTGTCAAATGCATATGATAATCCGTTTGAATCCATGCTGATATTAATTCCCTACAGTCGAGTCACGCGGAGGAGTTTCACCCCACGTTCTCACGGAACCGTACGTGAAAATCTCCCCTACCGCGGATCTCCTAATAGGCTCTAATGTAACCGAAACGATGTGGAAGAACAATGACTGCTGTTGGTATTTTGTGAGAGGCGGTTCAAAACAAATACATCCACAGGACGAAGCAGACGACCATTCACTGCCGCTTACCGAAAATACGCAAAACTAGCTGCCTGCATTGTCAATGGCAACCATGTTAGCTAAGAGCTTGATTCATTCTGTTGTTATGCCACGTTTTTATTTTTTATGTGCCATGAAATCTTCTGCTATTATGTAAGGCTGTCCTAGATTACTGGCAAAGTCACATACATCTTCATTACCAAACATTAATAGTTTTGCATTTGGCCTGTATGCATATCCTTTGTCTCTTCCGCTACTTACATGAGTAACATGAAAATCAATTCCAAAGTCTTGGCACACTTTTAAAACTGGCTGCTTCATCGGTTCAGGAATGGTCATAATCCTTTTACGAGCTTTTGAGCTAGACCCATGTGCATTAAACAAAGAATTGTTTAATAATATCCAATTCCCCGCATATTCATCAAAAGTATGATATAGTACCCCTACAAATTCATTATAATTATCTGGAATGCCATTTAATTCACATTCAAGCTTATCCGATTTATAATCCCATAACAGAGGATGGTCATATAACACCCTTAACTTTACATATGGCAAATAAATAGGAGCATATAATTTATCAAACTTGATGGCCTTATGGGCAATTATCTTCCAATACTCAGTATGTTTCCATTCTTCATACTTTCCGTCACTTTCCTTTATACCACTCTCTTCTATAATAAGCTCTAGCTCCATCGTATTAAAACCACCAATTTGAGCTTTGATTCCAATTGGATAGAGATTGCCGTCTGAGTAAAAGTCTTCGTTGTTGGTTTTATTAATAAGGTCACTTAACATAGGATTAATGGGGCATAACGTCAGTTTGTGCGAAAGCTGGGCTGTTAAAACTGTTGAATTTTCTTCAGTTTAACAACAGGTTTAGCTAGAATCAGCAGTGCATCCTCTGATAAAAACTCTCTTAACGCCGACCAAAGTCTGGTGAGCTGGCAGAAAAATCATTAATGAAAGACTACCCAGTTGATCGTGAAAGTGGAGCACAGTCTAGTCCACAAAAAAGCCCTAGTAATTCTTATAAAGAAACTAGGGCCTAATTAATGAATATGGGTAAAGCCAGTATCCTGTAGAAGTTACTGGATTAAACCAGTACAACGTACTGAAAAATACTGCTCATCTTGTTACTTAGCCGTATTCATATACACATCAGCTTCAAAACCGCCATATTCAACAGCATGTCTCAATGAAAACTCGGCTAACTTAATCTCCAGCTCATACAAAGTGTGGGGGGTATGGGCTTCTTTTCTTTTTAGCTCGATCGCAATCTTTTTTCCTTTACATATGGGATACCTTCTGCCTCTTACAAATTTTTCTTTTTTCAGAGCATTCGCAAAGTTCTTTACTGATCTCATTGTAGGGCCTGAGAAGAGATACGTATATGTCAGTACTCCCTCCATGTTCAATCCATTAGTACTTGCATGGTTGAACAAGGTTATATTATTCTCTAAGGAAATAGAATAATCATTGGTGCTTTGTTGCGTAGTCATTTTCTATATGATTTTAGTTTTATGGGCTTCTTTATCCCGTCTAACCATTATAGAAGCTGAACTCGCGAATGTTTACTCCTGAGAAAAAATATTTTAAAAAAATATTAACTTCTCCTAACCCTGCTGAATACTGCATGGCTAGCAGGCAGCGGTACTCTACACTAAAAAAGAGCTACTGTATTTAATTATCTAGCCCTCTTCCCGACTCCATGTTTAGCAAAAATGTGAATCTGTATTCTGGATATATAAATGAAAGCACACCTATCCCATGCAGTATCTTCAGACATACGAGCGGTTTCTTCACACATACGAACAGTACCTAAACCAAGAAAATAAGCTCAATGATCACCTACTGACGTTATATCACAGCTCCCCTGCTTCCAACTTGACATCGATTTTATCTCACGGTTTAAAAATCAATCCACCATCGAAAAACTACATTGAGCTGCCCTATACACCCAAGTATGTACAAAGCCTTTATTCTGACTATGCCCCAGATTTTTTTTCTGGTATTCCAGTTTTCCTGAGCAAAAATCCTAACCTATTTAGAGAGACTTCTGTGGATGCGACGCTACGAGTCGATTGCTCTAATTTGCCTAGAACCACAGATATTCCACGATTCCAAGACATATTGAAGAGAATAGGTGAAGTAACACTGTATAAGCAAGGCTTTCATATATCAGCTTCTGATGATTTACCAAGTGACATCAAATCCTTGATTGATGGTGCTGGTATAATCTCCATAGAGAGACTTCTAAGAGATGAGAAGTATGTACAGGTGGCCTTCAAGTACTGCCAGACATTAGCCGTATTAAGTGACATCGAGCCTGCAAGAATCAAGGTGTGCTATATACCGAAACATAAAAAATAAGCTGCTAAAACATGATGACCCTAGTTCTCCTTAAATCTACAGACCCTGCATCTGAAAAAATACTACACTATAGCTTTAAAGTAAGTACAGTGGTACAGAATAGAAAGAGCTTCCTTGCTGAGTATCTTTCGGAATTTAATGAGGAGGTCGATTATTTAGAAGCTATATTTTTACGTCATCAGGCGTACATACAAGACTTACGAAATCTATACAGACTAGATATTGCTGACCAGCAATATATCTATCAGATAGTCACAAAAATGAGGCCGTTCATTGGACGCGAAACTCCAGAATTTGAGGAATGGATGAATGTTATGTCCCGCAGAGATAAGATTAATTCCTTCAGGGCATTGAAAAAAGGATAATTCATTTTTTTAGCCTCTCAAATTCTTTAATGAACTCTGCCTCTGATAAGGTAGTGTCAGCTAAAATAATTTGCTGTTCCTGCTGGAAAGTTATGTTAATCCTAAGACCCAGCTTCACACACACTAGCAGCATCCCTAAAGACATCGATTTCCTACTGTACTCGACCTGCTCAATGTTTAGCAACGTTACAGGTATTCTGATGCTATAGAGCATTTTGAATCCTGTAACCTTTACATAGCTGGTTTTGATATCAACATCGATATGATCCTCAATGAAAAGTGATTTGAAGTCTCTTATTCGCATTACCCTACCTTCCTATGCATTATCCCCGTATTCCATTCCGATGATTCGGCTATGAGTGTACTCTATACCTGCAATATTATCTAAGTAAGATGCGGGAGGTTTACCATCAAAATGGAAATTTGGGCTATTGAGCCACTTCCTGAAATCTTCCTTACCCATTGCTTCAATACCAAGTCGCATAAGAGATATTAGCTTGATCCTCCTATGGGTATTCCAAATTTTACGGAATCGCTCGTACATATATTCTCCATATTTTTCCAAGGGTACACCAGCATCACGACAGATAGCCTCCCTTCGAGCCTGCATACGAGCTTCAATGATCCTTCTCCTAGCCTGCTCCAGCGCAGTATATTCTTCCTCTGACATGTTTCTATCCTTCAGGAAACGTCTCCTGTTTTCTGCTATAATTCGCTTCAACACTATGTCTAGATTTGATAGAGCCTCCCCAATACCATGTTCAGTGGTGAGGTCAAAATCATGTTCTGTCAGCCAGCTTCTAAAACTCTACTGCCCTCAAAGAGACTAATGCCCTTACGGTAAAATAAAAATCGCTGCTGATTTATAGAATTACCCATCACCATACCACAAGAAGAGCTATGTTATACCTTGAGTGCTCCATTAAACGTATCATAGATGAGCTGCTTCACATCTTTGATGGCCATCTGTAATTCCACCTTCCATCACTGCCTGCGCCAACAGGAGTATCATTGATGCTGGAATTAACAGTTGGTAGATTAATGCGGAAAAATCCGCTGTAATGCCACTCACATGCCGTATTAATGTGGAAGATAAAATCGTTCATGGTGCCAATGGATTTTCAGTGATTGTTGGTTTTTGCCAGTCTCGGCTCACTATAATAGTCTCTTTTTTTTAGCCTTTTGAATTGCTCATTCATACAACATCATGCTGCAAATGCCATATTCATCTCAATCTTCAGGTTTTGCTTTTCGTATATCTTCGGCAGAAATGATACGACACACATAGCCTTTCTCTGCAATGATTTCGCTTGGTAAATTCATGAGAAAGCCTCCATTAAACTGCCATAAGACAAGCGTTCCATCCTTTAGGAAAATCCATCGGGAGAAACTTCTTTTCTCACCCATAGCTTCTTCTAATTCATAGAAAATTGCTCCCTTTAGTCTTCCTCTAAAATTGCCTTTTTTCTGCCCCTTTTCCTTTACGTCTTCCAAAAAGGCTCGCTTGGCTTCTCCACTTAATGACCTGCGATTGACAAAATGGATTTCTCCATAACTGGTTTCATGCTGGACGGTATAACGATAAACTGGATTATCGTTCAACTGCTGGATTAGACTTTCCCATTTACTAAGAAATGGACGAATTGAATGCAGCTTTCCTCTCCGCCCTAACACGACTGAAATCTTAATATTTTTCGGCTGTCTTTTATCTCTAAGCTCAAGTTCAAGACATGGACTTCCAAACCAGCCTCCCCACTCAATGGAGGACATTGTAGTTAATTGTGCATCAAGGATGCTGAATTTACGTTTCAGTATATCAAATTTTCTTGGATACCTTCTTTTAGCTTTAATAAACTGGATACTGTCTCTTATCTGTCCATGTATTTTATCTATCAGAAAGTACTCAAAGCGCTCACCAGCCAGCCTAGATTTATTAGTCTTGAGGTTGTCGGGCAGAAGTTGAGCAATAAGGGAAGGAATTCTGGCATTGTAAACATACTGATCTGCCACTTTCCATGGCATCATGTAGGGGTACTGTCCCTCTGAATATATGTGCAATGTATCATCTCCACTGATAACTGCCAGATGAGTGAAGGGATAATCATCCGTCCAATGGGAGCCTTGCATTCTCCATGCTGCCATTTTTACCTTTTCATAGTTTCTAATGGTATTCACAGCAATAGAATCTATTTCGGCAGATTCATCACGTTTGCCTAAATATGAAATCCATAGCTGCTGGGCATTGTGAATGAGCCAAAGGGAATCTCTACCAAACATTCGCAATGGATCATACTGGATCAAGGTATCCGATTTCAGAGAACCAAGCAATTCATTGATTAGCTCAGGATTAATGCTTCTCGTGAGGGAGTCCTCGTGATTCGTGGAGGTAAGCAGATAATTTTCTCTATGTAGCTGGAACTCATTACCGTACTGACCCCACCCCCAATAGGAGTCCTGTAAGATGATCTTATCCCAATTGCTAATAATGCTTTCTTTGCCTTGGGAGTAGCAAACAAAACTTGAGGTTAACAGAAGCAAGATGGAAATAAGGAATTTCATTTATGCGAATTTTGAGATTAGCCATGCCTCTATCATCATTTGGCAACCTCATTTTTTGATAATTTATAACTTTAAGTTATTCCTCCAATTTACAAACATTGCCTTTAACTATTGAAGAAGTCAACCACAACATCTTTTTAGATGAGATCATTACATTTTATCCTCCTTACCATCTTATTATTCATTTTCTTTCCTGCCTTTAGCCAACAAGAACTTACTAAGCCAAAGGCCCTATCCTACTCCAGCAAACTTTATGAATACTCGTTGCTTAACAAAAAGGGAAAGGATGAACTAGAGAGGCTTATAATAGAAGCTGGTCATAATGGAATGATGGATGAAGTGAGTAGGGCAGCAATACTAGCATATCTAGCTGAAGTATACTATGGCGAATTTTGGTATAGAGGTATCAAAAAGCCAAAAATTGAAAAAAAGATAAAACCAGAAGATCATTACGTAGACCGTAGCTTCTCATCAATGGACTTCCCTTTATTTAGTAGCTACACTGCAATGGTGCCCACTAATCGTAGTACCTATGGATTTACCCGTACCCGTACTTTAGAAGAACTTAAAGAAATAGGACTGGTAGACGATCGGGTATATCACGAGGCCAAAGCTAAACTACAAGATGAGTCCCTTACTACAGAGTTTGAGCTGCTGCTCTTTCTGGCCGAGCGCACTCAATTTTACGAGCAGTACCATCATAACAAGCAGGAGCAACTAGAATATTCGAACAGGTTAGCAGATGCAGGTATTCTCACACGGGCTGGAGTAGAAAAATTAGAAGCATCCTATAAAGAGTGGGAGCTAAAGGAGATGCACGAGATACTTGCCCTCTCCCCCAGAGCTACCATCGTAGATTTGAGCCAGTACGATGCTGATCCGCAACAAATTTACCGTCACATGTTCAAGGCAATCCAGCAGCTCGTCCCAACTTTTGAATATTCAGACCTATCCATCAATGTTGAGGAAGAGCAGGAGTCGGAGGAACTGGCGACACAGTATGTGATGATTAGCTTTATTGCAAATGGAAGGGAGTATCATCATCGGTTTTTTCAAGATACGCGAAGGATTAAGGGTAAAGCCTTGCCTTATCCTATTGAACCTATCAAAATCAGCATTGAATTCCATAAAGGTGTTAATAAGTACCTTACTGATATAGAGTCAGAGTACAGGCTATATACTATCAATATACCCGAGAGAAATGAGATGAGCATGGGTGGGTACTCCGCAGATGATTATAATCTAGCGAGCATCTACGGACAAGATAAGATAGGACTCATACTGCTCAAGGAAGGTGAAGCTGAACTGGTGAGTGATGACCCCTACCTCCTTTCAGATGAATCCTACGAGACCAGATTCACAAAAAATAACATACAGACCGTTCTTAGTGATCTGTCCAGCATTGGCTTATTTGAACATCTGACTGAAGAGGAGCTTACCGTAGCTAAGGAATGCCTCAATAGCAAACTAGTGAGTTCATTCTCCGAACTGTTAGCCTGCTACCCGAAGACATTGGTGATATTTGACTGGGAATCGGGAAACTTAGAAAACCCTTACGAGGAACTGACAAGGGAATTAGGCCGTGCCTCTCGAGGAGACTTTACTCCTATACAGATACAGGACGGGTTCAATAAGGGCTTCAGCAGCAAAAGAAAAAAGATACCCTACAGTTTCGAATTCAATGGCAAGAAGTATGAAGCAATACTGGACTTTGAAGGCGATTGGCTGGACTACAAGTTTTTTGAGATGATTCAGCAGGCCCTGAAAGAAAATAATGTAGTAGGTGAGTTTTATCATACATATTCTGATGGACAAGTCTCGGGTTACCTGTTTTTAACCCCAGACCAACACAACTACCTCATGCAGAAATATCCCGATGTTCTGAAGGAAGAAGGTGAGCTTGAAGAAGAGTAAAGAGATCAAAGAACAATAATTACATTGCTCGCCCTAATAATTACCTCAATTACAACACACTACTTCACATCAACTCTTAATTCACCTATGTTTGGAGTACGAATCCTAACAGGTCTACAAGCGTTTAAACGCACATTCTGACCCTCAATGAGTTACATCATGGTGAGTGATGGTTCTTAACATTCGTTCTAAACAATGAGATGATCGTGGTGTACTTGATGTACCCATAGGGTCAGGACTGGGAAGAGTACAGGGGGTACTACGGGGAGACACGACCGCAGGGAGGGTCAATAATAAAGTAGGATTTTTTACTGGATTTGCCTGATCGGTGGCCGCGTGTCCCGAAAATACTGAAAAGAGAAAAGTGACCGTGTCTCGGTTCATTGGTAAAAGAACAATGATTATAACACCCCCAGAGTACCCCCAGAATTTTCCTGAACTTAGCTCCGCTCCAGTACTCTCCTGAATCTTTCTCAACTCCCCCGAAATTTCAAGAATTTTCCCCCAAACTGTAAACTTTTGATTTTTCACTTTCTATAATGGATATGAGAATAATAAAGAAATGTATGAAGGGTAACTGGGTGAGTTACTTTTATACCCCTGAAGAGCTTGCTGTACTGGTAGAAGATAAGGAGACTTACTTCTGCTACTTTCACGGGATGCCTGCCCCGAATGATCTTTTACATTCAACCTTCAGGAAAATCGGAACTGATATAATATACATCGTTACTGTTAGTAGTAACACGGGAGAAATAAGGGTACAGGAAAGCACGGTGACTCATCATACTACCAGATACCTCTCTTCAGTTAACGAAACGCAAATATCGTTTTACAACTCTCCTGCATACAACAAGGTTTGTCGAAGACAGAAGATTGCTCTTGCTCTGGGGAAATGAAAAAAGAGACCTCACGGGGTCTCTTCTATTTCTTAATCCAAAGTATCTTCCCCAGTCACTCGGGCCTGAAGACAATATCATCCAGCTCGTACCGATAAAGTTGACCCTCCAGCAATTCATTCACAGCCTCCAGAGCCTTCACGCGCAGCTCCTTGATGTCAGGAGCCTCGACGATGATGTGGTGGTCTTCTTGGACTCGGAAAGCACTAAAACCAGATTCCTCGTGACTTAAGGTGAAGACTATTGACATCATTTCAGTGGTTCTTTAGCTTTTTATTCTTCTGCTCATCTTCGCCGTACCTTATCATATCCTTTACAATATCATAAAACATGTCTCCTACAATTTTACCAGAATATCCGATGACTACACTGTATTTTATCACGAAAGGTATGATGAAATATGTCACTAACATGAATATACCGAATAATGAGGTTATTAAACTACCATGCCAGAGGGTCGATGTCAGGTGAGGCTCTGGGTCAATACTCTTACTGATTACCCAGTCATTACCCTCGACTACCAGACCAGCGATGACTGTAATGAAGAGAGCTGGTATTCCTGAATGTATCACCATCGACCATGTGAGTGGTTCGTTCCAAGGTCTACCTTGATAAAGTTGGATATTACAATGAAAAATCCAGACCGAGAAGGCGACCAGAATCATGATGACAATGTCCTTGGGCTCACGGGCTGTGATTAATTCTAGAATCTGTAGTATGGTTAGAAGCAGCATGTTATTATTGTTCCTATTAATCAGAGGTTTAACTTTCTGCTAATTTCAAAAACCTTACCCGCTTTTCAAACAGCCCTTATGTAAAGTAAAGTTGTAACTACACGAATGTAACGTGCTAAGTAACAGAAGGTTAAAGGTGAAATAATTCGAAAAGTTTTATTCTTGTAAAAGCCACTATATCAATACCTTTGTATCTGACATTCAGTAACTTACCTACTGAAATTTTTTTCGTGAATTTTTGCACATTTCGGTGTGCATAAGTTTGGTATGATTTTTAGGTATACTTTTTGCTTGCGCTGCACGCAAGTTCAGACATAAAAAAAACCTGTCATCTCTGACAGGCTCTTACATCTCGTTTCCATTCTTTCAGCTCATAGTTAAAAATCTCTCTGGCTGCTCTCTTACTCTTGGCACACTCTGTCTTCACCCGCGTGAGCCTGACCTCACTGTCATCGTCTGGGAAGTAAATCAGGGTGTATGACATTTCAAACTCTTCCAGTATCGAGGCTGTGATGATCTCCCCGCGACGGTAGGTATAAACTTGGTTCTTGGCTAGTCTCATGATGGTGATGGTGATGTATGGTGGAGAGAAAAGAGAGGGTCTCCCCCTCTCTAGATGTATTGTCTGGTATCTGCATTGCTGCGAGCAATCTTTTCCAGATTCAGGTCGTAGTTGCGGCGAACAAATTCCGCGAGGTTCATTCTTTTATTTTTTGAGTGGCACTCCACGAGTACGGTCTTCTCTCCGATTGCCAATATTGCTCCCGTGTAAATCAAGTTGTAAGAATCAACCTCAACATGGTCACCCACTTTGAAGGTCTTCTGGAAATACTTATTCACCACTGCACCCAGCTTCCCAGAGTAATCAGGATTAGTACCCCAAATCTTTATCGTCTTCTTGGTCAGGTTGATGGTTGCGTTGTAATCGTACGCGACAGTGGTCTTCTTCTCATCCCAACTATTACGGATGTTCAGAACGTTCACCACTTTATCAGCTTTCACCTTCTTGGCCTTCTTCACGGGTGACGATACTGTCATCACTGGGTTTTTCAGAGCCTTAAGTTTAAGAACTGCGATTACTTGATTTTTTGAGCCGAGGATTGAGATTTGAGTAGTCATTTTGTCTGTGTGTTTAAGTATGATGTAAATGTATGGCAGAATACCGTAAATTACAAACGAACACACAAATATATTGACATTTTTGTATAATAGATTTACACGGCTCATTTGAAAGCATCTTTTGAGATGATGACTCTGACATTTAAACATTGCAGTGGGACTGCAATATCTTCCACCGACTGGGACAGTCATGTTGGCTGTATGCTGGGCAAGTGAGAAGTTAAAAAAGCTATTTATACACGTGAATGGGGTTTTTGTCTTTTGTCTTTTATTTTTTTTTATTAGCCCCCATCGAAGAATTCAAAAAATATTCAACAAGAGTATTCAACAAGAGTATTCGTCGAATTTTAAAAATCGGCATTAAGTAATTGATTGTCAGCATTTTAATCCCCTTTTATGGCAAAAAGTCGGTGGAAGATATTGCAGAAAGGGTGGAAGATATTGCAGAAAGGGTGGAAGATATTGCAGTGTCGGTGGAAGATATTGCAGAAAGGGTGGAAAATTGATGAGACAAAATTCCTCCAATAGCTCTGTGGAAAATATTTGAAAATTATTTGCACTTGTTTACACGGTTCTCGTATGTTTGCATAGGTATAAAAATTCAAACGCGATGTCAACTACTGAACCTGAAATTTGTGACAACGGTGTAAAGCCTCTCCTCGTCGCTCAACACAATTATCTCGCCCGAGCCTACCTTCATTTTTCAGATATGGAGGCGAAAATCTTCACGCAGATGCTCAGACAGGTGATGGGGGATACCGAAACAAAGAAATTCAAGATTAAGCTTACTGAGGTTATCCCAGATACCGATTCAGGCGGCTGGCGCGAACAGGTCGATAAAGCCTGTATGAATCTGTACAGGATGGACATTAATGTGAAAAAGCTGGAAGCCCCCTACGCATCAACACGAAAAAAAGACTGGCATTGGGTTCGCATTGTGCAGGAGATGGGGATGGATTACGGTACAGGTTACATAAAGGGGATGCTGACCGATACGGTAAAAGGATATTTACTTGGCCTGAATGAGTTTTATACCGTTGCCGAGCTGGAGAAACTTTTAACTCTACCGAGCGGGTACGCGCATCGCCTTTTTTGGATTCTACAGAGTTACGAAACCATCGAAGGAAGTAGAAAGACATTTGAAGTTGATGATATAAAAAAGATGCTTTGTGGTGTCCCAAACCCTGAAAATACAGAATGTACAAAGGTTTACCCAGCGTATGCAGAGTACAAAGATTTTAATCGATGTGTTTTGAAACCTGCTCTTAAAGAGGTGAGCAAGCTCCTGAACTATACAGTGAAGTCAAATAAGCAGGGAAATAAGGTGGTCTCGCTGACTTTCATATTTCCAGATGGTGAGGCGAAGCGTAAGGAGATGCTAGAGAAGAGAAAGAAAAAAAGAGAAGCGAAGAACAATTCAGGCACAAAAAAAGGAGCGGGGCTGTCTGCTCGGGTGACTGGCGGGGCTGTCTACACAGCTCCCCTGTCAATAAAGGAAGAGAAGTACAAATATAGATCTATCCCACAATTATTAGAATGCTACCCAGACCAGCAGAAGTTTGAGCAGACTCTCGACAAAATGATGGCAGATGGCTGGGAGGTCGACCCAGACAACAGGCAACAGCTAAGAATCGAAATGGAGAAGTTTCTAAAAATTAATTCGAAGAAATAAGCAATCACCAACGGTGTCAATCAGGTCTCCCCTACTGGCACCGTTTTTTTTTAAGAAATTTAAAAATATTTTTTCGGCCTTTTTGATGCCTCTAGAGGGGTTTTTCTGACTCGATACAAGTATGTCAATATGCTGAAAGGGGGTCTTCGGGGAGAATCTTGGGGTAGTCTTGGTAATTATTTCAAAACGGTGTAAATTGCCTCCAGATACAAAAACAAATACGACGATCATGAAAATTACAGACAAAAAAATTACTGAAATCGCGAAAGAGATCAAAGCGAAAGAGATCAAAGGCTATTACACCAACTGCTTTTTCAACACAAGAACGGGCTTTTATTGGGTAGAGGTAGACACAGACGAGGGGTACCTTTATAAATTCCACGATAACGATGTTACTTGTTTCTACTCTCAGAAAATTGAAAGTAACAGTGACAAATCCCCGCTAGCGGGTATCAAGAGATACGTAAGATGCAAAGCCATTTTGGCGAATGTGCTTGAAGGTAGTGCCTTTGAAGAAGCGTCGCTTGATGTGATCGTAAAGAATTTGAGTAAAGCGGGATATAAAGCCTCTCGTGGGAATGGTCAGCTCTTTCTGACGGTTGAAAACGCCTACCCTGTTGATATGGATAAACTGGAGAAATACTTTCCACTAGAGATCACTTTTTGGGATGAGTTTGAAAATGGTGTGACAGTTATACTCGCTGGAGATTATCGCAAGCACAAGATGATTCTGGAAGACGAAGCACTTCAGGCACTCTACCTCGAAGCAGCCGTGTCGGTATAAATAAATCAGATACTCATCCATAAAATTACGACTTCATGATACGGGTAGAATATTTACCACACAAAGCAAATGTTTATATTAAGGGTCTAATAGAGCAAATCTGGGAAGGGACTGACTGCACTTTTCACGTCTGGTCTGATTGCGTTGAAGTACACTTCAATAAGGTGAGATCGTTCGAGGAATACATTAGTAATCAACAACGCATTTGTGCGAAGACTACCAAAAAGTTTTCTTTCAAAGATGCTTATAATGATTTCTATTCTAAAGCATTCGAGGCACATAATAGAATGATACAAACCTTTAAATGTACTGGCGAGGTACAGCGTCCAGATCGCTACGGCTTCACAGGACTGTATCACATAGAAAAGGGACTATTTGAAAAAATGTACAGACGCTCAAAGATCGAAGCCGCCTTGGCGGTATAATTGCGCCAAGTTGACCTCATTGCGGGGGTTGCGATGGTATTGAAAAAGCTACTTGTAAAGTGATGTGACCGCTATTTTTTTATCTTGAATTGTACCAGTATGGTATTGAAATTCGTAAAACCCTTTTGATTATCTTGGGGGTGACCATGTTTTAATCTTACCACTTATGGTATTGTAAACTTATGGTATTGAAATTGAAAAAATCTCTGACGAGCCGTCGTAAGCTTGTTTGAGTATCTGAGGGGGAGACTGTCATGGTCTTCCCTTTCGGTTTTTATACTATAATATAAGGGGACAAAAAAAAGGAGCTCATCGCTCCTCTGGTTCTTCTGGTGCAGGCTGCTTATAAGCAAACTTTCTAATCTCCTCAGGCTTCAGTACGTACCCCTGAGTCTGTATCCTGAAGTACTCAATCAGATTACTCTCCAGCACACTCATGAATTCTCTGGGTCTTTCTATGACTGGTAACAATGCTGTATTACTCCTGAGCTTGCCTTTTAGGTGCACGTTTACAGACTGGCGAGAGGGTACACTCTCAGTCCAAACACCTTTATTTTTTAGGTACTCATAAATCTTCAGAATTGCTGCTGCATGGTAACGATATTCCTTGTCCCCCATCAGCTTTGTTACATCTATCCTCGCGAGCTCTTCCTTATTCAACCTCGATGCTTTGTTGGTGGCCTGCTGAATCTGGCTTATCATGCCAAGAATCTTCCCCTGAAACATAATTCTGACAGATTCACTGCTCCAGTTAAGCGCGTGCAATATCTCCAGCTCTCCCATATTATGTTCCATAGCCTTCCTCCTGACGAAGAAAGCAATCTTCTTCTCGACATCGGCGGGGTCTAGCTCAAATCCCTCGACGGCTGCGTTTGCGAAGACAATACTCAGGTAATCGTTGATGAGCACGTCGGTGTTCAGCTCGTGGTTATTCTGTTTTAATTTAACTGCTGGCATGGTTAGGCGAGTTCGAGTTGCTGGGTAAAGTTAAGTTTTTTGAAGCGGTTTTCCTGACGCTGGTGAACTGCGTTGTTCATGTAGATATCAAGAATTTTGTAATATCTGGAAATCTCCACAGAGTTCTCGGAGTGGGTCGCTTTCTTTTTGACGATCTCCCTGTCAACACCTTCCAGAATCAGAGCACAGATACCAGAGCGACGAGCTTCATGAGAGCTGAAGAATTTGTAATACGGCTGAGTGATTTTAACATAGTCCCCGTTTTTCGGCTTCTGAACAGTTGTAATGATATGAAGGTCTCTCACGGTCAGACCCAGTCTTTTGGCCTGACCATTCTCCACTAGCTGGTTGATGAATTTCCCCAGCTCACCAATCATCTCCTTTATGTGCTCTCTGTAATTGGCTTCAGCAATGTTGTTCGGGATGAGATAACCTTCTGGGAGTTTACCTTTCCAACGCTCAATGATTTCAACCACAGTTTTATCGAGCTGGTGAGTCACCCACTTGGCTGCTTTCTTGTCCCATACCTTCAGGAAGTGGTCAGCACCTGCACGGTGGTAATGCTCCTCTCTTATACTATTAAGTGCATTAATACGGAGCACAAGATTTGACTGAACCATCCACAGGTCGCGGGTACGGTTGAGAGCTTCCCTACTCCGCTCCAGACGCACATCATTGAAAGTCATATTCCATAGAATATTCTGCTCATCTGGCAAGAGGAAAAACACATCATCACGTACCCCTTTATTGACCTTCAGCTTTTTGGTATTAATACGAACAGGGAGCTCCAGAACTTCTTCGTTCTGCACATAGTTGACCCCAGCCTTCAGGTTTTTGAAGTTGCGGTGAAGCGTTGCGTCGACCAGACCTTTGCTGTACATCCAATTTTTAAACTCCACGTGAAAGTCTTTCTGAATACGCTCCCAGTCTGTCAGGTCATACCCTGTCTCCTCTGCAAATTCAAAAATCTTTTTCTTAGTGACTTTGTACTGGGTGATGGATTGTGGAGCAATTTGTTTCTCTCTTGGGCCTTTCCTCACACCCGAGACGCTGTCAGCAATCAGTATTTTCATTACGTCCATGAGGCTGACTTTCTTCTCTTCCACTACCTGAGCAGGCTGTACTTTACCATCAACCAGCGCGAGGAGTTCGGTCTTTGTACCCTGAGTACCCAGCTTCGCGAGGTGCTCATTTATCATATCAAGGTAGTCAGATATCTGGGTGTTGAGCTCCTTATAATTGGGCTCTGCTGGGAGCACTCTCATGGTTTTAGAGTCCCAACTTTTGGCGGGTATTACCACACCTGTAGACCTCTGAAAAGGTATGCGCTGGAGAGAAACATAAGCCTCCACGGTCAGAGTTGATTTGTCTTTGGAGAGTCTGGTTCTGATTTCTGCGTTCTTCATAATTTACTATCTTTAGTTAGGAGATGATTCGTAACATCGCTCTAAACAATGATATGTTTAGAACGTTCTTAACATTTAACGTAAATATATGTAAAACGCTGTAAACATTCAATACCCCAAAAACCTTACACGGAGGCTCCTGTAAACCATTTCGGGCATTTAGTGTAAATTTAGTGATAGTTTACACGGATTAAAAACTGACCCTTCGGGCGCACAAACAACTGATTATCAGCCTCGTAAGTATTCTTGCAAGGCTGTTTTGTTCTTGCTTGTCTTATATGCTAAGATCTGGTGTAAGTGCAAGTGAACTCTCCAGTGACCTATTCAGGGATTTACCCAGAGGTCACTAGCCTTACAATTCACTGACTATCTCATTTTACCTCTATTTACTGTTTACAGGTAGACTTCATAAACAATGAAGAACCATGAATAAAGTAAACACATTACCAGTACTGCCTCTCATCAGAAAGGCTACATCAAACAAAACTGGTGAAGCTCCTATTTACCTTAGAATTTAAGCAAATCACGGCATTCAGGTAACGCCGCTGCTCCACCGGCCCACCATTTCCATCTGGTTGACCTACACAGATAGGTGATTTTTATTAAAGCCAAGGCGGGATCGTCAGATACACAATTTACAAAAAGTGTCTATATCAATAATTGGATGTTGTTGCATAACCACAGTCTCAACGACCTAACGCATTGTTTTACAATAATGTAACAAGTCTTTAGTAAGTGGTCTCTTGAAAGAATCCATTTTATTACTCATTAGTAAAAGAGTAGTGCCCTTGTTTTACAACAATTATATGGCGCGTCACATTTATAATATACAATTTAGCAGTCTGCTAACATTTATCCGTGAGAGTTATATTACCCTGGCCAGGCTTCAGGTTCTTACAGAGAAGGCACTAATTCTATTAATTTTATAAACTTAAACTGTAGAACTACATTCTTTACAACCTAAACCAACCATATGAACATCTGCAAAAGTTTACTAGCACTAATGCTTTTCACGGCATTTAGCTTTACCGTTCAGGCAAAGAAAGACCCTACGAACAGAATCAGATTTAATCAATTAGGCTTTTACCCAAATGGGCCTAAAGTGGCAGTTATTACCCTGGAACAGGGAGAGACATTTTATGTAACCACCCCAGATTTCACCGATACCGTTTTTACCGGTAAGCTAACTCAATTCACTGACTCCCCTTTTTCAGATAAAAAAACCAGAATTGCTGATTTCACTGACTTCAGGCAAACAGGTACCTTTGTGGTATCGGTAGAGGGGCTTTATTCAAGAACCTTTCAGATACAACCTAACCTTCATAAAGCACTGGCAGATGCAGCCATCAAATCATTTTATTTTCAGCGGGTTTCTACAGCACTGCCAGAAGAATTTGCAGGTAAATGGAACCGCCCTATGGGCCACCCCGACAATCAAGTAGTGGTGCATAGCTCCGCCGCCTCTCCTAAAAGACCTGCAGGAACGATTATTTCATCCTCCCGCGGATGGTACGATGCCGGCGACTATAACAAATATATTGTTAACTCTGGCATCACCACAGGTACCCTGCTGTCGCTCTATGAGGATTTCCCCGAATATGTAAAGAAACAAAACCTGAATATTCCGGAAAGCAGGAACAATGTACCAGACCTGCTGGATGAAGCGCTATGGAATATTCGCTGGATGCTTACCATGCAGGACCCCGTAGATGGAGGTGTATACCACAAGCTGACTACACCTGTTTTTGAAGGTATGATCATGCCCGTAAATGCGAAACAGACCCGTTATGTAGTTCAGAAAGGCACTGCCGCCACCCTCGATTTTGCTGCAGTAATGGCCCAGGCGGCCAGGGTGTACAAAAATTACGAGCAGGCTTTTCCAGGTTTAGCAGACTCACTCCTTACTGCTGCAACAAAGGCCTGGACATGGGCGGAGAAGAACCCGAATGTTGCTTACGACCAGGGTGCAATCAATAATTCACATACGCCTCAGATTCATACAGGAGCGTATGGTGATGGTAACTTTGAAGATGAAAAGGTATGGGCAGCCGCAGAGCTCTTCATCACCACCGGGCAAAACAAATACCTGAAATCTGTAACCGTTGCCCCAAATGATGCAGCACCCCTGCCCTCCTGGGCACAGGTGAAAACACTTGGCTACTATAGCCTGATCAGGCATGAAAACAAGCTGGGCAAAGCTGCCGCTAAAATAATGCCCCAGGTGAAGGCAAATGTGATGAAACTGGCAAATAACCTGGCAGCACCGGTGGAGAATAACTATTACAGGACCATGATTGCACAGAATGAAAAAAGCTTTGGCTGGGGTAGTAATTCTACAGCTGCCAACCAGTCTATTGCCCAGATTTATGCATATAAGATTACCGGCGATAAGAAATACATCAATAATGCGCTTACTAACCTGGATTACATCATGGGCAGAAATGCCACAGATTACTCATTTGTAACAGGATTTGGGCACAAAACACCGATGTATCCACACCACAGACTGGCAGAGGCCGATGGCATAGCAGAGCCTATACCAGGTTTTATAGCCGGTGGTGTAAATCCTGAAAAACAGGACGGCTGTTACTATCCTTCTCCCTATGCAGATGAGGTATATGTGGACGATGTGTGCTCTTATGCTTCCAACGAAATTGCTATTAACTGGAATGCACCATTTGCCTACCTGACCACCGCCATGGAAGCCCTGCAGCAAGAGGTAAATTATTCAAGCCCTGCTCCTTGATGTATTGCGTAAGCTAAAAAAGATTCCCGAAAGGGGGATAATCACTAAAGGAAAAGGACACCCATCGCTGGTGTCCTTTTCCTTTTTCAATTGTGTACATGCGCTATAACATCATGGACTGTCTTACCCACATTAACAATGTTGATCTCATAACCGATGGAGGTATCAACAATGATGAGGAAGGATACAGGGGGTTAGGCTCTGACGCAAAGCAGGATGAATGACCACTGCAGGTTCTTGTGGGCAAGAATGAAAAACCCCCTACTGCTGTGGGCGGTGAAGCCCACTGCGACTATAGGTATATTATTTTGTGTGGCTAAGTAAAAAATTAAGCGTTGTAAAACCATTTTTAAATCCTGGCTTTTTGTTTGAATTTTTTAATTGAAAGAAAATGAGTAGTGTTGAACTGATTCGTAAGGCTGGAGTCTCAGAAGAGCTATGATTTTTTTGCAATATCTTCCACAAATTTTTGTTGTATTGCTTATACTTTGCCCTCCCTTCGGGCGCACAAAGTATGTAACTTAAGCGCCTTGCATGATATTGATTGCAAGGCGCTTATTTTTCTTAAAAGTGCTAGAGCAGTTTTTTTAATTATACTATTGTAAGCATGATCTACTAACCAGTTTTAGGAGTTGCGCATATATTCTTATGCAGAATCCCATTAAGGTTGGGAGCTGTTAACTCCCAGCGCTATTGCAATGGAAGTTAAGTCACTTCTCTGAATGTTAGCCATGGAAACAGAACCCCTTACCTGGTCTTTTGCAGTATCCCAGTACAGATCAATCCAGCTATCGGGCAGCATATTCTCAAACAGTTCTTTAAACTCATTTTTGTTCGAGGACCTGAAGGCCGTGAAGTAATCTGCATAAGCCAGGGGCAGCAGGTACGTTCTCCTGCCGCCAACACCTGAAGCAGAAACACTTGCCAAAGTTTCTCCCTCAGGCAGACCTGCATAGCACATGTTTTCAAAAAGCATGGCTGTACCACTTCCGCTTACCCGAAGCAAATTATTATTGGAGGCTTTCAATGAATTGATGAAATTTCTGAAATTAATATGATGTACATATTCAGAAAAGATCAGGGCCAGCACAAATTCATTATGGATTATAAAGCGGGCAGGAAGATCTCTTACCTTAAAAAAGGCATAGGCATTGTCAGCACTTCTACCTTGCTCTGTAGCCCCTGCATTAATGATTAAATTATACAGCCAGGCATCTTCACTGGGAGAGGATGCGACAGTACATGGGTGTAAATTACCCGCACCCGAACCTACAGGGTGTGGATTTATTTCTACTCTCATGCCATGGTTATTTTTAAACCACTCAAACCGGCTGTTAGCGTCACTGTTTTGGTATAAGAGGGTAATGGTATTGGCAATTCCTTCCTTATAGGTCATCGCCCGGTTAGGAACGGCTTCATCAATGAAATGTTTTTGATCTGCCCCATACCGTAAGCGTCTGCCATTCACCCAGAATAAATGCACCCTTGAGTCAGAGAAATCCTGTGTGTGCACCAATTCATGGATAAAGGTTCCTTTAGTCCATCCAATTCCGTGTCTGCGCATATGATAGGCTCCCATGTGCATGTATCCAGCCATTTTACCATCTAAGCGGGCAGGGGGAGTATTTCCCAGGCACCTCTCCAGTTCTATCACTGCGTCATCCACTATGGTTTGATTGTTGGCACAGGGCCATGCACGAAAAATTGGACTTTCAGTATCGTCAGGACACATTTTCCATTTGTTTTTGGCAGTTTGATTCAAGGGTGTCATATCATCATAGAGATATACTAAAACCGGCTTATTCACGATCTGAACAATCTGCGAGGCGTATTCCTGCAGTAAGGGTTCTCCTCCACCGGATTGATCCCGAAGCAAACCCCGAACCAGCGCCTGGCTCTCTGCCATGTTTGGATTCGTCCAGAAGGAGCCTGTTTCGTTTCCGTTAAAAATCTGCTCGTTATTCAGAATTACTTTACCTGCAGAAGCATCATTTGGCTGCGGCACATAGTAAAAGTATAACTTGTCTTTTAAAATGGCTCGGTCGCTGCTTTGTGACCATGCTGCTAGTGGAAAAAGTGCCCCTATATAACAGACTATTAGTAGGTGTAAAATATGCTTTTTCATGAGTTAATTATTTTCTGGTATATCGTCTACAAAAATGATGGCGCTGTTAGTAGCCATGCGTTTCGATGAAACCTTTTTGTTTCCTGCAAGTGTCCACTCAAATTCATACTCAAAATCAGTAGCATCTTTGGGTTGAATGATAGAAACCTGTTTAGAAAATTCAGATCGTTTAGGAATGAGGGTTACAGACTTTGTCTGTTCATGATCACCAATCTTGTAATATATTTTCAGGTCAATGGCCCTCACCCCTTTCTCATTAATAATATCCGGATCTGCTTCAACATGAATGTTTTTGCTTAGATAAGGCGGTGAGAGTGTTATCGCATTTACATCTGCCCTGGTCCACTCTCCGTTTGTAGAATGGCCGCCAAAAAAGCTCCAGCTGGTTTTCGTTTCGTATTCCATCCATTTGCTGCGGTCAGAATCGCCTTTCCAGCCATACAACATCTTGAAGATATTCCCTTCTTTGTTGAAGTTGTTCCGGTCAACCCTTACCTCATCATAGGTGTAATCACCATTTTGGTGCTTTTTGCGTAAAGACACAGTAGCAAAGTTGATAAAGCTGCCAAAGTCTGTAGCATTGGCCCCATCAATCATAGCCAGCAGTTCCCGTTGTTTGTACAGCTCGTCATCCAGGTTTACCTGATGAAAACAGGAGGTACATTTGAGCTCACCAAAGTTTCCATCGAAACGCATGGATAAATTGTCGGAAGTGTACTTGTTTAAATCAATGGTAAATATTCCGTGCTGCCTGATTCTCTTCATTTCATAGGAGGCAGTAATTGCTAAAGAAGGAACAGAAACTTCTTCCTGTAGAGTGGGTTCAGCAGTAGCCCTTTCTGTAGGTGAAAATGAACGAATGTCATCACTGGGGGCTGATGGTCTACGGGCATGGTAGCGGGTGTCTGGTCTTACAGCTCCTCCTGTAGAATCAGAATCGGCAGCTGGAGCTGTACCTTCAGCAGGGGGATTTTCATTAGTTGGCTGGTTTTGAGCAGAACGTCTTTCAGCCTCTGCCCTCGCCCTTTCTGCTGTATTTTCTCGCCTGATCCGGTCATTTTCTGTACGGGCTTCTGCTCTGGAGGTATTCAGCATTGTAGTAGCCCTATCCAGCAGGCTTGGGCTGTTACCTCCTGTAAGGCTTCCCAGAGCGCCAAGGCTGGGTGTTCCTGTACCTCCCGCTGGCTGAAACATCATTTCCAGCAGCTTGTTATAGGCTGTTTCCATGATCTTCTCCAGGTTTTGATCTTCACCTACCTGCGTTACTTTTATCGCTCCCTTTTTTACCAGATCATCAAAGGTGGCTTTTATTTCTGCAGCCAGTATAGGCGCTGCAACAGCTGCCTGGAAGTTCTTATGCTCATACACCTGCTCAAAATCAGCCTCTATCAGGGCTCTTTTAGGAGAACGGTACCCGTCGATGTTCATCTCAAAGGAAATGCTCATGTCAGGGGTGGATGTTTTAAAGGATTCCCACAAGATTTCTGCTCCTTTTTTCGTCAGTTGCACCGATATAGCAGCCTGCTGCCCATCGATGATGGGGGCTTTCCCCAGGCCTATTACCTGCTTCGTAAGATCACCATCAGCGTTAGCAAAGGAAGAAATGAGGGCAATGGTGCCGCTTCTATACACAACAGGTCCCTTGATGACTGCGTTTGGATCAATCCTTTTCAAAGCTTGTCGTGCCTCCTGTAGCTGATCTTCACTTACAGATAACTCCACTACTGCATGCACAATACCTCCCCCTTCTCCTTCGCGTAATTCAGCCTCCTCGGCCCCGGAGCGAACGTTCTTCACATACCTCAAAAAAGAGAACTTTGGTTTCCCGTTTTCATCTTTAGCCAGTTTTGGCTTATCCGTGAGGTAATAATAGGCATTCTCGTTTTGCACTTCCTGAAACAAGGTTAGCTCCCCTGCTTTCACCACATTATCCAGGTTTAGCTGCTGCGCCTTAAGTTCTAGATAGGAAAGGCTAAAGCAAAGACAAAGCACAAAGCCAGCCATCATCCATTTTGTTGTATACCGTTTCATTGTGATCCTCCTCCTATAATTTCTTTGTACTTATCCAGTATTCTTTCTTTGGTTACATCCAGAATTTCCTTCCCGGCTTCTTTGGCCTCATTGAATAATAGAGACTCAAAGTTGGTAAGCTCGGAGGGTACGCTGGCATATACATAATCATCATTGACCTTACTGTCCCAGGGCAGGGCAAGCTTTCCTTTATCTTTGTGTGTGAAAACCATCCGATAGGCATAGCCACGGGTAGATTGATCAGTAAAAATGAGCTGCTCAATGAGGGGCTGGCCCTTTGAAACGGTGATGGGAATATTTGTTTCCACCTCTTCACCATATTTGAAGTACCTCATCTGCAGGGTGGCCCTGGTAATTCCCATTTCCTTTAGTTCGTTCAGGTCTGCCTCAAATTCTATTCTTCTGGCTTTAACAGGAGGTGCCAGGGTTACGCCTTCCCAGTCGCCTTTTATCCAGGTGGGATTATCCGGATAGAGCTTGCCGCCGCGTGTACTCCATTGCGCTTTGTACTCATACTGGTCTGGATTCCGATCTTCGCCACGGGCATAAGTAAGGGAAGCCATAGGACCGTTACTTTGGAGAAACTGCTTATTGATGGTGATGGCATCCTGGAAATCATTGCCAGATGAACGCTTTTTGCGAACATTCACCGTCACATAATTGATCTCCTGCTCATACATTTCTTTGGCATCTACATCCACGATAAAATGAATATCCCGATGCTTGAAAAACGGATCGTTCAGATTGATGGAAGACACACATTTGGGATTGCTTTTCACCATATCGTAGGTGCTGGCCAGGTTGGATACGAGTTGAAACTCACGTTTAACGGGCAGATAGATATTATCCAGAATAATGGTCCGGTCTATTGTTTTGTTGGAGGTAAGCTTGGAGCAGCCAATAAAGGAGTAAGAACTTTCTGCCTGGTTTTTCAGGGTGTTTTCGGGCACATCAACAGCCAGGCGTTCGTTGCTGATGGGCTCCGGGAAGCGTTGTTCGGTAAAGGCATTCAAAAAATAGTCAAAGAAGGCCTGCCGCATAATATCAAGCCGCTCATCCGACAGCTGCTCTTCCCATTCCAGCTTTACTACTTCATTTTCTGTTAAAAAATCATAGATGCTGTGTACACGGCTTTCTCCAATGTGGTATTCATAAGTACCGCCTGATGAGCCACTTCCGCTGGTATTGCCTATGGCCCTGTCTACAGCCTGCCCGGCAACAAACAAACCACCCATGGCGCTGCCGATTCCACAGGCATTCTGCTGTTTACCTTTGTTGGCATTGAACTCATCCATGGCTCTTTGAAATTGCTCGGGCTGGCCATCCAGTTCTTTTCTGATATAATCATAGGCCATTTTTTCTCCCTGAGTCTGCAGCTGGCTCCATCGATAGGTTAACTTTCCTTTTGCAGCCTTTACCAGGGTGGTGTACTGATAGTTTAATTGCAGCGATATATCGGTGATAGATCTGGACTTCTCGAAGGTAGCCGCCAGTAGCTGGGCACCGTGCTGGTTAAGCCGCGAGGCTACTACCGCTTTGCCCGAAGGAGAAGCAGGTGCCTTTCCGGAGGTAATAAAGGTGGGGCTTAAGGTTTTATCGAGCAAGGTGGCAGATATTACCCTGAAAGACTCTCCTTCGGCAGGAATCAGGTCGACTGGTCCTGCCAGTTTACCCTGCCCATTTGTTTTCTCCTTTACCTTTTCGTCCAGCTCTGCCAGCTGTGCAGGGCTAAGGCTCCATTCAAAAAGACAATGTAAAATAGCACCCTGTACACCCCCCTGATCTTCTCTTTCTTCGGTGGTGAATTTCAGGAACAAAAATTCCGGAGTGCCATCTTCCTTTTTACCCAGGCGCAGGTTCTTGGCAGAAGGCAAATAGTAATAGTTCTTACCTTCCATATCACCGAACAAAACGATGTTCAGGCCATCATTCAGGCTAAGTTCTATTTTGTGATCCTGCGATAAAACCTGTGCGCAGGCAGTGCGGGCAAACATCAGGCTACTACAGAGCAGAAGCCCGTAAAGCATCTTAAAAATTGGTGTCTTCATGTGATATTCGTTAAAAGTGATTATTTGCGTATGGCAGAAAAATGGGTTATTCGTTCATCACGATGTCTTTGAATCGGTCCAATACCCTGGCTTCCTCCTTTACCTCACCGTTACCGGAAGCACTTACAATGGTTCTCCCTGCCTCTATGGCTTTTTCAATAAAGGATTCATCTCCTTTTCTTAGTTCTTCGGGCACCACGGCAAACAGGTAATTGGTATTGATTCTTGGCTGCCAGGGCATCGCCATTACTCCTTTATGCTTATGGGTAAAAACAAGGCGGTAAACGTAACCCTCGGTATCCTTATCCAGGTAAATGGTCTTTTTTACCCCTGGCTGATCTCCGGAAAGGCTTATGTTAAAGTTAGTCTCAACCTCCCGGTCGAACTTTTTGTAGCGCAACTGCAGGGTAGCATTCCGGATATCCAGACTTTTAAGCTCTTCCAGGTCAGCTTCAAAATGAATTTCTTCAGGGCGTACGGGCGGATAGAGTGTAATACCCTGCCAGCTTCCTTTTATCCAGCTGCTGTCCTGTTGCGGGTAAATGTTGCCACCCCGCAGGCTCCACTGTACCTGGTATTCAAATGCTTCGGGGTTTTCATCTTCTGCCCTTGAATAGGTAATGGTGGCGCGATTGCCTTTTTCTTCAAAAAACTTCTTATCAAAGGTGATCTGCTGGTAAAAATCGTTTGTGCTTTCCAGATCGCGTTTTTTACGGAGGCTTACAGTTACCAGATTCAGCTCCTTTCCGAACATATCCTCTGCGTCCAGGTCCAGCACCAGCTGAATATCGCGGTGCGTAAAGAAGGGATCGTTCAGGTTGATTACACCCACACAGGCAGGGTTGTCCTTTACACCATTGTACCAGGAGGAAAGGTTTTCGGTAAGCTGGAAAGAGTTGGTAACTGCTGTTTTATAATTCAGGTTAAAAACCCTTTTGCGCTTTTCCAGGATTGACTCTACGAAATGGCGGGTAAACTTGTAGGAGTTGCCATGTTTGATATCCGGGATATCGGCAATTTCCTTTCTGCCTGGTTTGGCAGGGGGTGCAGCTGCGCTTCTCTCGGTAAAACTGTTCAGGAAGTACTGAAAGTAGGTATCGCGGATCTTGGCCACCCGCTCATCATTCAGGTTTTCCTCAAAATGCATCTGTATTACTTCGTTCTCTTCCAGAAAGGAATAGAGCTGATGCGCTTCATCGTAGGTAAAGTGATTTTCTTCTTTATTGCCTGATCCAAACCATCCGATGGCAGCCCCAATGGGCCCTCCTACCAGGCCGCCCACAATACCATTGATGGCTTTTTCTCCATAGTCCTTTTCCTCTTTTTTGGAGTGGGTGTAAGAAGCAGAATCTACCAGGTTCAGGCTGTCGAGCTTGCTGTAGTCTTCTAATATGTATCCCCGTGCTGCAGGGAAAAGGGTTGAATACTGGAAAGCAAGTGTGATGGATAAATCAGAAATTGAACCAGTTTTTTCGAAAGTAGCGGCCAGCAACTGTGCCCCCTTTTCATCCAGATCGGCAGCCAGGGCTATTTTATTTCCGGGTAAGCTGGGTGCTTTACCAGAAAACACAAGCTTACGGGTCATGTTCGTATTCGATAACGTCGCAGATATCACCTGTACAGAATGATCTCCATCGGGCTTTACCTGTGCCATTCCTTTTAGCTGGGCTCCCTTCTGTTTTCTGTCGAGCAGACGAGACAGTTCCTTCTCCTGTTCTTTGTCGAGGCCATACTCCATCAGCATGTGTAAAATGCCTCCACTAATTCCTTTGTTATCGCTCCTCTCCTCGCTGGTGTATTTCAGAAACAGGAACTGCGGTGTTCCATCTGCTTTCTTTGCCAGCTTCAGGTTGGTAGGCAGGTAGTAGAAATCCACTGACTTTTCGTCTGAAAGGGGCTTGGCCGCTCCATATAAGGTTACGCGGGTGCCATCAGACAATTCAACGGAGATCTTGTTTTCATTATCCAGGATCTGGCCTGATCCAGGATGCATCAGCAACCAACAAGCCGTTATAAACATCAGCCGCTTGAGGGCATATGAATTGAAAAAACTTTTCATAATGGTGTTTTTTTAGATTTTGTGAATCTTCAGGATTTGTACTCTCTTCAGTTCAGCATTCAGAGAATCCGCCGCTAACGGTTAGTATATATTTTTTAGCATGTTCTTCAGGTTTTCTTCCAATACCCATTCCTGCCAAACAGGGGTGCGAGTAGATGTTGGGCAGTAGGTCTCTTTGAATTTTCCCTGCCATCGGAATACCACCCGCTGTAGCTGGGCCGGGTTATTCAGCAGCTTTTTCAGAGCCAGGGCATCCGCTCCCTTAAAATGAAATGCAAAGGCTGTTTTCGCTCCCGGCATGCCTAAACGTCCGGGCGGGGCGCTTAATGCGCGGTTAAAAAGAGCTGATTCAATAACAAGCGCTTCTGTTCCTGCAAAATCTAATGTAACAGCCCCTTTTAAATGAACCAGGCTATCGCCCAGGCTTGCCAGACCTTCCATTATTTGCAGTTCCTGCTTTGCGGTTGGTCCCCAGCTCAGGAGCATGTGTATAATGGCTCCGCCCGTGCTGTTACCGTCATCATAGGGCTGATACAGGAATTCAGCCTTACCGCCCTGTTCAGCAATCCGTAAGCCGAATGGCAGGTAATAATAGGCTACATAGCCCTCTGCGTTGGTTGATCCGCGGTATAGCTCCACTTCCACGTTTTCAGGAAGTTTCAGGCGCACCTTGTCGCAGGCCGCCGCCTGCAAGGCAGAAAGAATGATGAAACCTATCAGGGATGTGCAAAAGATTTTCATAGCCTTATTCATTTGATTCAGGTAGTTCATCAATGAAGATGACACCATATTTATCCTTACCCAGGCTGGTAAGAGGCTCCTGCTGGCGGCGGAACCAGGTGACGGTGTAGTCAACCTCTTCCTGCTGATTCGGAAGAGTGATCTGGAAGCTCTTTTCTTCCGATGCAAGCTCCGGCCGGAGTGTGAGCCTGTGCTGCTTTACCTGGTCGAAAAAAGGATAGCTAATTTGTACCGAGACGGCCCGTATGCCTTCTTCTGCCAGCTTTTCAAGGTTACCCTCCAGTGAGATGTTTTTTCGCTGAAATGGTGTGAATAAATTGATCATGGCGGCATCCTGCCGTACCCAATCCGTAGCATAGCTCCCTCCTCCCTGAAACTGCCAGGTAGACTGGTATTCGTACGATAGCCAGTTGATGCGGTCATGATCGGCCCGGTTGAGGTAGGAAAAGCTTAGCAGACCGTCGAAGTCTTTCAGCACCTCTTTATTGAGCACGATGTTCTTCAGGGTGAGCTCACCATTCTCATGTTGCTTCCGGATAGTAACCGTTACGCTGTTCAGCATCTGATGGAACTCCTTTTCCAGTGAACCATCAATTCCTACATATACATCGCGCTGCTGAAAGGCCGGGTCTGATAGGTCCACATCCCGGAAAAGAGATTGGTTATGGCCATGGCGGGCATGTAAATCGCCAATGTTAAAGGTGATGTAGTGATGCCTGAAAACTGTTGACCGCCCTTTGAACACAAGTTCGCTTTTTCCTTCCGTTTTCATGTGCTTCAGGCGGTAGGCCATATGAGCGCCAAAGCCAGTAGTATTGCCGCTCGATAAGCTTCCACTGCTCCCGATAAGCGAAGTAATAGCATCCATCAGTCCCCCCCTGGCTGCTTCCGGTATTGCATCGGGTTCTACGGGATCGAATAAAACCGACACCAGCTTATCATATACATGGTTCAATAAGCTTTCCATTGGCTGGTGACTGCCTACTGTGGTGAGCTTGATGGCGTTATTCTTCATGAGCTCATCCAGCCCCAGCTCCACCTCTGCACTTACGAAATAAATGCTGCCTCCTGCTCCGAAATGCTGGCTGTTCTGTACTTCCGACCAGTCTACTTCCAGCAGGGCATTGTGGCTGTCGGAAAGGCCGGAAAAGCTTAGGTCGAATACCAGCGACAGATCCGGGTTAGCCATTTTAAAGCTCTCCAGGAGCAGTTTTGATTCCTCGGGCTCCAGCTCAAAAGAAAGTGCTATTTTACTATTCTCCAGTACAGGTGCTTCTCCCGTTGCAAGTATCTTTTTTTCAGGGCTGCCCCCAGCCGGGTTGAGTATAGAGGAAATCAGAGCGTATCTTCCTTTATCGAAAACAACAGGCCCCCGGATTCTTACAGCCTCATTGTTCAGCTGTTTCTGTAGTTTTCTTTCTGCGCTTTTTATCTGGTCTTCAGGGGTGTCATATAACACGAGGAAGTGTAGTATTCCCCCGCCCTCTGCTTTTGTTATGGAGCTGGAAGAAGCTTCTGCCACGGCTCTTTCCTGCACATAACGGATAAAAGAAAAATTAGGCAGAGAATCTTCGTTTACAGCCAGTCGGGCACTGGAAGGCAGGTACACATAATTAAGGGTATCCTGGTATAGGGGAAAGCACCACAGGCCTTCTACACGGATTCCGCGATCGATCAGCAAACTTTGTCCGGATGAAAAATGGGCCAGCAGAATTCCTGCCACCAACAGGTATAATATCTTTTTCATAACCGTTCTATTAATCTTTTGCGAAGACTGTTTTATCGGGAGGGGAAAGAAAAAAATAATCTTCCTTTAATTCAGTTAAGGGGGTTACCCATTTTCCTCCAGGGCTGTACCAGACAAGCTGGTATGCAATAGGTTCACCTTTGTCGTGATACACCGAAAGCTTATTGGAATTTTCGGGATCGTTATTCCGCAGGGTAATGGTCTTTTGAACCTGCGGTTTGCCGGAAAGTACCACATAAAGCTTTACTACTGCCGAGTGAATACCTGAATCCAACATGCTTTTCCGGTCGGCATCAATCTCCAGGTCTCTTTTCACGAATGGAGGAATGAGTGACACTACCGGAGACTTATTTTTCGTCCACCCATCGGCAGCTGCAGGCTGGGAAACGATCTGCTGATTTCCTTTAAAGCTCCAGCGGATCTGGTACTCATAATCAAGCCAGTCTGAATTGCCAGCTCCCAGGCGAGGGTACTTAATGCTTTTGAGGCTAATTCCTTCCGCCAGGTCTTTGGCATCGAAATGGATATCGTTGGTTATATCGCTTTGG
The DNA here is from genome assembly GCA_000597885.1 of Flammeovirgaceae bacterium 311. Classification (NCBI taxonomy): domain Bacteria; kingdom Pseudomonadati; phylum Bacteroidota; class Cytophagia; order Cytophagales; family Flammeovirgaceae; species Flammeovirgaceae bacterium 311. The sequence continues at coordinate 1,287,589 of CP004371.1, forward strand.
GAATTGCCATACTTTTTGCGGAAGCTTACCGATACAAAATTGAGGATCTGGCCAAAGGACTGAGCATATTTACCATCTACCTGAAAGTGCACTTCGCGTTGCTGAAAGTCAGGATCATCGAGACTCACGATCCTGAAATACTTTTCATTATTACCCAGGGCCTTATACAGGCCACCCAGATTACCTGAGGTGTATACGGGCACCTTCATACTGGTGGCTTTGCTTAGGTTCAGGTAAAAGGTGTTCGTACGAACATCTTTACGATCCTTGATCACAAACTGATGATCGGTGTAATATGGAACATCTTCGGTGCCGCCAAACACAGTTGAGAACCAGCCCCGTTCCTGCCTGCCTTTGATCTGATCGTTTTCTACGGCTACCTCCCGATCCGGTGCTTTGGCCCAGCCAGCCTGTGCATCAAACATGAGCTCAATCAGCTTATCGGTTACCAGGTCCAGAATCTTCTCCATCGACTTGGCATCTACTCCCATGCCTGCAGAAGGATCATAAACATCGATCTTTAGTACCTGATTCTGTACCAACTCATCGCTTACCTTTCTAAGCTGGGTTTTGGTAAAGCCCTCCTGATCATTATAAAGCCGGCTGAAATGCTCGTAAACCGTTTCCATTTCTGCTGTTACCACGGCATTATAAGCACTAACCGCTGCCACATAATACCCCTGCAGGGCTACCGAAACATCAGAGGTACTTCCATTCATAGATTCCCAGAGCAATGTGGCTCCTGCCTGATTCAGCCTGGCAGCAATTGCAGATTTAGAACCAGGTGTTAGCGGAGCAAAGCCTGAAGTAAGCACCTGAGATGAGAATGGATTTTTGCCATCGCTGTTGTTAAAGATGGAGGAGATGACTTTGAAGCTGACCGATCCCTCCTGCTTTCCATCAACATCATGTTGCAGTGGCACTGGCCCGGCTATGAGTGCACCCGGCACCTCTTTTTGCAGCAGGCCCTGGATACTGTCTACCATACTGGCGGGCAGGATAAATTCTACAAGGGCATGAAAAAGGCCCCCATTACTCTCTTCTCCTCCCTTTCCAACATATTTGATGCACATGAACTCGAAAGTGCCATCCGGCTTTGTAGCCAGGCGGGGAAACTGTGGAATATAGTAGTAGGTGAGTGGGTTATCCCGATCCTGCAGGAGCTGTACTCCCGCAACTGTCCGGCTTCCTTCCGGGTATTTTACAATTGCCAGAGCAGAAAATGTAATGACCATTAGTCCTGCCAGGCATATGAGTATTAATTTGATTTTCATGTCTTTGAAGGTTAGTAGTCTGTTTCTTCCGATTGAATTACCGTTGCGGGAGAGCTAATATCCAGTGTGCTGTACCAGTCTTCGTTTTCCAGCCACTCTGTTCTGCTCACTTTGCCTTCCAAGCTGATTTCTACTATTCTGTATTTGTAGGGCTTGTCCATGCGTACAGCGTTAGGGAAAAAGACGCGGGCCGCATAGTTTTCAGGTTTGGAGGAGGAAAAGGTAACCGACTGCTCTACCTCTTTCCCTCCTACGCCGGCAGCCTTTATTTCCAGGCGCTTTACCAGAATATCCTGCCTTGTTTCATGGGCAAAATCGAAGCAGTAGGTTTCTAAGAGGGCGTAACCAGGCGGCATTCGTTCATTGATATCGACCTTCTTGAGCAGGTCTGGCCATTCATTGGTGTCGATAAGCACCTCAAATGCATCGGAAAGAACAGGAACGAGCTGCAGGGAATCTGCTCCTGCAGGTTGTGTTTGCTCTTCCAGCTTTTTTCTTAGGGCCGAAACCATTTCCGGGCTTCCTTTCAGACTGAAAGAGACAGAGCGGTCTTCCTGGATAAGCTTTGCAGCAAACACATAACCAAGGCTTAAAATAGTTTTCTGCTGGTGTAAGGCCTCCCATAGTATCTGGGCACTGTGGTCATCAAGGGAAAGCACAAATTTCCGTTCCTGCCATACTTCACCACTAGCTTCCCCGTTTAACCCGCTATTGTCAAAGAAGCCATTTTCAAAGAGCAGGCTGCTTGTATCCGCCAGTGCAGAGGTTTCTGCTGCCGGTACAAATATTACTACTGCCTGAAGGTTTTGAATGGGTAGGGGTCTAAGCACAATCCTGCTTTTTCCTGTATGGGCAGTCAGCGCTTCCTTCCATTCACTTACTTTAGCGGCAGTAGGTTTCATCTGTACCACATTAAGGGTGAGTAGGTTTCTGAAAAAAGCCTTTCCCTGATTGCCGCTTAAGCGGGTTCCCTGGTACCTCATTAAAAGTAAGCTTAGGTCTGGCTTTCCTGCCGCATCCTTTACCAGCTGCAGGCCCTGTGGCGCATAGTAGAACAGCTGGGGCTGGCGGGCATCCGGATAAAAACTCGCCTCCTGTAGATTAATTTTATTGAAGGCTGTTGGCTGCCCATATAGCGGAAAGTAAAGGCAAAAGGCTAGCAGGGCAGATAGCAAGCTGCCGGTGTAAATAAGCTTCTTCATAAGGGATCAGGAATTATTGATCATCAGGATCTGTGGGGTCTGCATCATTCTCGGTAATAGTTCCCGGAAGGTTATCAAATACCTGTTCCAGTACATAATCTCCCAGGTACAATTCCAGGTCAGGACTTTTCATCCAGCGGTCTGCCCTTACTGCCTGTCCATCCGGCATAATGAGGGTTAGCAGGTATTCAAAATCTGCCAGCTGGCCCTGTGGAACATAAAGGGGACCCGTTGTAAAGCCTTTTTGATCCTCACCAATGCGCAGGGCAGGAAACTCTACTAACTTTTTACCTTTAGGGTCTCCCTGTAGTGAGCGCACCTGAATCTGTAGAAAGCGTGCCCCTGTTTTCTGCAGTACATCAAAGTTTTCAAAGGTGATGTTTTTCACATCGCTCCCGGTAGTGCCGCCAGTAATACTCTGAATAACTCCATTATTGCAGTCTTCACAGTTTACAACTGCATACTCTATCCAGATTCGCTTGGCTTTATCGGTTTTATCCAGCCACTGCGGAACTAGGTCATCATCGAACTGAACGCTGGCTTTTGGTGGTACTTCGGTGCCATCCAGGTCCCAGGAATATATGAAAGGAGTTGCCCGGTTCCCTTCTTTCTCAATCAAGAGCATATGGAGGCGCTTCAGCTTTAAGGGATAAGGTGTTTTATTTTGCCATTTTTCTTTCCTCCAGTCGTTTGGCCTGAGGTTAAACCGGCCAAGCGTATAGGGATCTCCCAGTTTGATATTTACAGGTATCAGCTGATTGGGTATATCTTCACTTTGCGGATTAAGTGTCATAATGCCCTGTATACCTACATTTTCCAGTAATGCTACCTGCATTTGTTCCTTTATCAGTGGATTACTCACCCAGGATACATCAATTGGATCCTGAATACTGGAGGTTATGTTAACAGAAACTTTATCGGCCGGGATCTCATACTGGCTGTGCAGGGCTGCCGGAAAGGAGATCTGGGGCGTTTCCTCCAGCGGAAGTAACCTTAGGGTTTGAAGTTTTTGGGAAGGATCGTGTGAAAGGTAGGCCACCAGCAATTCCTTGATAAACTCAATTTCTTTACTGCTGATATCAGGAGAAAGTGTTGCAGCCATGCGGACATTTCCTGCCTCACTCCCGGTGGCGGTGCCATATAGCATCCTGAATTTAAAGCCATTATCTTCATTCCAGCCTAAATTATACTGTGCAGGAACATAATAATACACACCAGATGCAGGATTTTTGTCCGGAAAGATGTTAAGCTGCACATTCGTTATTTCAGTTGGGTAACTAAAATCAACATCTGCCCGTAGCTCCTCCCATAAAGAAATCCCCATGTTGGAAGGTCCCTGAGCACCTTTATCAATCTCCTTTTTATCCAGCGCCAGATTAAATCCAGTATGCCTCACTTGATGAATCGGCATTGCCACCAGTACGGGGGAAGCATTTTTCTGAAAAGTGTGTGTTTCATTCAGTGGTGCTCTATTATCCTTGTAGGTTCTGTTGTTCTGTATGCTCAGGCTGTTTTGCGCCAGTGTGAGATTCAGATTGGAGGTGGCAGAACCCTGGTCGTACACCGCCCTGTATTTGCTGCCGGCCACCACAACAGATACCGGCTTTTCCCCCCAGTCACAGTCTTTTGGAGAACATTTACCAAACACCCTGATGGTTCTTCCCTGATTAGAGATGATAACTTTGGTGATGCTCCGGGTATTGGGGTCCTTATTGATCCAGGTACCATCCAGGGTTGGCACTTCTCTTCTGGTAGTAACGGTGGCTGCGCGCCTGTTTCCACTATTGGACGGTGGAGGAGCAACACGTACAGATCTGTTTACACTGTTTGATGGTGGAGGAGTAACACGTATGGATCTGTTTCCACTATTCCCGGAATTAACTTGTGTGGCATTTGGCTGTAGCGTTACCTGCTGCATGATCGCCGGATAGATAACCCGGGGAGGTATAATCACCTTTTCTTCTTCTTTGAGTGAAGCGGCAGTACCTATTGGTCGGGGCTTTACCTCCACAACCATATTTTCAGGATTAATGTATTTCTTCCACTCCTTATTGAATTCAAAAAAGTAAAAGATACCTGTAAAGGAGCTTCTTGTTTTGGACAGTTTAATCTCTAAAAAATAAGATTCCTTCCGGGCCGTTTCGGGCATGCTTTCGCTTAACAAGAGCTCCAGCTGCAGAGGACTTTCAGTTTCACTTAAATCAAATGTGAGTTTATTTACCTCTTTTAACTCTTCCTTATTAGCCTCCAATACCCTTAGCTGTATAAAGGCATTTTCATAACCGGTATAAAAGATCTGCAAAGCGGCTTTGTTTTCCCAATCGCCGGTGACTACCACTTTTTCAATTTTACCCTCCAGGCCAGCGGTGCCTACATAGGTGTTCAGTTGCTGAATCTTGCTTAGTTGCTTGTTCTGTAATCCACTGAAGTTCTGGGCAGGTAGTGAATTATAAATGAGCAGTAGAAAAATGGTCAAACAGCATATCCGGCATCTGTTGAACCCTGGGCCTGAGAAACGGAGGCTAAAGCACCTGCTGCATAAGATCGCCCATAAAAATGTGTATTGATTTTTCATGAAGCTAATGTTTGTTTTCAGCTTTATGAAAGGGGGAGGTATAGGTAACCCTCTAAAAAATTATTTTTTCTAAAATTTTTCCAGTCATAATGATTGAGAGCAGTTTGATAAACATAAATAGCCTTCTTCTTTAGAGAAGAGATCCCCCTAGAGCAAAGAACATACCTATACAAGCTATTTACATTCCGCATGAAGGGCCTGGAATTATACTTAGCCAAATTATTGATTTGGAACATTCCTGGATCCTTTTGACCAAGGGCAAAGTGGGAGCTGTGAATTAAATCCTTTCCATATCCGCTACCCTAATTGGTATATACATACACTTACTGACTCGTTGCTTCTACGGCTTTGTCAATAATCCCCTTTTTTCAGGCAAGTAAAAGAAAAACAAGCACTTACTTGAAAGTGCCCGCAGCAGTGGAATTGAAATGTATTTTTACTGATTTCCCTTTTTATGTTGTAAAACTATGCCTGCTACCCTTTTGAATTGTGGCAGAATTTTGAAATATTGCTTTATATATCGCCAAATATTTATAAAATGTGCATAAAAAATAATATGTTATATGGGACCCGCTAAATAGCTGGTTCAGCTACCAGGTATCACTTTTCAAAGACTGTAGAAATCGTTTCTCTTTTTGAAAAGAAAATTGAAAACACAGGGTTACCTCCCTTTATCAAATACATAAATGGTATTAACAGATGATTGAAGATTTGTATGCTGAAAATGTAAAAAGGGATTTATATACTAAAATAGAAACGGTGTATGAAGAATTTAGGGAAGAGTTTGTAACCTGGATGCGAAAGACCTATGTCTGTTCAGAAGAAGAGGCGGTAGAAATATACCAGGTATCTGTGGTGATCCTGTACGAGAACATACTATCAGGAAAGCTGCAGGAATTAAACAGCAGTATTAAAACGTACCTTTTTGCTATTGGGAAAAACAAATTTTTAGAGCGCAGCCGGCATAATCTGAAATTCATACACGACTGGAATTTCAACCAGGAAGAGGATACTGCGGAAGCAGCTGATCACCATGATCAAAGAGAGCAGAATATTGATACCGTAATGGCTTGTCTGGACAGGCTTGGAGATAAGTGTAAAGAGATACTGCAACTTTACTATTATCAAAATCTTAGTATGGAAGAAATAGCCCTGTCGCAGAAGTATAAAAATGCTGCTACGGTTAAGAATTTAAAGTTCAAGTGTTTGAGCAGGTTACGAAAAATGTTTAAAGAAAATACGGGTTTAAAGCCATGACTGATGAGGCAAAAGATATAGAACACATCAGGAATTACCTGAACAACAAGCTTTCTCCTGCTGAAAAAGCAGCTGTAGAGGTAAGGATGAAGAAAGATGTGGAGTTTGAAGCACTCTTCAGGGAAATGAACTTGATCATTCAGGGTATTAAGCGTTACTCCAGGCAGCAGCAACTTGATAAGCTCAAGGCCTTGGAAAGCACCATCAAACACAAGAATCATACGCCATCTGCAAAAAGCAGAAGCTTCGGCTACTGGTCAATTGCTGCCGCCATTGCTTTTATTCTTATTGGCAGTGTGATCGCCATACTCTTTCTCCAGGCACCGAGCGGACCAGAACTCTACAGCCAGTATTATAATCCATATCCTAACATATTCGAATCTACTGCCAGAAGTGGAGATGATGAGGAAACATCTTCTCTTAGTAACGAGGCTTTCGGGGCTTACGGCAGTGGGAGGTATCAGGAAGCTGTGAAATACTTCCAGTTGATGATGGAGAAGCCAGATAGCAATGAAATGCCCAAAGATGTGATACTGCTGTACCTGGGCAATAGTTACTTAGCGATTGACTCTACCGCTGCTGCAGTAAAGGCCTTTTCCGCTATTGAAGAAGGCAGCTCGGTCGATGATCAGGCACTTTGGTACAAGGCCATGGCGCAGCTAAAAAGTAATGATATGGAAATTGCTCAGCTAACACTGGAAAAGCTTGCTGCCTCATCAGGCAGTTATGCTGAAAAGGCCAGAAATGTACTCCAGGAGATTGATTAATTTTTATTTTTTTTAACATAACCAAACCCCTACAACTATGCCTACCGAAAATGTCGCAGATGATTTAAAGGATTCTCAAATCCTGATGAGATCTGTCAGGATGACTGCTTATTCCACAGCTACTATGGCGGCAGCCATGTCTGTTTATGTAATTTATAAAATCTTCTTTTGTGGGTGTAAAAAGTAAATAGTCTACTTTTTCACGCTTGTGAAGGGAGGTGTGTTCTTTTGCTTCTCATTCTTCTTAGCAGAAGAAGACAAATGGCAAGAATCCCTGCACTTCCCACCACAAATACCATCATGCTCGGGTGGTTGTTTTGTTGAATGGCCAGATGATTCCCCCATAGTACAAAGCCTGCCCAATAGGCAGGATGGGCGGCATATTCATCTGCGTCCTTCAAGTAATCCACCTGAGCATTTTTTAATGCTTTATGAAGCGGATCGTTGTTATCCAGATTCTGGTAAAATTTCTGGATCAGGGCAGCTGTAGACTGGTCGTTTACCTCCCAAAGGGTCATCAGAATACTTTTTGCGCCTGCATAAGCAAATCCATGCGCCATGCTGTAGACACCTTCAGAGCTAAAGAACTTTCCACTACCTGTTTCACAGGCACTTAATACCGTAAGATTAGCTTTAATGTTGAGCTGATACATTTCATGATGAAACAGTTTTTCATCAGAGAATTGTAAGTAGCTTTTGTGAATATTCTTTTCATCCGCACCTCCATGAATTGCCAAATGAAGAATATTATAATCAGAGGCTTGCTCCATAAAAGCCTTCTTTTTTGCCATTTCTCCCCTGAAGAAGGTTCCGGGCATGATGCGGGCAATGGAATTCAATTCTTCATAAGTGCCGGGAAGTTCATCTGCTTTGCTGTTATTACCTGTTCCGTCTGACCAACCAAAAGCAAGCAGGCCCGGGTGCCCCTTTCGTTCTTTATAAGGAGGAGCAAAATGAGCATCAGCATCGTATGCATAGGAAACGGCATAATGAAGAGCCGTATAATCGAGGCTCTTGTAATCTACCTGTTGCTGATTAGAGGGTTTAGATCTGATTAAGGCATGAAAGGGCAGGTAATTCAGATTTCCATCAGGCACGATTAATAAGGCATCCCCTGCTGTTTGCTTCTCATCATAACCAGCTGCAACCAAAGGCGGATAGAGGAGCTGCCTGTACAGTTTATAGGCCAGATGGGTATAATTCCTGTAGTCTTCTTCAAGCGTTCTCCCCTGTATACCTTTTGAAAGCAAACTTGTGAAATCAGAAATTTTTTCGTTCAAGCTATCAGCATCTACCTTTATAAGGCATAGGTTCTTTGAAGTAGCACTTATGATATACACAGCTTCGCTGCCAAAAAAGTATTCCACAAACACTGCCCCCGCATTCAGCTTCTTTTGAAGGTCTGCTAAAGTCATTTCATTTTTCGCAGTGGGCATGGTCGTATATTCCGGATAAGCCTTTTTAATCTTTCTTTGCCAGTTCCGGATCTCTTCTCCAACTGAAAACAGCTGGTTCCGAACAGTATCTTTGCCTATGGATTGGCTGCTCGTCTCCAGCGTACTTTGTAAGGCGGCAAAATGGCTTTTCAATTGCCGTTCCTGCATTAGCAAGCTATCAGGGATATTTCTGTTATTGAAGTTTTGAATTTCAACTACTCTTTCCCTCAGTAGCCTGGATTTTCCCCTTTCCATCAGTTTAAAGGCAGTCTCCAGGTAAGATTTATCAGATGTGATCTTATATAAATGGAGTGAACAGTCGAGTGCATTTTCATAAACCGGATAATTGTCATTCATAAAGGAAAGCCGGGAAAGCTCACTTTCCTGTGATTCCCAGAATACATCCATCAGGCTGATGGAAAGCAAAAAGCAGTCTAAAGCCTGCGTCCACTTTTTCTGATCATTGCTGCCAATAGCCAATGCTTTTAAGATTGTTCCTTTTTCATCCAGGTGCCTGTACAGGAAGGGTTTGTCTTTCAATGTTGCATATCCGGGAATGTACTCATGCCTAGCAATCGGCTCGTTCTGAAAATTCAGCTGGATCGCTTCCTGTATAAAATACAGGGCTGAATCATACTCCTTTGCTCGTTTCTTTAGCCTGCTAAGGTGTAGGTAAGTGTTGGATACGCCAGTCGTAATATCACCTGAAAACCCCTGCTGAATCTGCAGGCATTTCTGATAACTGTTTCTTGCCAGCGCAAACTGGTTTGAATGGGTGTAGGATTTTCCTTTGATATAGTGACTGTGTACTATTTTTGCCGTATCAAAAGGTACTGTGTTCATCAGAAGGTTTAATGCTTTATCTGCGTTCCTGATGGCTTCCTGATAATTTTCAGTTTCAATATAGGCAAGGCTAAGGTTGTTGTATCCATTTGCAATTTCCCTATTAAGGTGGGCACCTCCAGAAAGCCTCATGTCGATGGCCTTTTGATAGTATTCTATAGCCTGAAGCGGCTGCTTTTTGCTGGTATAGATGTTAGCCAGCATATTATAGCAGGTGGTAAGCCAGGTAGTATTAACTTCTTCCAGAGACGTTAATGTTTCGACTGATTTTAGTCCGTACAAAAGGGCTTTATCATAATCATAAATGAGCCTGTTAGTGGTAGCCAGGTTGTAATATGCCCGGAACAGAATCTTTTTATCCAGGTCTTTTTGCGTGTGGAGGATATCGGCCGAGCGCTGAAAATATTCCTCGGCTTTGAAATGGTCTTCAATCACATAACGATATACTTCTCCGATCCCGTTGTAGCTTTCTGCCACTTTAGGATGATCGGAACCTAAAAGCCGGCGTCTCATTTGCAGTGCTTTATCATGCATTTCCAATGCCTGAGCCCCAGCTTTAACATAGTTGTAGTATACGCCATAAATGTAATATACTTGGGCGAGTTCTGTGTGCTCCCCGAGTTCCTTCTCCCCTATTATCAGAGCTGAATCCAGAAGAAATTTCGTTTCTATGAAATTGCGTAAACCAATACTGGCATGAGCTTTACCTGTCATAGCCATGGTGTATCCAAGGCCGTCCTTTTTCATTTTGAAGTCGTTGGCAACCTGTGTGTACATCATGTAAGCACTATTGTAGGCCCCCTGATCAAAGAATTTATTTGCTTTCTCCAATAATGGCTGGCTATTCTCTTCTAGGCTGTCATTTAGTGTATTTTCGGCCCTACAATTCCACCACAACCCGAATAACATTAAAAAAATCATGATCCATTTCATGGCAGAGCGGATTTTTATAGATAATAAAAGATTATATATAAAAAAGTTTATATACAATTTAATAAATTATATCTGTAAGGCTTTAATATTTTTTTAAAATAATAATACTTAATCTGGCAGGTGTACTATTATCTTAACACGTTAATTTTCCTCCTCGCTTTTTGCAACTGAACATGGAAAACATAAAAATCGATTTTTAAAGTTTTTTGCAATATACCCTATGGGTTATCTCCAGATTTCTGGACACAACGAAATTAGATAAGCCTGCAGGGCCATGTGCCGTCTGAAGTCCAGTTTCTTTGCTGGCCTAATAATTTTCATCTCAATTCTATCAGAAACAAAGTCATCTCTTCGGGCGCACTAGGTTTTTTTCTCAAAGAAGATTCAGGTAAAAGCTTCAGCAGTTCCTCCAAATATTTCACCTTTGACTTTTTAGATTTGACCTTTTCCACAGCTATATTAATTTGAATATAGCTATGGAAAAGTGACGTTCCTGAAACATGGAAGACTTCTGGTTGATCTATAGAAAGTCTGAAAACTGCTATTAAAGTTCTATAAACAATCCTTAAGCTTCCTGCTTCACCTGCACCATAATTTTGCGAATGGAGGCTTTGGTATCTTCGGGGAAATCCTGCTTCAACATCCATTCGGCATAACCTGGTTCATCCAGGAGACGCTTGCCTTTGTGCTTGCCAAAATTATATAGGTACTCCCCTTCCCGCTTTATGATCCTTCGGTTGTAGTCCACCACATCTTCGTCCTGGCAGTAGCTGGAAAGCCCCTCCACATCTTTACATAAATCGGGGTAACGATCCAGCTGGCCCAGCAGCACTTTCAGGGTTGCCTGAGTATCTGCATGGGCGGTATGGGCATCTTTTAGCTCTTCGTTGCAAAAGAACATTAAAGCAGCAGCCAGGGTACGGGATTCACGCTTTCTGAAGATCTTGTAGGCATCCACTACATTCGCATCTGCAAAGGGATGCGGCACCCCCACCCGGTGAAATTCCTCCACCAGCATGGGCACATCGAAATTGAGGCAATTATAGCCCAGGAAATCGCAGCCGGAGATAAAGTTCAGTAAGCCTTTGCTGATCTGCCGGAAGGTAGGGGCATCCTTTACCTTATCATCAGTAATACCATGCACCGCACTGGCTCCGGGAGGAATGGGCATTTGAGGGTTGATGTACTTATGCTTATCCACACAGCTGCCATCAGGATGGATCTTGATGAGTGCAATCTCTACAATTCTATCCTTAGCGGTGTTGGTCCCGGTAGTTTCCAGGTCAAATACACAGAGGGGCCGGGTGAGCTTAAGCTGCATGAGGTTTACATTTTGATAACCAGGACAATGGCTACCTGAATAAACAAACAAACCTCTAACTTTTCAAGCCTGAAGCAGCAGAAAGTATAATCATGGATGATAAACAGGGCCACAAAATACTGGAGGATTGATACAGTAAATGTTTTATCTATTCCAATCCAGCATACCTATTCCATAATTATTTTAAAATACCTGACCTCATCCAGCAGCATGATCTTCAGGATGTACAGGCCTGCAGCTTGAGCAGAGGCATGTACTTCCGTCACTGCTTCATTTGGCATTAAGTCCACAGGGTAAGTCATGCCTCCAGGAGAGATTAATACGGCTTCCCGGATACTTCCCTGGGGCAGGGTAATCCAAAACCGCCCAGATTGTGCAGGATTAGGATAAAGGATGATTAGGGCCCCACTTGGGTCATTGATCCCGGTGACGGACTCATCCCATCGCTGTCGTAGCTCCACTCGTGGATGCCCATTTTCTGGCTCACCAGGTTGGTAAAGGGGTTGGGCCGCTCCTTGATAGGTTTGCCCTGGCAGAACAGATCAATGGAAACAGCCGCATGGTGTCCGTGAGCAACAGCCGTGATAATATTTTCGGGGCCAAAGGCTGCATCGCCGCCAAAGAACACCCGGGGGTGGGTAGACTGAAAAGTAAGCCAGTCGACCACCGGCATCTCCCATTTATCAAATTCCAGACCCAGATCACGCTCAATCCAGGGAAAACTATTCTCCTGGCCAATGGCAATCAGCACCTCGTCGGCTTCAATAAAAACGTCAGGCTCGCCGGTGGGCAACAGCTGGCGTTTGCCATTCTTATCATACACTGCTCTTACCTTTTCGAACTTCATGCCCACCAGTTTACCCTTCTTCACTTCGAAGCTTAGGGGCACGTGGTTATCGAAGATCTGTATGTCCTCATGCATGGCATCTTCTTATTCCCAGGGTGATGCTTTCATGTCGGCAAAAGGGCTGCGCACCACCACCTTTACCTGCTCGCCACCCAGGCGTCGGGAGGTACGGCAGCAGTCCATGGCTGTATTGCCACCCCCCAGCACTATTACTTTTTTGCCAATGGAGCTGATGTGTTCAAAGGCTACAGAAGCGAGCCATTCAATGCCCACATGTATATAGGAAGCTCCCTCCTGCCGCCCGGGCAGGTTGGGCAAATCATGGCCCCGCGGGGCACCAGTTCCTACAAAAACAGCATCGTAGCCTTTTTCCAGCACTTCTTTCAGGCTGCTCACATAAGTGAGAAGCTGGGTATGAATGCCCATGTCCAGAATATAGTCCACCTCCTCCCGGAGCATATGCTCGGGCAGGCGAAAAGCGAGTATCTGGCTGCGCATCATCCCTCCACCCAGGATTTGCTCGTCGAAGAGGTGCAGCTCCTAACCCTGGGGTGCCAGGTCGCGGGCAACGGTGAGCGAAGCCGGACCGCCGCCGATCAGGGCTATTTTTTTACCATTGGGGGTAAAAGGCCCCTGCGGCATCAGCTGGCGTACGGCACCTTTGTTATCTGCGGCTACGCGCTTGAGGCGGCAGATGGCCACCGGCTCCTTCTCTACCCGCACCCGCCGGCAGGCTGGTTCTCAGGGACGGTCGCAGGTGCGGCCCAGCACACCGGGAAATACATTTGATTCCCAGTTGATCATGTAGGCCTCAGTATATTTTTCCGCTGCGATCAGGCGAATGTATTCGGGAACCGGTGTGTGGGCGGGACAGGCATACTGGCAGTCAACAACTTTGTGGTAATACTCCGGATTTTGGGTGTTGGCAGGATCCATGGCAACAGCTGTCAAAAAACGAAACATAGCAGTGCATCAAGCTTACCCTAAGCTGCTGTATAGATTTTGCATTTTGTAGTAGAATTCCTAGCTTTTTTCCTAATAAGTTGAGTAGATCGTTCTATAAGTTGTTACAGGAGAGTTAGATATGCCAGGGGCTCCTGCCGGTAGGTGAAATTTCATAATTTTACTTAATAACATACACCTCCACTTCCTGTCCTTTAATTGTACTTTTCTTCCTGATGTTTTTATCGATAATTGTTACCTTGCAATCCAAAATTTCTGCAATGGAAAAATTAAGTAGCATACAGGTACAATTTAAGGCAAACAAAAAAATAGAACTGAACAGATTAAGTGCATTCATAGAGCGCGTTCAGTCTGAATTAATGTCTGGCGCTACCTTTACCGGTAGCATCCAGACAGAAGATTATCTTTACAGCAGTATCACTGATATACTGGATTTTGAAGGATTGTACAGCGAACACGCTGCACAGAACTGGCATATTACCTTCAACAAGGGTGGCCTGCGTGTTTCAGTACACTTTCAGGATTACCAAAACGAAGCTGGTGTGGGTGTCGCTACCTTCAACCACGATGTGGAGCGTAACCAGAAGTTCAAAAACATGGTGCTGTCTGTGCTCGACACAGAGCTGCGTTGATCACTTAGTTTTTAAAGCAACACCTTTATGTTGACAAATTTAGGGCATGATACTCATAACTCATGAGACCTAAATTTTAAACTAATAAAACAGCCCCGGAAATAATTCCGGGGCTGTTTTATTAATATGATATCTATGGTATTAACGTTTCACACCAGCTGCAGGCAGTAAGTCTTTTAAGGCCAGATCGGTATAATCCCGCACAAAAGCAATGATGTTATCATACTGGCTGAATTCATCTTTTTCGTGCATGGTGGTAAGCACTACGCAGGGCATGCCGGCATTACGGGCAGCTTCTACTCCTTTGGGTGCATCCTCAAAAACCACACATGCTTCTGGCTTTACCCCCAGAAGCTGTGCTCCCTTCAGAAAGGTTTCCGGATGTGGTTTGCTGGTGGTTACATCATCAGCGCTCACCAGGGCACTGAAGTAGTGGCGTATGTTTAAGTTATCGAGCACAAAGTCTACGTTAAACATTATGGCCGCAGAACCTATAGCCATCTTGATTCCTGCATCATGAGCCTGCTGAAGAATGCTATCGAGCCCGTCTATCAACTTTAGGTGCGGTAAGAATTCTTTTTGATAACTTTTCTCTTTTTCAACAGAGATTCTGTCTGCTTCTTCGGCAGAGAAATGATCAGGACCGAATATGCGCGCCAGCAGCTCACTGTTTTTACCATACATCTGCACCTTCACCTCCTCTACGCTTAGCTGCGCGCCAAGCTCTTTGGTAAGTACGTTGTGCCATGCAGTGGTGTGGTATTGCATGTCATCGATCATGGTGCCGTTCAGGTCAAATAAAAATGCTTTAGGTGTAAATTTCATGCTTTGGGTAAGACTGTCTGATGAATGCTGAATAGTTGTGCCTAATAGTAATAATGCTGTTTCTGTACGCTATTAATTTACGAACAGACGGAAAATGTACTTTAAAAATAACCAGCCACGGCAAATTTGCAGCTGTTTTCGCACTACAAATCTGCTTAATTTAATGAGCCAACACAGCAATTACTCTGCTCCTTGCATAAAATAACCATGTAATCTGAATTTTATGCTGAATTTCCAGCCACAAAAACAGAAAGTGATGTTGTAACTTGTTACTTTGCTTTGTTCACATAATATATTTGTAAATTAAACCTGGCTTGACATACCCCTGCACCGGAACTGCTGTTTACCGGCTGGGTAGCTCTTAAGTCTATGGAGTAATCGATACAACGTTCATAAAATGATTAAATATGCCGGCCAAACCAGGTTTCTGGTTGCAGTAGACTGTATTATATTCGGGTTCGATGGTGAAAATTTTAAGCTTCTGTTAATCCAGCGTGGCTTTGCTCCTGAAAAAAATAAATGGAGCCTTATGGGTGGATTTCTTCAGCCAAATGAAAGTCTGGATACCGCCGCTGACCGTATCCTGAAACAGCTAACAGGCCTTGATAATGTGTTTATGGAACAAATGGAGGTGTTCAGCAACCCTGATCGTGATCCGGTAGAAAGAACCCTTGCTGTTGTCTATGTAGCTTTGGTGGATATTCAGAAATACAAAAAACAGCTTAGTCAGGAATATCATGCACAATGGTTTGATATCAATGAAATTCCCCACCTGATTTTCGACCATGAAGAAATGGTGGAAAAAGCCAAAAACAGACTCCGCTACAAAGCTGCTTTGCACCCCATTTTGTTTGAGCTGCTGCCCGATAAATTTACCCTGCCCCAGCTGCAGGCCCTCTATACCGGCCTCTACGAAACCGAGTTCGATAAAAGAAATTTTAGCCGAAAGGTGCTTTCTACAGGTTTTCTGATCAAACAAAAAGAAAAAGATAAAGAGAATTCAAAGAAGGGTGCTTATTACTACAAACTGGATCAGGAAAAGTACAAGAGCGGTTTTCAGGACTTTCTTAATTTTATTCCCAGACCTGAAAACCTGGTTTTCTAGTATGACTGGGATTGGCATATCGGTAAAGTTGCTGTTTTCAAGGTATTTTAACCTCTGCTATTCAGATCCAGACTAATGGAAAGCCTGGCTGCTCTTCATTATAAGTAAACCACCATGTCTGTTCCGGCATTAACCCTTTGGTCTTTCTTCCTGCTCCTTTTTCCTGCGGTAACACAGTGGGGAGAAAAGCGGTATCAGCCCCTGCGCTGGGTTGGCGCCATGACGATTTGCTACCTCTGCGGACTGCTGATTGGAAATGTGCCGGTCATTCCCATTCCAAATAATCTGCTCAATACAGTTACCGAGGCTAGCGTGAGCCTGGCTATTCCTGCCATGCTGTTTACGGCGCATCCCAGGCAGCTGCTTAGTGGCGGCAGGCAATCTTTAATGGCCTTCGGCTTTGCCTCCCTGGCGGCGGCAATTGGTGCTGTTGCAGCTTATTTTCTGGCGGGTCACCAGATTGAAAGCAGCGCCGAGGTAAGCGGTATGCTGGCCAGCGTTTATACAGGAGGCACCCCAAACATGAGTGCTGTGGGCGTGGCCCTGGGGGTGGAGCATGAATTATTCCTGGTACTCAACAGTGCCGACATTCTTTTAAGCGGACTTTATTTTGCATTTCTGCTCACCATCGGCCCTGCACTTTTGCGGTACGTTATCCCTGCAAATAACACCCAGAAAATATCAGCTGCCCAACAGGAGTGGAGTCCGGAGCACATGCCTTCTTTTCATGCCATCTGGCAAACACTGCTGCTTTCCGTGCTGCTGCTGGGGGCAGCAGCTGGGCTGTGCCTGCTGATACTTGGCAGGCTGGTGGTGCCGGTTTTTATCCTGCTGATCACCGTCTTTAGCCTGCTGGCAGCAAGCACCAAAAAGGTACAGCAAATCAGGGGCACCTATAATATTGCACACTACCTGCTCCTGATTTTTGCCCTTAGCATTGGCAGTCAGGCTAACTTCAGTACCCTGATCACACTGACGGCTTCCATCCTGCCCTATTGCACCATCGTGATCTCAATCACCCTCTTTCTGCATTATACTTTTTGCAGACTGGCAGGCCTGGACCGTAATATTACCATTATAGCCTCTACTGCTGCCGTATTCGGGCCACCCTTTGTAGGGCCCATTGCCGAAAGACTAAAAGCTCCCCACCTGATATTAAGCGGTATGTTACTGGGTATGCTGGGCTATGCCATTGGTAATTTTGTAGGGATTGGACTGGCCAGGTTGCTGCCCCTTTTTTAGCAGCTGTTTTCAACCCGGGCTCACAGCTCCGGATCAAAGAGTTCGTCTATTTTTTTTAGCTGCTGGGTAATCACATCTGCAACAGGCAGGTAAAAGCGCTCACTATCTTCTGCCAGTATGCTCCCCAGGCTGACACTCTCTTCGCCATCCGAAAAACGATCATACACCGATAGCCTGATGATGGGTACGTGGTGCACCACTGGCAGGAAATCCTGCATAAAATCCTGCACAGCCCGCTTTTTTATTGCCTTGGCAATGGCAGGTGCAAAAAGCTCCTCCTGCTGCATATGCAACCGGCAATATTGCTGGTATCGATCAAGATTTGGCAGGAGCGGCAACTCATACAGAGGCGACTGCAGGCTTGTGTAGCGGTAAGAAGAAAAGGAAATTTCTTCGTCAAGTGCAATGGCTACGCCCCGCACTTCTATTTCGACAGGTTCGGCCACCTGTATTTTTTTTCTACCAAAAGGCAGAATCTCTTTCATTGCTGTGGAAAAAGCTACCTCCAGTCCTGCATCCAGCACATCATCATATGTAACTGCCTGCTGATACTGGGTGAATGGCAGGCCCATATACCTGTTCAGAAGTTTTTTCAGAGAAAATCGCCTTCTGTTCAGCATGGCCGGCACCAGCTGCTGACTTTTTTTCAGCTGAACATGAGAGAAACTTTTGCTAGACATTTTGCTAAATTTCAGCGGTAGCCTTTCCTTTATAGCGGAAACTTATATAAAAGGTTTTGTTAACAGCAAGCTGGTTGAGTAAAGCGATTATGCTTACACTAAGTACACACTTCGAAATATTGTATAAGTTTGTCAATGCAAAGCTCTTAATCAAGAAATGAATCTTATTTTTAAATACGGACAAGACAAATTAACCGCCTCGGCTGCTTTAGCACTTGCCCGGGGCCAGTTAAGGGGCGTTTTTAGCCCTGATGTGCGGAAAAGGGTAGAGAACAGCCGTGATGCAGTAGATACCATTGTGGAAAGAGGAAAAGTGGTGTATGGCGTAAATACTGGCTTTGGCTCTCTCTGTAACAAAATTATTTCTGCAGAACATACCCGGCGGCTTCAGGACAACATTCTGCGCAGCCATAGTGTAGGCGTTGGCACCGATACGCCCCTGGAGGTAGCAAAACTAATGCTGGTGCTCAAGATCAATGCACTGGCGCAGGGCTTTTCCGGCATCAGCATGCAGGTGCTGGAACGGCTGCAGTGGCATCTGGAAAACGATATTGTCCCACAGGTACCGCAGCAGGGTTCTCTGGGTGCCTCCGGCGATCTGGCGCCACTTGCTCACCTATGCCTGCCGCTCATCGGGCTCGGCAGGGTCTGGCATGAGGGGGGCTGGCAAAACACTGGCGCTGTTTTACAATCTTACGACCTTCAATCGATTGAACTTGGCGCCAAAGAAGGTTTGGCGCTCATTAACGGCACCCAGTTTATTGCTGCCTGGGCGGTGCTGGGGCTGGCACGGCTGGCCAACTGCCTGGATACTGCCGATATTGTAGGCGCCATGACACTGGAAGGCCTGCTTGGTTCCGGTGCCCCCTTCGACCCTGCCCTGCACCAGTTACGGTCCTACAGGGGCAATCGGTATGTGGCCCACCGCCTGAGCACCCTGTTGCACAACAGCGAAATGGTGGCCTCGCACAAGGACTGCGGCCGTGTGCAGGACCCCTACTCCCTGCGCTGTATGCCACAGGTGCACGGTGCCAGCCGCAATGCCTGGCTGCACCTGAAAGAATTGCTGGAGGTGGAGCTAAACTCGGTAACCGACAATCCCATCATCTTCAGTGCCGAAAAAACCGTGAGCGGCGGCAATTTTCACGGACAGCCCCTGGCCCTTCCTTTGGATTATAACACCCTGGCTGCCCATGAGCTCGGCAACATCTCCGACCGCCGGATTTACCTGCTGCTGGAGGGCGGTGTAAACGGCTTGCCGGAACTGCTGATGCGCGACACCGGCATTAACAGTGGCTTTATGATTCCGCAGTATACCTCTGCCTCCCTGGTCAGTGAAAATAAAAGCCTTTGCTTTCCTCCCAGCGCCGACTCCATTCCCAGCAGCCTGGGACAGGAAGACCACGTCAGCATGGGCTCCATCAGCAGCAGACGGCTAAACCAGGTGGTTGGCAACCTGGAAAATATCCTGGCCATTGAGCTGCTGTGTGCCGCACAGGCTTTTGATTACCGCAGGCCCATGCGCAGCAGCAAGCTGCTGGATGCCTGCCATGAGCTGGTGCGCAGCCGCATAGACCATGCAGAAGAAGACCGCGTTTTCGCGGAAGACATCCAGATACTGGGCGAAATAATTCGCCAGCAGGAACTGGTTTTTTTAACGCAAGATATTGCCCAACATGAAAAACTCGACCTCTATGGCCCTTACTACGAAGACTTCGGACTTTATTAAGCAGTTTGCCCAACACCCACACTATAAAGCACCCCGGGGCAGCCAGCTGAATGCCCTTAGCTGGCAAACGGAAGCGCCGCTGCGCATGCTGCTCAACAACCTGGATGCTGAGGTAGCAGAAGATCCTGCCCAACTGGTGGTTTATGGCGGCACCGGCCAGGCTGCCCGTAACCGGGAATCGCTGGAGAAGATCATTGATTGCCTGCTGCACCTGCGCGACGACCAGAGCCTGCTGGTGCAAAGCGGTAAACCTGTAGGCATTATTCCTACCCACGCCGAAGCACCTAGGGTGCTGATTGCCAACTCTAACCTGGTACCCGCCTGGGCTACCTGGGAACATTTCCAGGAGCTGAAAGACAAAGGCCTGATGATGTACGGGCAAATGACTGCCGGCAGCTGGATCTATATTGGTACACAAGGCATTGTACAGGGCACCTATGAAACCTTTGCCGCCTGCGCCCGCCAGCATTTTGGCGGCAGCCTTCGGCACAAGCTGGTGGTATCAGGGGGTCTGGGTGGTATGGGCGGCGCACAACCCCTGGCAGCCACCATTGCCGGCGGCACCTTTCTGGGGGTAGACATTGATCCCTCCCGCATTCAGAAACGCCTGGATACCCGCTACTGCGATAAGATGACCTACGATTACCAGGAGGCGAAACAATGGGTACTGGAGGCAAAGGAAAAAGGCGATGCCATTTCCGTTGGCCTGGTGGGTGATATTGGAGATGTGCTGGAAAGGCTTCTGCAGGATGGTATCATACCGGATGTACTAACCGACCAAACCTCCGCCCATGATCCCGTACATGGCTATGTTCCCAATGGGTTAAGCCTGCAGGAAGCTGCCGAGCTACGTCAGCGCGACCCTAAAACCTACAAAGACAGAAGCCTGAAAAGCATGGCCCGCCATGTTGGTTTTATGCTGGAGATGCAAAGACGTGGTGCTAAAACCTTTGACTATGGCAACAACCTGCGGGAGTTTGCCCGCCAGGGTGGCGAGCCCAATGCTTTTGATTTCAAGGGTTTTGTTCCCGAATACATCCGTCCGCAGTTTTGCGAAGGCCGCGGGCCCTTCCGCTGGGCAGCCCTAAGTGGTGATCCGGAAGATATATATACCACTGATCAGGCGCTGATGGAGCTGTTCCCGCAGAACGAAGGGCTGCACCGCTGGCTGAAAGCTGCGCGGGAGCGGATTGCTTTCCAGGGCCTTCCCTGCCGCATATGCTGGCTTGGCATGGGCGAGCGCCAGCAGGCCGGCCAGCTGCTGAATGAGCTGGTGCGCATGGGCAAGGTAAAAGCACCTATTGTAATTGGTCGCGACCACCTCGACTGCGGCTCTGTTGCCTCTCCCAACCGCGAAACAGAAGGTATGCTGGATGGCTCCGATGCCGTGAGCGACTGGCCCCTGCTGAACCTGATGGGTAACACTGCCGGTGGCGCCACCTGGGTGAGCTTTCATCACGGTGGTGGTGTGGGCATAGGCTACAGCCAGCATGCCGGCATGGTAGTAGTAGCCGATGGCACCGAGCGTGCTGCCCGCTGCCTCAACCGGGTCCTTCACACCGACCCGGCCATGGGCATAATCCGCCACGCCGACGCCGGCTATGAAAAGGCCCAGGAATGGGCGGAGAGATTTGAGCTAAGAATATGATTAATTTTATGATGCAACCTGCTTAGCAATAATATTGGGTGAAAGTATCTGCAAAAAAGAAGGGCCTCTGGTTAAATAGAAGCCCTTCTTTTTATTAATGATTTTCTATATTATGGAATAGCTTATATTGAATTGCTCTTGCTTTCAAAATAGACCAAAAAATCTAATGCAAGGTGGTTAAGGATTAAAGCTACTGCTAATCTACTTGTTATCATCTTCTATAGTCAAATACAAGCCGTCATTCCCCTGAAGAGGGAGATATATTTGCTTTTACAGGTGAAATCACCATTCCTGTTTTTTGCTAACAGATCCCCGCCTGCGTGGGGATGACGATTAAGGAGCAATTGGCGCTGATGCTAATTCTTAACTCACATTCATGCAGGACTTCGCTATTACTTTTTATGAAGTTATAAACCCCTATCTTTCAACAACATATTTGATAGGAATGACTTTCATCTGTTTTACCGGTTTTCCTTGATGCATGGCTGGCACCCATTTTGATAGCCTCACTACCCTCACTGCTTCCTGGTCCATACCATATCCTATCACGCGACCTTCTACAGAATGAACGTATGTCGGCTCTCCATTCTCGTCTATAATAAACCTGACATAGGTAGACCCTCCACTACTATTTATGATTGCTTCACGGGGATACTCAAGGTTTTCAAAAATGAGTTGATAGAATGCCTTCATTCCTCCAACAGGTTGCGCCTCTGTTTCAGGAAATTCCAGAAGGTTTGGAATTGCCATAAGGCTATCTAAGTGATATAAAGTGATATTAGGCACACCAGTGATGAAAAAGTTTACCGGTACCAACACATAGGCAGATACTCTTTTTATCATATTCATGCCCGCAGTCCACTTTTTATCCTGATTAAACAACTTTATTAGGCGTAGCGCCTCAGCATCCAGTGCCGGATGAATGCTTTGTTCAATTTTTTCATCATAGCCGTATCCATCAGGAGTTACAATCATCCTGACCAGTACCTGTCCTGCAGCCTGATCATTTAATGCTTCTTCCGGATATTTCAGATTTTCCTGAAAAAACTGATTGAGCTCGGAAAATCCACCCTTGGGCTCAGGATAAATCTCGGGTTTATGATAAATTTTTACGCCATTTATATTTTCTGCTACCGGAAGATTTTCATATGCCCATTCTCGCTCATAGGTATCAGAAAACACAGGAGTGGATTGAATATAAACAGGCTTATTGCTATGATCCAATTCATAATAAACCGGCAGGGTTAATTGTACATTCACTGCCTTACCTTTTCGTGTGCCAGGATACCAATCTATTTCCTGGCTTACTTGTGATAACAGGCGCAAAGCTTCCTCATCAAGTATAATATGCAATCCTTTTCTTACGCTTAAACCTTTCATTTCACCCTGATCATCTACGATGAACTTCAGGTAAACAACGCCCCTGGTCTTTTTAGAGACAGCCTTTTCAGGATACATATAATTTTCCTGCATTATTTTATAAAAAACTTCCCATCCTTTCTTTGGTGCCGGCATAACATCTGCCCTGCTGTACAAATCGGTCATGAGGGAGTCATGCTCTCCTATTCCGTCACCAGTCTTAGCGGTATCCTGTTCAACTACAGCAAGTTGTGCTGTTTTTTTGAGTTTTTCTTTGAATGCAGCCTTTAATTTGAATGTAATCTGCTGAACGATCTGCACATTTACCTGCTCCCACTGTTCCTGTCCGGGAGTCCAGCCGGGCTTTTCTTCTGATAATTTAATGAGCCTCACCGCTTCCTGATCAAGAGCAGGATTTACCCCTTTCAGTACTTCTACAGATCTAATTTTTCCTGTAGCAGTTACCACAAACCGCACAAATACTTTACCTTCAATGCCTTTGCTCTGTGCTTCTTCGGGGTACAGCATATTATTCGCAATGGCCTTGTAAAATGCCTCCATGCCTCCTTTGGGCTCCGGCATCCTTTCTGCTATTGTATAGATAGGTGTATCTAAACCATTTGATTCAATACCAATTCCTGCCTCTTGGCTGTAACTTATTGCAGAAATCAAAAGAGACAATAGTACCAGAGAAATACGCTTCATAATGATTATAACAACACGCAAACATATACATATTAGCAGAGATTTGCTATATCAAATTTCAGCCACCCACTGGCAAAAAAATAAATTACATAGATCATCCAAAATTTTCCAGTATCTTATATTTCTATAAAAAAAGGCTCTGGATGTTCTTCCATAGCCTTTCTTTTAAGTTATAAACACACATAAAACTTAGTATAATTTATTTTGTCACTAAAATTTATGGCTGTAGCCTGAAATTTATAGGTATAATTCTCATTTGTTTTACATATTGCCCCTGATGCCTGGCAGGCTCCCATTTAGACAAGAGAACAACCCTGGCTGCTTCTTCATCAAGTCCACCACCTATTCTCTTATCTTCTACCGGCTGCGCAAATACCACATCCCCCTGCTCATCAATAAGCAACTTGATGTAGGTGGTGCCTTGAATATTTTGTTTGATAGCCATGATTGGATACTGGATTTCACGATACATTTTTTCATAAAAAACTTTCATTCCTCCGCGCGGTATGGCTTCAACCTCAACATCTTCGTAAATGTCTGCTACTTCTTCTTTGCCCTTCCTGTTTTTATATGTAAAGGTATACGATTCTGTTTTTTTGATCACCCCACGATCATCTTCAAAATCATAGTTAACCGGCACCTCCACAAAGGCTGCTACTTTTTTATTTTTATAGGTAGCAGGTGTCCAT
This sequence comes from Flammeovirgaceae bacterium 311, assembly GCA_000597885.1. Taxonomy (NCBI): domain Bacteria; kingdom Pseudomonadati; phylum Bacteroidota; class Cytophagia; order Cytophagales; family Flammeovirgaceae; species Flammeovirgaceae bacterium 311. The sequence goes on from CP004371.1 coordinate 1,311,621, forward strand.
TTTCTTTCCAGATTAAATTCTCTTATCAGGCGTAATGCTTCGGCATCCATAGCCGGGTGAACCCCATTCAGTATTTTCTCTCCATAAGGTATCCCTTCTGCAGAAATAATAAATCTGATAATAAAATCTCCCTTAGGAGCATCATGCTGAACTTCTTTCGGATACTCCAAATATCTCTTGAAAAACTGTTCTAATTCCCACACTCCTCCTTCAGGCCACGGAGATGCCTCTGGCTTATGATAGACTAACACCCCATCAACCTCTTCTTTTACAGGCAGTTCCTCAAATTCGATCAATCGTGATACATCATCGGGAGATATGTGAGTGGCTCCAACAAATACTGGTACTTTTTTCTTATCATAAGTAAAATGAATGGGCAGGACTACCCTTGCATTTACAGCTTCACCTTCTATTTTAGCTGGCAGCCAGCCAATTGTACTATCGGCTAATCGTAGCAGACGAAGGGCTTCTTCATCAATATCCGGATGTAATCCTTTTATAACAATTAAGTCTTTAAGTGCCCCTTCTTTATCAATGATGTACTGCAGATAAACAGTACCTTGGATATTTGCAGCCAGTGCCTTTTGGGGGTATCTTACATTTTCCTTGAGATAACTATTAAAAGGATCCCAATGCGTTTTAGGTTTTGGCATTTCCTCAACCTTATTGTATATCACATTTAAATGATTTGCATGCTGCTGACCATCACTGCTGTCTTGATGCTCATCTTTTTCAGCCTCAAGTTTAAACCATACCGGCTGAACCAGCTGCACATCAACCCGCTCACCCTGCTCCTGGCCGGGAACCCAGCCTGGCTGCTCTTCAGATAATTTTATCATCCTGACAGCTTCCTTGTCTAATGCAGGATCCAGGCCTTTGATAACCTCAACAGACTCTACTTTTCCCTGAGCCGTAACCACAAAACGCACAAATACCTTACCCTGAATGCCACGTTTACGCACTTCAGCAGGATACTGCATGTTTTTTGAAATCACTTCGTACAAAGCAGTCAAACCACCCTCAGGCTCAGGCATTTTTTCAACCACTGTATACAGAGGAGTTTCTTCTGTAGCATTTTCAAAATCAAAACTTGCAGAAGGCTGCTGACTGAGACCCGACCCCCACATCAGAAAGCACAAAAGGAATAATATAGAATATTTCATAATTCAGGTAACAATAATTAAACATACTGAATGTGCACCAAACAAGCCACATATTGGCATCTGTTTACCTGATAAGTTTTGCTGAGGCCACACCATCTGTTATCTTTGGTTAGCTTTTTAACCTGTTTACTGTGTCAACACAAATATTAATTGGTCCGTTTCGGCAGTTGTTGCCCATGACAAATTTGCCGCTTAAAGGTCCTCTAACCGATAGCCAGCTACCTGTACTGCAGGAGGCTGCCCTGCTGATTGAAGACAATAAAATTGCAGCCGTGGGATCCTACAAGCTGCTACGCAATAAATTCCCCACAGCCACGCTGCACGAAATAACAGAAGACCAGGTTTTAGTACCTGGCTTTATAGATTGTCACACGCACATTTGCTTTGGCGGCAGTCGGGCAGCTGATTATGCCCTTCGCATTGCCGGCACTACCTATCAGGAGATACTGAAACAGGGGGGCGGAATCCATGATTCTGTGGATAAAACCAGAGCCTCCAGCCTGGAAGCACTGGCTGAAGCTACCGCAGCACGTGCCAACCGTCATCTGCAGGACGGTGTTACCACCATAGAAGTTAAAAGCGGCTATGGTCTGTCGGTAGAGGAGGAATTAAAAATGTTAAGGGCCATCCGCTTGGCTGGAGGTCAAACCAGCGCTACCCTGATTCCAACCTGCCTGGCGGCCCATGTAAAACCCAGGGAAGCTGAAAGTGCCGAAGCCTGGCTAAAAGAAGTGCTGCTCTACCTGCTGCCGGCTATAAAGAGTGAAGGCCTCTCCAGCCGGGTAGATATATTTATTGAAGATGAAGCCTTTCCAGCCGGACTTGCAAAAGGATACCTGGAAGCAGCACAGACTGCGGGCTTTTCCATTACGGTACATGCCGATCAGTTTAGCACACAGGGTGTACCGGTGGCTGTACAAGTTGGGGCACACAGTGCCGATCACCTGGAGAATAGCTCAGAGACTAACCTGCAGCAGCTGGCCAAATCCGAAACGGTGGCAGTAGCCTTACCCGGAGCCTCGCTTGGCCTGGGCATGGCCTTTACCCCTGCCCGGAAACTGCTGGATGCCGGGGCCTGCCTGGCCATATCTACCGACTGGAACCCCGGATCGGCACCAATGGGCGACTTGCTGATGCAGGCTGCCGTGTTGGGTGCAGCCCAGAAATTAAGTACTGCAGAAACACTGGCAGCCATTAGCTGCCGGGCGGCACACGCCCTCCGCTTAGAGGACCGGGGCCAGCTGGCAGCGGGCATGGCAGCAGATATGGTAGCTTTCGCTACGGCCGACTATCGTGAAATCCTGTACCACCAGGGTAAATTAAAGCCCTGCACGGTATGGAAGGCGGGCAAAAAGATTTAAAGTACAGAATACAGCTGTAGCAACAGGCCCTGGTGTTGATTTAGCGCCCTGATATTTTAACTTTACACAATGCTTCTCCAGGAGCTGATATCAGGACAAATCCCCAGCGGTAACCAGCACATTTTAAAATTTTACCTATTTCATGTACCAACTTTCAGAGAAAAAATATTGGGAAGGCCGAATCGATAAAACCGATGGTGCGATGGGCTTACGCTGGCACCAGGTCCTGAACCAGCTGGACCTTACCAGTCCGGTACATAAAAACGGTGCAACGCAGAATATAGCTTTTCTGGGCTTTTGTTCTGACGAAGGGGTAAGAAGAAATAAAGGACGCCTGGGAGCACAACTGGGCCCTGATGCACTGCGAAAAGCAATGGCAAGCCTGCCTGTACACTTTGCCCAGGAGCGAATTGCCCTTTTTGATGCCGGCAATGTGCTTTGCCCCAACCAGCAACTGGAGCGTTCACAGCAGATCCTGGGCCAGAAGGTTGCCCAGCTGTTATCACTGGGTTTTATGCCGGTAGTGTTGGGTGGTGGCCATGAGGTTGCATATGGGCATTACCTGGGCTTACACCAGTACCTGCACCAGGAACAAAAAACCTCGCTGGGCATAATCAACATCGATGCCCATTTCGACCTGCGCAGCTATGAGGTGGAAACCACCAGCGGAACACCTTTCCGGCAAATTGCCGACTTAAGAAAACACCATAGCCTTCCGTTTCATTACCTCTGCCTGGGCATTCAGTATAATGGGAACACCCGCGCACTTTTCGATGCTGCCTACAAAACCGGCAGCCAGTTTGTTGCAGCAGAACACATGCGCGAATCACAACTGGATGACCTGCAGTTGCGCATCCGCAACTGGCTGCACGACAAGGAATTTGTTTACCTTTCAGTAGACCTGGATGCCATTGCATCGGCCTATGCACCGGGTGTAAGTGCACCGGGCGCTTTTGGTCTGGATCCCTGGGTAGTGAGGGCTATTGTACAGGAAGTAGCCAGGAGTGGCAAGCTTCTAAGCATTGATGTGGCAGAACTGTCGCCTGCCCATGATCAGGATGAAAAAACAGCAAAATTAGCCGCTCACCTGATTTTTTTCCTGCTGGAGAGCCTCAATGATATCCTGTTATAGCACAAAACTGTAAAACGCATCAATACTCACTCTTTTGTTACATTAATTTTCGATTAAAATAAAAAGGGACTAATATTGTGCTGCCTTTCATCGTTCAGTGAACAGCAAACAGAAGGTAGAACATAAAATTAGAAGGCCATGAACATCATTCTGTTGGACAACAGCAACACCCTCTTTAGTAGTTATCTTAGAGGGTGGGAAAGAGCTCTAAAAATTTACGAAGAAGAACTGGGCATCGCTGGCAAGAAATATAAAACCAGAAATAACAAGGATAAGAGTTAGACCGGAATCCACTTCCGGTTTTTTTATTCCGGTAAACGCAGGGTAACCAGGGAGGGTGGCCCTGCAGAAGGCAGTGTCACAATGTAGATCACCCCGTAGTCATCTTCAGCAATTGGCGAAACAGTTTTTTCGCCCAGCAGTGTATTCACCATCGAAGGAATAGTATTTGAATGCCCCACCAGTAATACTGTCCCTTTATCCCCATTTTCTTTTAACTGCTCTAATAAATCAGCTGCTTTTATTGGCTCATAAAACTGGGTATTAAGCCCTTTTTGCGCTACCAGCGGTGCAGCAGTATTAATGGTTCTGCGATATGGAGTTGCATAAACGGCTGTCAAGGGCTGGTCTTTCAATAGCTGAGCCAGCTTTTCTGCCTGCTGCTGACCACGTACCGAGAGCTCCGGATCTGCACTAAGATTTTGCTCTCTTTCTGCATGCCGCAACAGAATGAATGTTTTAGGAATAGTAGCAGTATTTTTAGCTTGAACTTGTTGCGCCTGCAGCTGTATGGAGGTAACAGCGATTAGCAGGCAAAGCAGCAAACAGGGAATAATCTTATTCATATATTTAATTTAAAAAACATTTTACTTCAGAGATGACATCAGCACTACTAATTAGTGCCAGGAGAAAATCAGCTAAAATGCCTTCGGGGTTTTAAAAAAAGCCGCTAAATAGCGGCTTTTTATTTTCAGACAATAAGGTTTATTATGCTGCAATAAGCTCCGACAGGATACGGATAGATTCCTTAACATAGGGATCTGTTTTCTTCAATGCCTCTTCGGCTCCGGCATCTGGAAGCTCAAAGCTGTTTATTTGCTCTTCCAGCGTGTCTTTTTCGCCAGTCTTTTTCTTTCTGGCTTCAATTTCCTGCTTTCTCTTTTCCAGATTCAGGCTAATGCGCGTTTCCTGACGCGCCTGCTTAGACTCTTCTATATTCTGGCGTAAAGCAATCAATTCAGAATCTGTATTTAAACGTTTCTGATAGCTGCTGCGCAACTGTGTCAGCTGACGATCAGTAACTGTTTTTGACTCTTTGAATTTGCTGGATTTAATCTGGTCCCATGGCAGTGCAGAAGGATAAGAGCTTTCGCCAAATTCTTCGGCACTAAACTCGCTTGGCAATTCAATATCGGGCGATACACCCTTGTGCTGCGTGCTGCTGCCGGTTACCCTGTAAAACTTGGCTAGTGTAATTTTTAGCTGACCAAGCTTGGCTGCATCTGATGCACCGCCACCGCTGTTACGGCCTGCCACACTTTCATTTCTGCTTACCAGTCTGTCCAGGTCTACCAGGTTTTGTACTGTTCCTTTGCCAAAGGTTTGCTCACCAACAATTACACCTCTGCGATAGTCCTGAATAGCTCCGGCAAAAATTTCCGAAGCAGAAGCACTAAAGCGGTTAATTACCACTGCCAGCGGTCCGTTGTAGAATACGGCAGGATCAGGATCATCTCCTGTGTTGATAGAACCATCGGCATTGCGTACCTGAACAACGGGTCCGCTTGGTATAAACAGGCCGGTAAGCTCAATAGCCTCTGTTAGTGAACCGCCACCGTTAAAGGTTAGGTCAATAACCAGCCCCTGCATGCCCTGCTTCTCCAGGTCCCCAATCAGGCGCCTTACGTCCCGGGTGGTACTGGTATAGTTAGGATTACCTTTCTGAGCTTCTGCAAAATCCATGTAGAAGTCCGGAATAGTAATAACCCCGATTTTATAGGTTTTGCCGTTCTGGGTAAAAGGTACCAGCTGTGCTTTGGCAGCCTGCTCTTCCAGTTTTATTTTATCACGTAAAATGGTAATTTCAACAGGCAGGGCGTTCACACCATCAGATGCTTTCAGGATGGTTAGCTTAACTTTGCTGCCTTTAGGACCGCGGATAAGCTGCACCACATCATCCAGGCGCCAGCCTATTACATCCACCGTCTCCCCTTTTTCGCCTTGGGCCACACCAATTATACGGTCGTCTTTCAGAATTTGCTTGCTCTTGAAAGCCGGTCCGCCGGCAACCACATCGGCCACTTTAGTATAATCGCCGTCTGTGGTAAGGGTTGCGCCAATACCTTCCAGCGATTTGCTCATGTTAATGTTAAAGTTTTCTGCAGTACGGGGCGAGAAATATGAAGTATGCGGATCGAACGATTCTGTGAAGGCATTCATATATACCTGAAAAACATCTACGCTTTTCTGCTGTGCCACGCTTTTATTAATTTGCGTGTAGCGCTTGTTAAGATTAGTCTGAATTTCAGGCCATTCCTTATTAGCTACCATATAGCTAAGCGCCTGGCTTTTGATGATCTTTCTCCAGATCTCGTTCAGCTCCTGCTTGCTGGAAGCCCAGCTGGCATTTTTGCGGTCAGCCTCATAATATTCATCTGCCTCAAAATCGTGCTTAACCTGGGTAAGCGAATCGATCACCTTCATGCGCTCATCAAAACGCCTGCGGAAAATATTGTATATATCGTAGGCAGCAGTAAGGTTACCTGCCTGCAGGTCATCATCGAGCCGGTGGCGGTATTGCCTGAAAGAATCAATATCGCGCTGCAGAAAGTAAGTTTTGTATGGATCAAGGGACTCCACATAGCTTTTTAGCACTACTTCAGATAAAGAATCATTGAGGGCTACTTTTCTGTAATGCACCCGGTTAAGCACCTGAGAAATAAGCTGTGATTCCTGGGCAAGTTCTGGTGTTGGCGACAGATAAGTTGTATCGGCTATCAGTGTATATTCGCTGTGCTTAGCCTGGCATTGCACAAGTGAGCTTGACACTAACAGCAGCATTAAAAAGATTTTCTTCATGTATATCATATTCTCTGATGGATCAATTTTAGGTAGAACGTAAATAGAAACATTAATTATAAATCTAAGGCTTATCTTAGGCAAAATCTTTTAAGCTCGCAAACCGTTGATGTAAATTATAGGCTAAAAGCCTCTTTGTATTTCTTTTCTACGAATAAACTCCAAAAAAAGTGCCAAAAAAACTTCAAAGCTGATAATCAATTCTAATTTTGAAAAAGAATCGGCACTATTCCTTTTTTTGTGATCATCAAGCCTGCCAGCGCCCCCTGTACCCCCAAATCTGCAGATGAGAAATTTTCTGCTCTTTAGCCTGCTGCTCCTTAGCCTGTTCCCCCTGCAGGCCCCTGCTCAAACTTTTCCGGATACCCTCCAGCCTGCCCGGCTGCGCACCGTGCTGTGGGTAAGCGGGGCAGCCTATGCTGGTTTGATTGTTGGCTTGAATGAACTCTGGTACAAAGGCTATGAGCGGGAGTCGTTTCATTTTTTCAATGATAACCGGGAGTGGCAACAGGTAGATAAAATTGGTCATGCCTTCAGCAGCTACCACCTAAGCCGCATACACTACCAGGCCCTGAGGTGGACGGGCATGCCTGAACGCAAGGCAGCAGTCTGGAGCAGCATTGGTGGCTTTGCCTGGATGTTACCGGTAGAAATTCTGGATGGTTTTTCTGCCGGCTACGGGGCCTCCTCCGGCGATTTAATTGCCAATACAGCAGGAGCTCTTTTATTTGGCAGTCAGCAGCTGCTCTGGGGGCAGCAGCACCTGAACCTAAAGTTTTCATTCCATCCTACTACCTGGTCTGGCAAACGGCCGCAGTTGCTGGGAGAAAGCTTTCCCGAACAGCTCATGAAGGATTACAACGGCCAAACCTACTGGTTAAGTGCTGATATGGCCGCCCTCAGCAACAGTAAATGGCCCTCCTGGCTCAACCTTGCCATTGGATATGGGGCCAGTGGCATGGTGTTTGCCGATCCGGCACAGAACCGTGCAGCGGGCTATCATGGTTACTCACAGCTGTTCTTTGCCCCGGATATAAATTTAAGAAGCATCCGCACTAACAAAAAGGCCCTGCGCCTGCTTTTATTTATACTGGATGGTATTCATTTACCCAGCCCGGCAATTGAATTAAGCCGTAAAAAGCTGTATTTTCATCCTGTCTATTTTTAACTACTCCAACAGCCCGCAAAGGGAAAAAAATATGAATGTAGGTGATAAAGTAAGAATGCTTCGTGGTAAAGAGGAAGGCATCGTTACCAAAATTATTGATCAGAAGCTTATTGAAATTGAAATCGAAGATGGTTTTCAGATCCCTGTGCTTAAAACCGAGGTAGTACCGGTTGCCAGAGAAGAAGCCAGCTATTTCAAAAGAGAAGCTGCTGAGCCACAGGCAGCAGTTGCTGCTCCGGCTGTAAAAAAGAAAGGCCCTACACAGGAAGGACATTTTGTTGCCTTCAAGCCACTTAATGACAGAATACTAAGTGTACACCTGATTAATAATACAGATGATATTATTCTGTATTCGATTCTGGAAGAAATTGATGGCATGTATAAATCGGTGCTTTCAGGGCACCTGAAAGCACGGCAGGCGCATAAATTCACCCAGACCGATATGCATCAGTTTGAGCAATGGCCTATCTGGCATGTCAGAATTTTGCTGCATCCCGAAAATACTGTAAGCGAGCTGCCAGTCCCCATACATCAGCGCCTGCACCCAAAAGCAAGTTCATTTTTCAGGAGTATGCGCGAAACCCCAATCCTGAACTCGAAATCCTACCTTATTCCATTAAGCGCTGCTAGCAGGTTAGCAAGCACTACTGCCGAAAACCTGCAAAATAAAATGGATGATCAGCGTGAAGAAGTACAACAGCCTGATAAGCCACAGCGTACGCCTGCAGAAGTAGACCTGCACCTGGATAAACTTGTGGACGATCCAAAATCGGTTGCCGAAAAAGACATACTTCAGCTACAGCTGGAGACCTTTGAAAGAACACTTGACAGAGCCATGGCAAGTGGCCTGGATGAAATAACTTTTGTGCATGGCGTTGGCAATGGCACCCTTAGAAAAGAAATACACCGCCGATTGGGCAACTTAAATACAATTGCCTGGTTTAAAGATGCACAGAAGGAAAAGTGGGGGTATGGGGCTACCTTGGTTCGCTTGAAATAGTGAAAATTTGTAGAAAACTGTACATGCCGGGTATTGCAGTGACTTTTGGTTTTTTCCTCTGCCAAAAGTTCGCGTAAATCGAGTTCTGAAACTTAAACCGCATACTATAGTATCATGAAGTTTAACGAATTCATGGAAAACTTCGCCCGTGAGATCAACGGCCAGTTTTCCGAGTACGACAAAACGAAGTCTGTAATAATTGTTCCCCTGGAGGGCAACCGTTTTCAGACTGTGTTAGGTGTCATCAGGTACAATGAAAGGTACGATCGGGAAGGTGTTGAATTCTCTTCTAAGATATGTGACTTTTCTCCTGAGGTAGATCTGGAGGAATTATTACGAAAGAACACCGAATTCACACATGCAAAATTTGCCCTGTTTGACAGCTCCCTGAAAGTGGAAGCTTCTGCTTATCTTGATAACGTAACAGAAGGTCTGCTGAAAGAGATTATCCTGGAAGTTGCGAACGCTGCCGATGAGTGGGAATACCGCTTAACGGGTATGGACGTTCATTAATTAAGTATACTTACTTGCAGAATCCATTTTTTTTGGCAAACTTTTACTGACAGAATAATTGTTTAGTAACGGTAAACGCAAGCTGCCTTATCGTTTGCGGCTCCACCTGGTGGAGCTGTGAGAGGAAAGTCCGGGCAACACAGAGCATCCTGCTTCCTAACCGGAAGGGGCCGTTTGCACAAGCAAACGGCTACAGCCAGTGCCACAGAAAATATACCGCCCCATGTATATGGGGTAAGGGTGAAAAGGTGCGGTAAGAGCGCACCGCTCTGGTAGTGATACCAGGGGCATGGTAAACCTCAGGAGTTGAAAGACCAAATAGGTCCTTCTTTCCCGCCCTTTGGCGGGCTTCCCACCAAAGGGCGGGAAGAGAGTGCTCGCTCAATTCCCGATTTGTTTCGGGAGAGAGGGATGGGTAGGTCGATAGAGCCAGGTGGCAACGCCTGGCCCAGATAAATGATAAGGATACCGGAGCAATCCGGGAAACAGAACCCGGCTTACAGGCTTGCGTTTACTTTTTTATTTTTTTTTAGCCCATGGCAAAAGTTTTAGTCATCGATGACGAAAAGAGCATCCGTACAACCCTTCGGGAAATCCTGGAATTTGAGAATTATGCTGTAGAAGAAGCGCCTGATGGTGAAGAAGGCCTTCGGAAGGTAATCAGCGAGCATTTTGATGTTGTTTTGTGCGATATTAAAATGCCTAAAATGGATGGCCTTGAAGTACTTGAACGCGCAATGGAGGCTGGTGTGGAATCGCAATTTATTATGATCTCTGCCCACGGCACCATAGAAACTGCCGTAGATGCCACCAAAAAAGGAGCATTCGATTTTATTGAGAAGCCACCGGATTTAAACCGCCTGCTGCTGGCCCTGCGTAATGCGCTTGATAAAGGAAAGCTGGTACACGAAACCAAAACCCTGCGTAAAAAGGTAGCCCATAAGTGGAACATGGTAGGCGAATCTGCAGCCATGAAAGGGGTAAAAGATACCATTGATAAAGTTGCACCCACAGATGCCCGTGTGATGATTATAGGCGCTAACGGTACCGGTAAGGAACTGGTAGCACGCTCACTCCATGAAAAGAGCAACCGCAGCAAAGGTCCTATGGTAGAGGTAAACTGTGCAGCCATACCTTCGGAGCTGATCGAGAGTGAACTCTTTGGCCATGAGAAGGGCGCTTTTACCTCTGCCGTAAAGCAGCGCATTGGTAAATTTGAGCAGGCGAATGGCGGAACCTTATTCCTGGATGAAATTGGCGACATGAGCCTATCGGCACAGGCAAAGGTGCTGCGTGCCCTGCAGGAAAACAGGATTACCCGCGTGGGTGGCGATAAGGATATTCAGGTGGATGTGCGCATTTTGGCGGCAACCAATAAAGATCTGCGCCAGATGATTGCCGAAAACAAATTCCGGGAAGACCTCTACCACCGCCTTAGCGTCATCGTGATAAAGGTACCTGCGCTGCGCGAACGCAAAGATGATATACCACTACTGGTTGACCGTTTTCTGGAAGATGTAGCCCAGGAATATGGAACAGCTAAAAAGAATATAAATCCTGATGCCATTACGCGCCTGCAGCAGGGCGAATGGACCGGAAATATACGTGAACTTCGAAATGTAGTGGAAAGACTTGTAATTATGAGCGGTGATGTAATTACAGAAGAAGATGTGCTTAAGTATACGGAAATCAGCCTTTAGGGCTGATTTCCTTTTTTATATACTTTGAACGGGCCATTGACACGTTACTTATACTCTTGCTTCGCTACTTTTAACAACTTCCTGTTTTTGAACATCGTTTTTCGTGTAGGTCGGGCAGGTCTTCTGCGTACAGGCACCCATACCGAACAGCACCACAGCAAACAATAACACTCTTAGTTTCATGATTCTTTTATTTGTTGGCACACCAATTAATCTAAACAAAAATAGAAGGACTTAGCCCTTCATACAATAGTACGTAATTTATTTGTACATGTTGAACTTTTTCAGTACCAGGCACCTCCTAACAACGTAGAAAGAGCCTTTAACTGTACAACATCAGGTTACATCCCCTGGCTTCCGAATTATCAAATCTTCCCAGCACCTCAAAAGTTCCATTTTCATGCATTAACCCCAAATCAGCGGTCTCAATAAAGGAACAGCTGCTGTAATTTGCCAGGTCTATAATATTTATACCACCCGTATGTCCTGCTCCAATTTGTTTAAAAGGATCGTTAACCTCACGTATGTACACCTGCATCCAGGGGGGTGCAATAAAAACACCATTCTGCTTAGCATATGCCTGCGAAAGCAGTTCTGTCATGCCATATTCACTATGAATATAAGAAACGCCAAATGCATTGCATAATTTTTCGTGCAGTTCTTCGCGAATAAGCTCCTGCCTCCTCCCCTTCATGCCACCAGTTTCCATTACCATCAGGTTCTGCCAATTAAAAGGCCCCAGCTCCGCCAGGTCCAGCAGGGCAAAGCTTACCCCCAGCAGCAGTACCTTTTTACCAGTATGTAAAGACTCCTCTACTGCTGCAATCAGGTCTGTGTGCTCATACAGGTAAAAGCCTGATAACGCATGCCCGCTTAGCTCCATAAAATGCTGTGCCATTAGCACCAGCGAAGAGTGCTGTCGCTCTAAATAGGAAGGCAGGAGGGCCAGTACAATAAAATCTTTCAGCGGCCCATAGGCGGCCTCAAATATATGGCTGGTTACCTTCAGGTAAAAGTCAAGACTGGGTACGACATGCCTGCTCCTGGCACCCATACCGGTACCACTGCTTTCAAATACGGCCTGCGGCTGCCACTCCCCTGTTTTAACCTGATGCCGCTTGAAAAATTCGATCGGCAGAAAAGGAATATCTGCTATTTTTACAACTGATTCGGGTTTACAGTGCAAGCACTCAAGGAACTGCCTGTAAACAGAATTATGTTGTGCCTGTAAGCGAAATACCTCCAAAGCCAGTAATTCAAAACCATTTGGTTCTAAACTGAGTATTCTTTGTGGTAGAGTTGGATCAAACTGCTGCATCATTCACACAAATATTGCTATCTTTTCGTTAACTTAAAAAGAGCAACCCTTCGTATGAGATTTTACCCCATATTTCTATGCCTTTTGGCAATGGCGGCCTGTTATAATGAGCCTGAATTTCCCGTGCAGCCAGAAATAGAATTTGAGAGCGTACGTTTTGTAGATAATACTGATCCACGTTTTCCGGAAGATACCCTTAAAGTTACAATTTCCTTCCGGGATGGTGATGGCGATCTGGGTATTATCCCTCCCGGCCAGCATTTCTACGATTCTGTTTTTAACGGCAGGTACATTCGTTATGGACAGTTCGATACCCTGCCTCCTCATAACTGTTCTAACTACAGAACAGGTTATTTTGATCCAAATCAGCGGTTTGTAGCCTCCGTGCTACGCCAGGAAATAACTGATACCATCTACATCAGGCCTAACCCACTTTACTATAACTTCTTTCTGGAGGTCTACCGGGTGGTAAACGGTCAGGAGCGGTATTTCGATTTTGTTGAATCCAGCTATCCACGCTGCGGCCTTACACCAAATGGCAGGTTCAGGCTCAACAACAATAATGACAACAAACCCCTTAGCGGTACTATTACTTACAATTTTACAAGCCAGTTCCTGCTTCCTTTCTTCAGCGACGACAGCCTGAAGATTAAAGTACGCATTGCAGACCGCTCCAGAAACATTAGCAACCAGGTGGAGTCTGAAGTTTTTACCCTTAGAGGGATCCAAACCAATAGATAAATTCAGACGAACCACATTCTATAAAAAAAGAGCTTCCTTACCGGAAGCTCTTTTTTTATATGCACATTCAATTATTTATTAGCTCGGGCTAGTACAGCTTAGGGAAACGCTGCGGATCTGCTTCGTTCATCAGCCTGTAAACCGATTCTACTACCGATTCAATATTAGGCTTGGAGAAATAATCTCCATCTGTTGAATAGGCAGGACGGTGGGCTTTGGCAGAAAGTGTTAAAGGCTGGCTGTCGAGGTGGAAATACCCGCCCTGTTTTTCAATTACCTCCTGCATCATATAAGCAGTAGCACCACCCGGAACGTCCTCATCTGTAAATACTATTCTGTTTGTCTTTTTAAGCGACTCCAGAATACGGTGATGCACATCGAATGGCAACAGGCTTTGTACATCAATTACTTCGCAGCTGATACCAAACTCCTGCAGATGTTCTGCAGCATCCATCACCACGCGGCACATAGAACCATAGGTTACTACCGTTACATCGCTGCCCTCGCGCAGTATTTCCGGCACACCCAGTGGCACTTTAAAATCTGCAATGTTACGCGGCACACGCTCCTTGAGGCGGTAGCCATTCAGGCATTCAATCACTACAGCAGGTTCATCTGCCTCCAGCAGGGTATTGTAAAAACCTGCTGCCTGGGTCATATCACGCGGCACCAGTACGTGCATACCCCTCAGGGAGTGCAGCAGCATGCCTATAGGCGATCCGCTGTGCCATACCCCTTCCAAACGGTGTCCGCGTGTACGTACAATAACAGGGGCTTTCTGGCCTCCTTTTGTGCGGTAATGCAGGCTTGCCAGGTCATCAGAAAGGGTCTGGAGCCCATACAATATGTAATCGAGGTATTGAATTTCGGCTATAGGCCGCAAACCTCTGAGGGCAAGTCCGATTCCCTGCCCAATAATTGTTGCTTCCCGTATGCCAGTATCGGTTATTCGTAGTTCTCCATACTTGGCCTGCAATCCGGCAAAGGTCTGGTTAACATCGCCAATAAAGCCCACATCTTCGCCAAAGGCCAGTACCCTTGGATCACGATCGAACATGGCATCAAAACAGGCCCGTAGCACTTCCCGACCATCTACCAGCGGATCTTCTTCGTTTATCTCTGCTTCTACCCCTTCTACAAGCAGGGCAGATTCTGCAGATTGGCTGTACAGGTGAGAGTTGAAACGCTCTTTATTCTCCTGCATAATGCGTTCCATCCAGTGCTGTATTTTCTGTTTGGCAGAACTGTTATCATCACGCAGGTGCCAGAGGGCGCGCTTCACAGCCCTGATTGTATCAAACCTGACGGGGTTTACCACCTTTCGGAGCTCTTCCAGCAGGCCTGTAATTGCAGGATTAAGCGGAGCCACCTCCTGTAAAAGGGCTTCTGCCTCCTGCTGATTTTGTGCTATTGGCGCCTGGAATTCCTGCCAGGCTTTATTTTTTTCAGTTTTGGCTATTGCCAGTGCATCACGGTCTATTTCGTTAAGCTCCTCTTCGGTAGCCAGCTCGTTTTCCAGTATCCACTCCCGCATTTTTACCAGACAGTCGTGTTCTGCCTCCCATTGCAGGCGCTCCTTCGGCTTATAGCGTTCATGTGAGCCGCTGGTAGAGTGGCCCTGTGGCTGGGTAAGCTCTGTTACATGTACCAGCACAGGCACATGCTCTTCCCGGCAAATACGTGCTGCTTTCTGAAAGGTATCTATCAGGCCGATGTAATCCCAGCCTTTTACCCTAAAGATCTCATAGCCAGATTCAGTATCTGTACGCTGAAAACCCGACAGTACCTCGGAGATGCTGCCTTTGGTGGTATGATATTCCTTAGGAACGGAAATACCATAACCATCATCCCACACACCCACCAGCATAGGCACCTGCAGTACACCAGCAGCGTTAATGGTTTCCCAGAACAGGCCTTCAGAAGTAGAGGCATCTCCAATGGTACCAAAGGCAACCTCAGAACCGTTGATGGAGAATTGTTCAAACTCATGCAGATCAGGATTTTGCCTGTACATTTTAGAAGCATAGGCAAGGCCCAGCAGGCGGGGCATCTGAGCTGCGGTGGGAGAAATATCTGCACTGCTGTTTTTAAGTTTCGACAGCTCCTTCCACTCCCCTTTTTCATTGATCAGGCGCGTGGCAAAGTGGCCATTCATTAACCTGCCTGCCGTTGCCGGATCGGCTTCCTCATCCGGATGTGCATATAGCTGTGCAAAGTACTGCTGTATCGTAAGCTCTCCGATTGCAAACATAAATGTCTGGTCACGGTAGTAACCACTGCGAAAATCGCCGGCCTTGAAGGCCTTTGCCATCGCAATCTGTGCTGTCTCTTTACCATCTCCAAAGATGCCAAACTTAGCCTTGCCCATGAAAACTTCTTTGCGTCCCATTAAGCTGGCCTGCCGACTGGCCTGTGCCAGACGGTAATCAGCAATCACCTCCTCGGCTGTAAGTGAAATAGTTTCTGTTTCTATTGCTGTATATGTACCCATAGTTTCCATAAGCAGGATATTAATAAGAAAACAGGGAGAAAATCAAAATATAATTTTGCACCGACTAGTAACAATCTAACGTTACCAAATAAAGTTGAGTATGCGGACTTTCCCGGCCTCAAACAAATATAAACATATACGTGAGCTTAACAAAAATGCTCAAAGCAGTCTGACCCAAATTTTACAGGTGCCTCCGGCAGTTTATATTTTACATTATTTGGCAATCCATACCTTATTGCAGAACAATCGCTTTCAAGTGCAGGAAAATAGGAAATTTTCTATGTTCAAAAAATGATAATAGGCGTTTAAATACATTTAAAACGTTTGCAGAGATATAAGTGTTTATAATAAAAAAAAATTAATTTAGCGGACAATCGGTGCTTAAAACCTTTTAGCAAGCGTATAATTTTACAGGCATCTGCTATATTTGTGCCGGTTCTTTTAACAGCAATTCCAATGATAATAGGAGTTCCCAAAGAAATTAAGAATAACGAAAACCGCGTGGCCATGACGCCTGCCGGTGTTCAGGAACTGGTTAAGTATAACCATACAGTATACATACAGGCCAGTGCAGGTTTTGGCAGCGGTTTTTCTGATGAAGAATACAGGGCTGCCGGTGCCGAAATATTGCCTGCCATAGAAGATGTTTATGCGGCGGCAGAAATGATCATAAAAGTAAAAGAGCCGATTGCTCCGGAATGGGGCCTGATCAGGGAAAATCAGCTCCTGTTCACTTATTTCCACTTTGCTTCTTCGCGGGAACTTACCGATGCGATGATCAGAAGCAAAGCCATTTGCCTTGCCTATGAAACCGTAGAAAAGGCTGACCGCAGTCTGCCCCTGCTGATTCCTATGTCGGAAGTAGCCGGACGTATGGCCATACAGGAGGGTGCCAAATACCTGGAGAAGCCTATGAAAGGCCGGGGTATTCTGCTGGGCGGCGTTCCGGGTGTTCCCCCTGCCAAGGTATTGATCCTGGGTGGCGGCGTAGTGGGTACACAGGCTGCTAAAATGGCTGCAGGCTTAGGCGCTCAGGTAACTATTCTGGATGTAAGTCTGCCCCGTTTGCGCTACCTCGATGATGTTATGCCCGCCAATGTGGTAACACGCATGTCGAATGATTACAGCATCCGGGAGCTCATCAAAGACCATGACCTGATTGTGGGTGCCGTATTGATCCCCGGAGCCAAAGCACCTCACCTGATTACCCGCGACATGCTCAAAATGATGCGTCCAGGCACGGTACTGGTAGATGTTGCCGTAGACCAGGGCGGTTGTATTGAAACCTGCCAGCCTACCACCCATGAGAATCCTACTTATGTGATTGATGATGTGGTGCATTATTGCGTTGCCAATATGCCAGGTGCAGTACCCTATACCTCTACCCATGCCCTCACCAATGCTACACTTCCTTATGCACTTCAGTTAGCCAATAAGGGATGGCAGCAGGCCTGCCTCGATAGCAAAGAATTACAGCTCGGCCTGAATGTAGTGCAGGGGGAAGTAGTGTACCAGGGCGTATCTGATGCCTTCGGTTTACCCTATACCCCGCTGGAGAATATCTTTCGCCGCAGAAATTACGTAAGCTAATCTAACCTAATCAAAAAAGAAGAGCTGCCCCCAAAGGCAGCTTTTTTAATATTCATTCCAGTGTGGAATTTGCGGTAAAAATTGCCACTTATTAAGTTCTGGATTAAACTTGCAGCAAAAGTGCTGCAAACCGTTTGATACCAGGAGTACTGCGGCCTTCAGGGTTTGGTTATAAACAGATATTTGCCGGAAAACTTCATTGCTAAGCGGCACCTCTGGTGCTTTGCACTCTGCCAGTAAAAAAGGCTGTCCCTGCGGGGAGTGTACCAGCAGATCGGAACGCCGGAGCATACCATTGTACCGTAGGCCTGTTTCGGTTGTGATAAGCCCGCGCGGATATCCAAGGTGCTCCATCAGGTAGTGAAGCAGGTGCTGCCTCACCCACTCTTCAGGGGTTAGCAGCAGGTATTTGCGGCGTACCGGGTCATATATATAAAACCGTTCGCCCTGTTTTTTTAGTTTATAGCTAAACTCCGGCAGGTTTAACTTTTTCATAGAAGCAAATTAACAGTATGAAAACCAAAAAAGAAATTGTAGAAAACTGGCTTCCCCGCTATACTGGTGTTCCTTTAGATAAATTCGGTCAGTTTATTCTCTTGACAAATTTCGCCAATTATGTAGAAATGTTTGCCGAGCGCTTTGAGGTTCCTGTGATGGGCAAAAGTAAGCCTATGCAAACTGCTACTGCTGAAAATATTACCATCATAAATTTTGGAATGGGAAGTGCCATGGCGGCAACTGTTATGGATTTGCTCGGAGCGATACAGCCTCATGCCGCTTTATTTTTAGGGAAATGCGGAGGCCTTAAGAAAAAAACAAAACTGGGTGACCTGATCCTTCCCATTGCTGCCATACGGGGTGAAGGTACCAGCAACGACTATATGCCCCCGGAGATCCCTGCTCTACCCTCCTTCCGATTGCAAAGAGCTGTTTCTTCCATGATTAAAAAACACGAAATGGATTACTGGACGGGAACGGTATACACCACCAACCGCCGTGTATGGGAGCACGACGAAGAGTTTAAAGACTACCTGCACCGCATCAGGGCCATGGGTGTTGATATGGAAACGGCCACACTATTTATTACCGGCTTTGTGAATGAAATTCCCCATGGAGCCTTATTGCTGGTTTCTGATAATCCCATGGTACCGGAAGGTGTTAAAACAGCAGAAAGTGATAACAAGGTGACCGATCTGTTTGTAAAAAAGCACCTTGCCATTGGCATTGATTCGCTCATTGAACTTCGTGATTCAGGCGAGTCTGTAAAACACATGCGCTTCGATTAAAGGCTCAAAAGCAAAACAGATTGATTGAGCTATTGCCAAGAGAATTGAGAGCATAAGAGGCTATACAGACTTTCAATAGCTTCCTATCAGACAAGTAGCTTGTAGCGATCAGTATGGGAGTTACAGAAGAATAAACAAGATACCTGCTAGCCCCAACTTAACAATTAGCGTATAAGAAAGATTGAACAGTACAAAAGCCTCAGCACAGCAAAAAAAAAAAGCTTCTCCAGAAAGAGAAGCTTTTTTTAAGCGCAGTAGCTAAAACTAGTCACGCTCGATATCCTGGGGCGTTGAGTACATAACCTTCAGGGCGTTTGCTCTTTTCAGCTCTTCCTGAACGTCAGTGATCAAACCCATTTTAGCTTCATCATCTACTTTCATAGACATGGTAAGCTTATTCTGGTCGTTTTCATCCAGTTTAGAACGTTCCTGTTCTACATACTGAACAATCTCTGGTGAAGTGATAAAAACATCGTTCACCTGAATACGCGGCTCTTCACCAAAGCGGTGTGTTTCGCGAGGCTTGCCTACATAAATGTAGCTTACCAGGCTTTTCTTCTCCAGCTTCTTCAGCTGGGTTGCTTTTGGTAAATCCTGCTCTACCTTTATCTCTGATTCCCGCATTACAGTGGTCACCATGAAAAAGAATAGAAGCATGAAGATAATATCCGGCAATGCAGAGGTTGGAATCTCTGTTTTGGTGGCCGACTTCTTTCTAAACTTGCTCATTAGTTACCTCCGAATTTAGTGGGTTGTGCAATAGATATAGCCATTGGTATACCCTCTCTGCCTCTTTCCAGAAGCTCCAGCTGCCTGGGATCTTTACGATCTAAATTCCGGTATTCCTGTGCTGTAATCCCAACCCGCTCGGCATATATTTCATAGTAGCCGGCCTGTAGCTGATCGAGCACCGTTACGAAACGCTCGTAACTTGTACCACGGTCATTCTTCAGAGATACCACAGCCTTATCAGGACTTTCTGCTTTGTTCGGATCATTGGTAGGGTTTAGCACATGTTCTTTCACCATTTGCTTAAGCCTGTACACATCCGTTAACGGTTCGTTATCAACCAGCAGGTTATCTGCCGAGTTGATCCGTACAGCAAACACGTTTCGCTCATTCAACTTCACCTCTTCAGGTGGTTGATCTTCCTCGTTAGGAGGAAGCTGAATGAGCAATCCTTTGTCATTAGGAATTGTGGTGGTTACCAGAAAGAATACCAGCAACAAGAAAGCGATATCCGCCATTGAGCTGGAGTTTACTTCTGCTCCTTCCCTGTTTCTTTTTCTGGCCATAATGTTATTTACCTAAAATATTTAGAAACTTCTGTTACTGCGATGCCCAGTAAGGCAACAAACAGCAGGATGTACATGGTAAGCAACGCTGCTCCGATCAGTTTAGAGCCTTGCTCTGTTAAATCAGGATAACGGGCAGCCATGTCTCCACTAGATAACGCATAAGAGATGCCAAATATTACAAGCAGAGCAATAACTCCGCCTGCTACTTTTATCAGGCTCTGAGGGTGGTCCAGCGATTTAATGAGCGGCAGTAAGATAGCTGCTGCCAATGCAAAAATCACCAGAAAATACCCCAGGTACAGAAATATGTCTAATAATGTTGAATCCATACGTATGTAGGGTTAGAATATTGCAGATCTAATATCAAAATGGCTTAGTGGCGAGCCAGCTGGTTACGTACCAGCATGTCCACCAGTGCGATGGAAGCATCTTCCATTTTGTTTACAAGCGAATCGATTTTAGATACGCAATAGTTGTAGAACAGCTGCAGAATAACCGCAACGATCAGACCCGCAACTGTAGTCAAAAGGGCGATTTTAATACCGTTTGCCACAACTACAGGAGAGATATCACCAACACGCTCGATGTTATCGAAGGCCTCGATCATACCAAGTACCGTACCCATGAAGCCCAACATTGGCGCAAGGGAGATAAATAGTGAGATCCAAACCAGTCCTCTTTCCAGACGACCCATTTCTACTGAACCGTAAGAGATGATTGATTTCTCAACCATATCGATACCTTCAGAGCTGCGCATCAAGCCTTGTGTAAAGATTGAGGCAATTGGGCTGCTGTTATTGCGGGTTACTTCCTTAGCAGCTTCTACACCACCGGTTGCCAGTGCATCTTCAACACGAGCCAAAAGCTTTTTTGTGTTGGTGGTAGCCATGTTAAGGGTAATGATACGCTCAATGGCAACAGCTAGACCCAGGATAAGGCACAATAATACAATACCCATAAATGTCCAGCCACCTTCAATGAACTTTTGCTTTACACCCTGGTGGAATCCAACATCTTCAGCGGCAAGGTCGTCATCTACAAGCGGTGTAGGAACCTCGTTTGTGGTTGCGGTTTCCTGTTGAACAGGTGCCGCCTGAGTGGTGTCAGTGCCTGTAGCTTGCTCAGTTTCAGTTGTTGTTCCTTGAGCAAGTGCCACAGAGGTATTACCGAAGCTCAGAACACCACAAAGCATCAGCAGTCCGAATAACTTTTTCATAGTGTTGTTTTGTGTGGAAATGTTAGTAAGTAAAGGTTAATATTTTCTGATTTTTTGGTCAGTAAAAAATCGCAGAGAGGAAGGGATTCGAACCCTCGATACCCGGTTAGGGTATACACACTTTCCAGGCGTGCGCCTTCAACCACTCGGCCACCTCTCTGAATCATCGGCTAAAAAGCATTTTATTGCTTTCTACAATGCACAAATAAATGTAATAAATTGGCACTACGCAACATTCTTTTTCAAATTTTCACATCTACCTCACAGACATTTCGCCGCAAAGGGGAGTAACAAGTTCTTTTTTAGCTGCTTCTGCAGCAGCGCCATACTCTCCCAATACCAGCATCATCTTTACAAGAGCAGCATCTGTCGTCAGGTCCAGTCCGTTCAACACACCCATCTCTTCCATTAACCGGCTGGTGCTGTAGCGCCCCTGCACTACTTTACCACCCAAACACTGTGAAACATTCAGTACAATCTTTCCCTCTGAAATGGCTTTTTCAACGGCCTGAATAAACCAGGGAAAGGTTGGCGCATTCCCGCTGCCATAGGTTTCAAGCACAACGCCACTGGTATGCGGAATGTTCAAAACATGCTCAACATATTGTCTGCTCATGCCCGGAAAGAGCTTTAACAGCACCACCCCGGCGTTAAAACTACAACGAAAATTAAGCTTATTCCCTACAGGCGGCAGCAGTATTGCCGATTCGTTATAAATAATTTCTACTCCTGCCTCTGCCAGGAGCGGATAATTATTACTTTCAAATGCATCAAAAAGAATACTTTGTACCTTTTTTGCCCGATTTCCTCTTAATAATCTGTAATTGAAATAGATACAAACCTCAGGAACAAGCGCCTCACCCTTTTTATTCTTTGCAGATGCAATTTCTAATGCGGCTAATAAATTTTCTCGCGCATCTGTTCTAACAGCCCCTATTGGCAGCTGTGCCCCGGTAAAAATTACAGGTTTGGTAAGATGTTGCAGCATGAAACTCAGGGCAGATGCGCTGTGTGCCATGGTATCGGTACCGTGAATTACCACAAATCCATCGTACTCATGATAGTTATCAAGAATTGCCCTGCCTATAGCCTGCCAGGTTTCGGGTGTAGCGTTAGAGCTGTCAATAAGCTCATGGAACGACAGTACCGTCAGCAGGAGATTGAACCTGCCGATAGACGGGATCCGGTCCAGGATCTGCTCAAAATCGAAGGGCACAAGGGAACCTCCCTTATCATAGACCATACCCAGCGTACCTCCCGTATATATAATCAGCAGCGAGGCCTCCGGATGGCGGTCTGCTACAGTCTTGATGATCACTTTTGGTTTAAACATGGCCTTTGAAAAGCTTGTTTGTGTTAATGCTGGTAACAGCTGCCACCTCCTGCAGGTCTTTTTTCATAAGCTCGGCTACACGTCTGGCAATGAGCGGTATGTACTCCGGACTGTTGCGCTTACCCCGGTGCGGTACGGGTGCCAGGTAGGGCCCGTCTGTTTCCAGCAGGAGGCTGTCCAGGCTTATATGAGGAATTACTTTATCGAGGCCTCCGTTTTTAAACGTAGCCACGCCACCAATACCAAGGTAAAATCCAAGGGCAATGGCCTTTTGTGCCTCCTCCAGGTTGCCTGTAAAACAGTGTAGTACGCCCTGCAGCTCACCATCCTGCAAACCTTCCAGCAACTCCAGGGTCTGCGGCATGGCATCACGGGTGTGAATTACAATGGGCAGGCCTTTGGCTTTAGCCCAGCCCGCCTGGATGCGCAACGCCTCCTTTTGCTGCTCAAACCAGCTTTTGTCCCAGTACAGGTCTATGCCAATCTCCCCTACAGCCACAAAAGACTTTTTATTGAGCCAGTCTTCCATGATATAAAGCTGGCGTTCAAAATCCTTTCCAACAGAACAGGGGTGCAGGCCCATCATGGGAATGCACTGCCCGGGGTACCGATGCTCTGCCTCCAGCATGGCATCGATAGAAGCAACATCTACATTGGGCATATATAATTTAGCTACGCCCAGTCCGGCGGCACGCTCAATCACCTCTGCCCTGTCTTCTTTGAAGGCGTCAGAATAGATATGAACGTGAGAGTCAATATAGGTTAAGTCCGGTTGTTCCGGTAATTTCGATCTTTCCAATTGATTGGTATCGGTAAAAAGTAAAACATCAGGAGTACAAGATTCAGGAGAAACGAGTACAATTCATAAAACAGTCCTGCTTTTGGTAATTGTTTTATGCCTGTTCTTTCTAAAACGGTTTTTGTAAGCAGATACTGCGCCAATAACTTTAGTGACAGCAGCAATATACCCAACAGGGGTTGCTGCCACAAAAGTAGCACGATTGCCAGAAAAAATAAGTACTGGCCGCTTAACATGGCCACCATAAGCAGCGGCATGCGCAGGGCACCCGTCATCCAGCGTTTGCGCTGATGCAGGAGCGCAGCAGCATTCAGTACCGGTTCGGTAACAGCACTGCTGGCCCTGTTCATAAGATGAACTGTTTTATAACCCTTTTGGTCAAGCTGCTGCATCAGCTCAAAATCTTCTGTAATGGAAAAGGGAATAGCTTCGTAGCCCCCTGTTGCCCTGTAGGCCTCCCGGCTGATAAGCATGTTATTGCCAATGGCGGTAAGGGTACGGCCAAAGCGGGGCAGGTAGGTGTAGGCTTTTGCCAGCCCCAGGGCTACCGCCCATTCGGTTTGCTGCCAGCGGGCCCAGAAGCTGTCGCCACCTACGGTTGTGGTTCCGTTTACCAGACCTACTCCCGGGGCCAGCCCCTGCAGCAGGCCTTTTATCCATTGCGGATCAGGCCTTATATCCGCATCGGTCATAAAAAAATAATCTACCTCTGCAGGGCAGGCATGCACCAGCTGCGCCAGTACATTTGCTTTGCCTCTGGCCCTGCCCAGGGTATGCTCTATGGTGTATACCCTGATTTGCGGATGCTTTTCACTCCACTGCTCTGCAACAGAGAGTGTAGCATCGGTAGAGGCATCGTTTCCCAGCAGGATTAGCAGCTTTTCCGGTGGGTATTGCAGCCGGAGCAGACTTTGGAGACAGGCAGGCAGATGCTCCTCTTCGTTACGTACCGGCACTAAAACGGCAACATAAGGCCAAACCTGCGGCGCAGGGTAATCCAGCGTAGCTGCTTCGTGCCGGAGCATCCACCAGGCCCAGAAATTTGTAGCGGTTGTGATTGCCACTGCAATAACACTTATTACAATTACTGCCATCATAGAGCAGCAAAAGAATAACCTTTACTGCTGAAGTGCTCCAGATAACGGGGCAATACCCACTGTAAGCGCTCCCAGGCTTTCAGGCTGTCGTGAAAAACAATAATGCTGCCAGGGCGGGTGTATCGAATGCTCTTGCGCAGGCAGGTTTCTGGAGACAGGCCCGGGTCATAATCTGCAGAGAGCACATCCCACATCACCAGCCTGTAATCTTCTGCCAGTGCTTTGCGCTGCGCTTTTGTAAAACGGCCATAAGGGGGCCTGAACAGCAATTGTTGTGCAACCGACAGGTATGCCTGCAGGCTTTGCTGGCATTTCTTTACATTCTGCAGGTAACTATTAGTGTCTGTCCCGGTGCCCTTCAGGTGGTGGTAGGTGTGATTTCCCAGGCGGTGCCCCTGCCCCGTTACCTGCCTTAATACACCGGGATGTTTATCCACGTTCTCTCCCACACAAAAAAAAGTAGCCTTTGCATTCCACTGCCTTAAAAGCTCCAGCACATGGGGCGTTACTTCCGGAATAGGGCCATCATCAAATGTCAGGTAAATTGTTTTGGAGTTGCGCGGCATGCGCCACAACATATCCGGATACAAGCTGTGAAGCAAAGCCGGGGTAAAGTGCAGGTACATGATCAGCTCTTACTAACGTAGCAGGAGAGCATGGTAATATCATCGCCATACTCCCTGGGCCCCCGATAGGCATCAAGCTCGGCAATGATCTGGCGATGCAGCAGCTCTAGTTCCGAAGATCTGTATTTTACAATCAACTCCTCGAGCCGTTCCATACCAAACTGTTCTTCCTCCTCATTAAAGGTTTCTGATAAGCCATCGGTATAGCAAAAAAACAGGAACTCATCTAAATCTTTTACCTCCCCGATATTCAGGAATGGCAAATCGGGCATAATGCCCAGCAGGGTAGTACCATGTTCAAGCAGCTGGCTTCCCTTTGGGGTGTTCAGAATGGGAGGTATATGGCCGGCATTGATGTAGGTTAAAGTATTCGCCACCTCATCGTAATATCCGAAGAAGGCCGTGATAAAATTATCGCCGCTGGCACTTTCAAATATCTGTTCGTTTAGCTGGCGAACGGCTGTTTCCAGCGGGGCCTGCTGGCGCATGAGGGTACGCAGTGAGGCCTGGAAGTTTGACATAAGAATAGCTGCAGGCATGCCTTTGCCCGATACATCGGCAATGCAGATCAGGTATTTATTATCATTCAGGCGCAGAAAATCGTAATAATCGCCCCCGATCTGGTGATGGGGAATATAGGTGGCCGCAACTTTTAGGGCGTTGGTTTGCGGCAGCTTATTAGGCAGCAACAACTGCTGTACCCCCCGGGCAAGCTCCAGTTCGCGGCGTAAAACCTCCTCCTGCAGCTGCCTACGTGCCAGCTTTTTATTTTCGATTGCAACGATAATGATGTTGGAGAGCGCCTGTACAAAATCAAGCCTGTCCTGGCGGCTAAGCTGTGCACCCTTGCCGGTAGAGGCATTACTTACCAGCAGGTAAGCCAGAATACGCTCTTTATGCCTGATGGGAAAGATCCATTCGTATTCCTTGAGATCGTCCTGTAGCGATTCAGTGCTTGTGGGACTCTGCAGATACAGTAATGATGCCGGAATACCTTC
Organism: Flammeovirgaceae bacterium 311; assembly: GCA_000597885.1. Taxonomy (NCBI): domain Bacteria; kingdom Pseudomonadati; phylum Bacteroidota; class Cytophagia; order Cytophagales; family Flammeovirgaceae; species Flammeovirgaceae bacterium 311. The sequence continues at coordinate 1,337,529 of CP004371.1, forward strand.
CTTGGCAAAATCATGGTCGGCACCATAATTTACCTGACACACCCACTCGTCATCATTTTGAACAATGAGCGCAAATTTTTTAATGTCCAGACTACCCCGCAGTGTAAAATAGAATATCCGGTAGAGGTCGTCCTCTGCTACATTATTATTGATGGCCTCTGTTATTTCCAACATGGCCTTCAGTTCTAACTGCTGTAATCGATAGCGCTGCTCAAAGTCTACGACAGACATAAAAAATTATTTAATAAGGGTTTTGGGATCGAATGCATCTCGAAGCCCATTCCCTAATAAATTAAACGATAAAACCATCAGGCTTATAGCTACTGCCGGGAAAACTACCAGGTGCCAGCTGTTTTGCGTTCCTATGGCATGGTATCCTTCGTAGATCATAATGCCCCACGAAGGTGTGGGTGGTTGCACGCTCAACCCCAGAAAACTTAAACCAGCTTCCAGTAAAATGGCTGCTGCAAAGTTTGCCGTAGCAATTACAATGAGCGAACCAGCCAGGTTTGGCAGCACATGCCCCCAAATTATCTGCCTGTTGTTTAACCCATAGGCTCTGGCAGCTTCAATATATAACTTTTCTTTTATACTTAAAATTTCGCCCCGCACAACACGGGCAACATCCACCCACATGGTGAGGCCCACAGCAATGAACGCTACAAAAACTCCCCTGCTCTGTAAGGCCAGGCTTATGGCAATTACCAGCATAATACCGGGGATAGACCACACCACCGACATCAGCCACATGATCAGGTTATCGGCCCAGCCGCCAAAATAACCGGCAAGCGCTCCAAAAGTTACCCCCAGCAGCAGGGAAACCAGCACAGATACCAACCCGATAGAAAGAGAAATGCGGGCGCCGTACATCAGGCGGCTCAGCATATCTCTTCCCGACTTGTCGGTACCCAGCAGGTAAAAGCGTTCTTCCAGATTTTCCTCCCTGAATTTTTCAACCAGCGCTGCCTTGCTGATCTGCTCCTCTTCTCCCGCCACATTCAGGTAGCGAACAATATCACCCTCTACTACTGTATTCTGGTTATTGGGAAAATTACTTTGCTGGTGGTCGCCAATGAATAAGGCCAGCACCACTCCTGGTAAATCGTACACCTTCTCCTGCTGATCGCCGAATGGTTTTATATAAACCTTCAGATCTTCAATTCTGTAATCGGTTATGGGCTCCAGCAGGTATGGCGAAGGCTGACCAAAAGCCAGCTCACCCAACCAGGAACGGTCTTCAATATCTGCGTTTTTCCGGATCTTAAGCATAGTAGCCCTAAAACCGGGCATTTGCTTCTGCAACTGAATGGCGCCATCATTGGCGTTGGGCGAATCATCCGGCATGATGGCGTAGCCTAATAAAGCTACCAGGGAAGCTAATATAATGATGGCCAAACCTGCAACGGCCGGGTAGTTTCTTAACAGCCTGCGCCTGATGTAATAATTTGGCGATTGGTGCTTGAGCTGCATACAGGTGCTGGTTAGCGGGTATTATGAGCAAGCAAACCAGCCTTGGTGGCCAGGTAGTGGTAAGCGGAATAGTTGCTGCTGAATTCATCGGTCCCCACGGGTTCCTCTCCTTCCCTGCTGCGCAGGCACCTGACCCATCCTTTTTCAAGCATACTGCCGAGTACTAGTTTAAGATTCTCCGAATCTATTTCTGCCTGTTCCATTAGCTCATTGAACGACTGTAAAAAGTACAGTTCATCCAGCACGCGATACTCCTGTTCGCTCATGTTGTGTGGTGGTGTAACGATAGGAACGTTCTTTCCAGGTAAAGCTGCCTGTATTGGCAGCAAATGCAAAGAAAAGCACATAAAACGGATAAACCAATTCCATCAGCATAAAGACCTTTAGGGACAAAGGCTTCTTCAAAAAGTATAATATTGGTGCTAAAAACCGGTAGTCAGCCAAAGCTTTCACAAAGAGTAACAGGAGTATGAGAGGGATATAAGAAGGCTGCCAAACGGCTTGCACATATGCTGCAGTCAGCAGGAGGTAAAACAAAAATACAACTACGGCAGGCAGTTTGCTGGCAATGCCTTTATGCAGGTGCCATTTGCCGGCCCAGCGTTTACGCTGCTGTAAAAACTCCTGCCAGCTGGCGCATGGAGCAGTGCTCACAACAGCTCCCGCTGCTTTCATAAAAACAATGCTTTCCGGCGCTTGCTTCGCCAGTTTTTGTAATAAAAATTCATCATCTCCCGAGGGTACATGCTCGTTACCGGCATAGCCTCCTGCTGCCAGAAAAGCCTCTTTGCTAAAGGCCATGTTGGCGGCATTACACATACCCGGCCTCCCCGCCTGCAGCATAGCGGCCCCCACCCCTATCAGAGAGACAAAATCCAGCACCTGCAGTTTTCCGAAAAGGGTCTGCTCCCCGGCATAGCGCACAGCACCTGAAATAAAGAGAGGCTGCTGCTGCTGCCAAAGTGCCAGCAAACTGCTAAGCCAGTGCGGCTCGGGCACACAGTCACCATCGGTTACGGCAATCAGTTTCCCCCTGGTATATTCCATCACCTGGGTAATGGCAGCTTTTTTGGGGCTGCTGCCTCTAACAAGCTGCTGCAGGCGATGCACGTGTACTTTAAACCGGGCAGTATCCCTGAATGCTGCCGCAATGGCCCCGGTATCATCGGTGCTGCCATCATCTACCAGGTGCAGCTCGAATAATTCTGAAGTGAGGCTTTGCGCCTGCAGCGCCTGGAATAAATGGGAAAGATTCCGGGCTTCGTTGCGAACCACCACCACCACACTTATGGTACATGCCTCTCCCTTCAGAGAAACGCCTGCAGGAGGCTGGGGTATGGCAAACCACTGCTTCCGTAAATATTCCAGCGCAAGCCAGTAAGCTGGTATAGCTATGAGTAGCAGCAGGAGTATCAGCATCAGTATGGGTTTTCTTTATATTTAAGCTGCAGCACCACCAGCAGGCCCAGCAGGGAAGGCAAACAGATGTTGATGATCCAGACCAGCAGACTGGCAGCGATCACCTCTGCATGAGGAAGCTCCAGACCTGAAAAGATGATGAGGGCTGAAAACTCACGCACACCCAGATCGCTCAGGAAGTTAAAAGCCGGCATCAGGGATTTTAGCAAAAAGGTGGCCGCAACCGCTGCCAGCATCAGCACGACAGGTGCCGTAATGCCTGCCCACCACAGCACAAAAATAAACTGCAGGCTGAATACGGCATAACGCAGCGTAGCCCAGGCGATGATGAACAGTAATTCCTGCAGAGTGTATTCATTAACCACCCCCAGCCATTTTTCCACCCTGTTGCCCAGCTTTCGCCGGAGCCATTGAAAAACAGTAACTCGCACAGGCCCCATCAGCAGCACAATTGCCACAATACCCAGTAAGCCGGGCACCAGCATCCACAGCAGCTCATCAGACTCCCAGTAGCCCATGTTCCATATTAATATAAGTATACCGGCAATGCCCCCAACTAGCGTGCACAGGGTCTGTACAATTCTGTTAATAAGAACGGCACCCACCAGGCGCACCTTCTCTGCGCCGCCATGTACCAGAATTCTGCCGGCATAATCGCCCAGGCTGCGCGGCGTAAACATACCCAGACACAGACCCGCCAGCACCGCCTGCACACACCGGCCAAGCGAGGCGGGGATTACCCGCTGCGCCAGAATTTTCCATTTAACAGCCTCCAGCAACCAGTTAAGGGGCACCAGCAACAGGGCTACAACTGCCCATGAATTTGCCGGACTGCTCCACCCTTCTCTTAATTGCAGCAACATGCGCTGCATACTATCCTGGTGCTGCCATAATTTTGTACCAACAAAGTACAGCATCCCCAGCAGCACGCATACTTTCAGGCCAAGAGTAACATATTTGGCCAGTGCTGTTGTTTTAAGACTGGAAAGGGTGCTAAATTGCATTCCTGAGGTTAAGCACGTGGAGCAAATAAAGGAAAAAATTATTTTGGGTCTCGACCCTGGTACAACTGTAATGGGTTATGGTGTTATTCTTTCTAAGGGTAACCGCCTGGAGCTACTACAGTTTGGTGTGATTCATTTGAGCAAATATAAGGAGCACGAGCTTAAACTTAAGAAAATCTTCGACCGGGTAATCAGTATCATCGATGAATACCACCCCGATGAGGTAGCCCTGGAGGCACCATTCTTTGGTAAAAATGTGCAGTCGATGCTCAAACTGGGTCGTGCACAGGGTGTTGCCATGGCTGCGGCCCTTAGCCGCGAGGTACCCATCACCGAATATGCTCCTAAAAAAATAAAGCAGTCTGTTACCGGCAATGGCAATGCTTCTAAAGAGCAGGTGGCTTATATGCTAAAAGAACTGCTGAAGTTTGATGAGCTTCCCAAGTTGCTCGACGCAACTGATGCCCTGGCGGTTGCCATAACCCATCATTACCAGAAAGGCAATAATAACCGCGGCAACAAAAGCTGGAAATCCTTCCTGGTGCAGAACCCGGAGCGCCTGGCTTAATATTCAATTTAGCCTTTAATCTTACAAAAGCTGCCCTTTTGCCTTGCATTTAGGCCGATATCACTAAATTAGATGATTAATCAGGCAGCATGAACCGCTATTCACTTATATTATTACTCCTGCTGTTTGCAGGCGTAACCTGCTCACTTAAAGCATCTTCTCCCAAACCCATTAACCCGGAGCAGCTGCTGGCCTCCTACCAGCTCAAATATCCTGGTGAGCCCGGCATTTACCTGGAGCAGCGAACCGAGGTGCATATTACGCAGGTGGATGGAAAGGTGCATGTAAGCACAAAATACTTTTACGATCTTTTACACCTCACCGACCAGTCGAATCATTTTGCACGTGAGGTGCTGCATACCAACAGCTTCAGAACACTCTCCAATATTGATGCCTACAGCCTTGTGGCAAATAAATCGAAGTACAAAAAGGTACAAGTAGAGCAGTTTGAAGAAAAAGATAATGTGGTGGGTGCAGGTTTCGTCTTCTACGACGATACCAGGCAAACCAGATTTGTTTTTCCGGGTGTACGACCTGGTACGCGCAATGTGCTGCAGTATGAAGAAACCTTTAAGGAACCCCGCTTCCTAAGCCCCTGGTACCCCTCTACCCCATTACCGGTAGAAAAAGCAAATCTTAAAATCATTGTAGATCCAAACGTTCAGATCAGGTTCAGGGAGTTTAATACACAAGCGCTGGGCCTGGGATTTACAGAAACAAAAGAAAACAACAAAAAGGTATATAGCTGGTCGGCAGCCAACATTGCCGGCATGCAGCGCATAGACGATAAAGCCCCTGCAGCCCCTCACTTTTTGCCGCATATTGTGTACTGGGTGGAGCAGATTAATACCCAGATACCCACACAGGTTTTATCCAATCCTAAAGACCTTTATAACTTTTATACCAGCTTTATCAAAGACCTGAAGCCCGAAGGCGACTCTTTTCTGCAGGCCACGGTAGATTCGCTCGTGCGCAATGCCCCCTCGGAGGAAGAAAAGGTACGCCGCATTCTGTACTGGGTGCAGGACCATGTAAAATACATTGCTTTCGAAGATGGTATGCGAGGCTTTGTGCCCAACAGCTCCAGCCTGGTATACAAAAACCGCTATGGCGACTGCAAGGATATGAGCAGCATTACCTGGTCTATGCTGCGCATGGCCGGCATCAATAATACCTACCTGGCCTGGATCGGTACCCGCAGGTTGCCATACCGCTACGCAGAGGTTCCCACCCCCCTGGTAGATAACCACATGATTGCTGTTTATAAAGCAAAAGAAGGATACATATTTCTGGATGCTACCAGTCAGCATACTCAGTTTGGTCTGCCCTCTTCCATGATTCAGGGGAAAGAAGCCCTGGTAGGCCTGGGGCCGGAGCAGTTCGAGGTGGTACCGGTACCTACCATGCCTGCCACTACAAACCTGCACCAGGATTCGCTCTACCTGCAATTCGATAAGAACAGGCTGAACGGCAGTGGAAGCCGTAAAATGAAAGGCTACCCCAAAACCTTTGCCACCTATTCGCTGGAAGGCACCAACAAGCTGGAGGAAAAGGAGAAAATCAAAAAGATACTCACCAAAGGGCATAACAAGTTTTTTGTGGAAGATTATAGGATCAGCAACCTTTATGAGCGCGATTTGCCGCTGCAGATCAGCTACAAATGTGCCATTGACGACTATCACCGCCAGATTGGTAAAGAACTGTATGTAAACCTGCACCTGGAACGCGATTTTGAAAACGACCGCATTGACCTGGAAAAGCGCAAGCTGGAAAGGGAAAACGAATTTTGCTTCAACGACCGCCAGGTGGTAGTGCTGGAAGTGCCTGCCGGTTATTCAATACAGTATTTACCCGCTAACCAGGAATTTTCGCACCCCCTGTTCGGCTTTAAATTCAGCTACCGCACCGAAGGCAATAAGGTAGTACTTGAAAAAGAAGTAAAGATTAACCACCTGCTGCTCAAGAAAGAAGACTTCCCGAAATGGAATGAAATGGTGGCCCAGCTGCAGGAAGCCTATCGCGAAGTAGTAATCCTGAATAAGTAATACATAGTATTGGGTATAGGGTAATGAGTATTAAGTGCAGGATAAACAGTACTATATATATTACAGTAACAACAACCTGATTACCCCCATACCCCAAACCTCATACCTCACACCTGATACCTGATACCTGATACCCATGAACAAATACACCTACCTGCTGCTCCTATTATGCCTGGTGCAGCTCCCTTTACAGGCACAAAACCTGCTGCAATACGAGTGGGAAGAAAATCGAAAGCAGCATACCTTAACTGCAAAAGAGCAGGAAGAACCTGCCATTGCACTGCTTAACCGCCAGTCGTATGAGTATGCGGTTGATGAGGAGAAGGGGGCCCTTAAACAATACACCCTTACCCACCGCATTGTAAAAGTAAATACCGACAATGCCATAGAACAGCATAACCGTATTTACATTCCTCTGCATAATACCGAATCAATCCTACAGCTAAAGGCCCGTAGTATAAGTCCCGACGGCAAGGTTACCGAAGTTGATAAGAACAACATCAAGGAGATTAAGGATGATGATAGCCAGGGTGCTTACCGCATCTTTGCCTTGGAGGGCGTGGTAAAAGGCAGCGAAATTGAGTATTACTACCTGGAGGAAAATTCGCTAGGCTTTTTTGGCAGGGCTTATTTCCAGAGTGCCATTCCCTGTCGCAAGGCTGTTTTCACCCTGGAGTGCCCTTCCTTCATACAGTTCGATGCCAGGAGCTATAACGGCTTTTCGAGCCCGGTAGAAACCATCACGGATGGCATGCGCGTGCTTGCTGCCGAACATAGTAACATTCCGGCCCTGCGTAAACAGGAGTTCGCCAAATACAATGCCAACCGCCAGCGCATAGAGTTTCGCCTGAATAAAAACCTGCGCTACAGTGCCGACCCTATATTTACCTGGAGCGATGCTATCGGTTACATCAATAACCAGGTGTATCAATTAGAAGCAAAGGAAGACAAAGCTGCTCAGAAGCTTTACAAAAGCTTAAAAATAGATGCCTCGCTCACACCCAAAGAGAAAATCCATAAGATTGAAAACCACCTGAAAACAAATTTTCTGATTCAGAAAGGATTGGGATCGGGCAAGCTGGAGGAAATCATAAAAGGCGGTTATGGCAGCGAGCTGGGGCTGGTAAGACTCTACGCCTCTCTTTTCAAGCTGGCAGGCGTATCGCACGAGGTAGGTCTTACCTCCAGTCGTGAGAACATTCGCTTCGATCCTGAATTTTCTTCCTGGAACTACCTGGAAACCTACCTTTTCTATTTCCCGGCCCTGGATATGTACCTGGCTCCGGAAGATATGATGTACCGCTTCCCGCTGATCCCTTACGACAATACCTTTAACAGCGGACTGTTCTTTAACCAGGCAGCAGCCATAGGTGCAAATGGCAAACAGCCGTACACCATTCGCCAGATCAGCACCCCGGGCTACAAAGCCAATTTCCATAATATGGATATTCAGCTGAAGCTTACCCCTGCACTGGATAAGGTATTACTGCAGGTGCGCCAGGAATACGGCGGTTATTCTGCTGCCTACCTGCAGCCGGCTTATGCGCTTATGCCCAAAGAGCAGCGCGAGGAAATGGTGCAGAGCCTGATAAAATTTGCCGCACCCGATGCCCAGATAGAGAAGTATAATATTACAGGCGGCGAACCCAATACAAACGTGCTGGAAAAACCCTTTGTGATCGATGCCTCTTTAAATTCTACCGCCCTGCTGGAGAGAGCCGGCAATAAATATTTGTTAAAGGTAGGCCAGGTAATCGGGCCACAGTCTGAACTCTACCAGGAGGAAGTCCGCACCCTTACCGTAGAAAATGAATTCAACAGGATGTACGACCGTACTATCCGTATTGAGCTGCCGGAAGGATATGTGGTGAAGAATCCCGAAGACATTCGTATCAACAAGATCTTTAAACAGAATAATGCCGAAACTCCTCACTGCCTCTTCACCTCAGATTACAAGCAGACAGGTAATATGCTGGAGATCACAATAGAGGAATTTTACAACGAGATCGAATGTGACCTGGAAAACTACGAAAAATTCAGGGAGGTCGTCAACGCCGCCGCCGACTTTAACAAAGTAACACTGGTGCTTGAAAAAGGAAAAGCCAATTAGGTGGTATCTGACGAATACTTAAAAACCAATGGGCATTCATCAGCTACAGCCTGAATCAAAAAAGAAGAGCAGCTCCCGGGCTGCTCTTCTTGTTTAGATATTATCCTTAATCTTCTGTGCTGTTTGCTCCAGCTCTTCTTTAGGTGGGTTGAGCTTTGGCTTTGAAAAGTTAATATCGCTCATGGTGTTAAGCGGCACCAGGTGCACATGCGTATGCGGCACCTCCAGGCCAATTACTGCCACACCGATACGTTTGCAGGGCACGGCCTTTTCCAATCCCTTCGCTACTTTTTTGGCAAATACATTCAGGCGGGCCAGCGCACTATCCTCCAGATCAAAGATATAGTCTACCTCCTGCTTGGGCACTACCAGGGTATGGCCGGTGGCAACAGGGTTAATATCCAGAAAAGCAATATGGTGCTCATCTTCAGCCACAATATAGGCTGGTATTTCTCTGCTGATGATCTTTGAAAAAATTGAGCTCATGCGATGGAATTGTTTATAAGCTAATGTCCATTATTTCGAATTCCATGGTTCCGGCGGGAGCTTTAACCACAGCCGTTTCGCCCAGCTTTTTACCCATCAGCCCCTGCCCGATAGGTGATTTCACTGAAATCTTATTGGACTTCAGGTCTGCCTCCTCTTCAGAAACCAGGGTATAGGTTACCTTCATGTTGTTCTTTTTGTTGCGGATGGTAACTTTAGACATGATGGCTACCTTAGAGGTATCCAGCTGGCTTTCGTCTATTTCACGGGCATTGGCTACTACCTGCTCCAGTTTGGATATTTTGAGCTCCAAAAGACCCTGTGCATCCTTGGCTGCATCGTATTCTGCATTTTCACTTAGGTCGCCTTTATCGCGTGCTTCTGCAATCTGTCGGGCTATATCGGCACGACCCTTCGTTTTGAGCTCAGTGAGCTCATTCTTCAACCTTTCTAAACCTTCCTTGGTGTAATAGGATACCTGTGACATATACAGCTTCTTTTAAAAATAAAAGAACGATCTTGTTTCCAAAACCGTTTCTCCTCTTTATAACAAAATACGTGATTTAACCCCCCTGAACGAGACATAAACGCGGGTACCGGAGGGTGGACAGCAAAGTTAAGGAAATATAGAGCAAAAGAAAAGTGCTAACGTTCTAAACCTGTTATTTTTAAAGCCCTCCCTCCTCCTGCCGCAGCCTGTTTAGCATGTAAGTTTCTGGGAAAAGATACAGCAGTATTTATAGTGAAGAATGAGGATATTGCAGTCCTATCCCCATGGATCATTTGTTTATATCACTGCAATATAAGTCCTTTATCAGGCACAGTCGTTGCTGCTGCTTTTTGCTGCTGGTTAGCCTGCTGCCGCTGACTTCTATTGCCCTACAGAAAAATCCAGATCCCGCTGTTCCTGCCGATAGCCTGGAAGTACAGCTCATACTGGCCGAAGAGCCTCAAAAAATGCAGCTGTTGCTCAGCCTGTCGGAAATATACCTGGAGCGAGATCCGGATATGGCCCTGAACCGCGCCAAACAGGCCCTTACCCTGGCCAGGCGCATCAATGATAAAAGATCTGAAGCCATAGCACTCAAAAATACGGGAAATGCCCTGCGCTACCTGCTATCAGACTATGAGGCCGCATTGGACTACTGCCATAAAGCACTAAAGATCAGCGAAGAAGGAGGATTTAAGCTGGAAGAAGCTGAAATACTGCACCTGATTGGCGATATCTACTATGAAGTGGGCAATAGCTACAAAGCCATTGAGCACTATATGCAGGCACTTGCTTTATCAGAAAGCCTCTCTCTTTACCCAGTGGCTGTAGATATACTTAATGATATTGGCAGGGTGTATGCAACACTGGGCAACGACCAGAAAGCCATAGAATATCATAAAAAAGCATTACGCATCAGTAAAACCAATGAGCACGTTCCGGGAGTTGCTTCAAGTAACTACTGGCTTGCTATTACCTACACCCAGGTAGGTAATCTCGACCTGGCGCTTGAAAAGCAACACATTGCTCTGGCGCTTCGCCAGAACATGAAAAACACCGAGGGACAGGCACTTTGTTATTTAGCCATAGGTAAGGTATATCATCTAAAAACAGATTATGATAAAGCCCTGAAGCAAATTGATAATGCCTATCAGCTCTACGGGCAAATTGGCGATACCTTTGGCAGGGCATCTGCAATGAACCAGATGGGCGCCATCCTCATCGAAAAAAAGGAATATGAACAAGCCATCAGCCAGCTTAAGCTAGCTTTGCATTTTGGAGAGCAATTAAATAATAAAAAGATTATCAGGGATAGTTACGAATATCTCTACAACTGCTATGCAGGCCTGCGTGATTACGAGCAGGCCCTGCGCTATAAAGATTTGTTTATTGCCATCAGCGATTTTATTTATGGTGAGGAAAGTGAGCGCCGCATGGCCGAGCTGCAAAACCGCTTTGAAATTGAGCAAAAGGAAAGTGAAATAGCTGTACTTAAAAAAGACCGTCAGCTTAGGGACCTGGCCCTGCAGGAGCAGGCAAACTTCAGAAACTTCCTGATTATCCTGCTGGTGCTCATGTGTGTGATCATTGCCCTGGTGCTCTACCTTTACCGCAACCACCGCCGCAGCAACCTGCAGCTTAAATCTGTAAACGAACAAATCAACAGCCAGAATGGCGAATTGCAGGAGCTGAATGCTACAAAAGATAAATTCTTCTCCATTATCAGCCACGACCTGAAAGGTCCGCTTAATTCCCTTACCTCCTTTGCCGGACTGCTAATTAACCATACCGAAGCCCTTAGCAAGGATGAGATTAAAATGCTGGCTACCGACCTGGATAAGTCACTCAAGAACCTGCTCAGCCTGCTGAACAACCTACTGGAATGGTCGCGCTCACAGACCGGGAACCTTGATATAAAAGCCGAACCCTTTGATGTTCGGGAGTTGGTGTATGCCAATGCTGAGCTGTTGCAGCGCATGGCCGAGAATAAAGAGATTACCCTGCGCACACGCGTACCCAACAGCCTGACCGGCTTTGCCGACAAAAACCAGATGAACACTGTGCTCCGTAACCTGATCAGCAACGCGCTGAAGTTTACAGAAAAAGGAGGCAAGGTTGAAGTAGATGTGAATGAATGGAAAGATGCCATTGAAGTGGCTGTACGAGACAGCGGCGTTGGCATGAGCAAGGCAGTTCTGGCAAAGCTTTTCAAAATAGAGCATAAATACTCCACCAATGGTACTGCAAATGAAAGTGGTACCGGTTTGGGCTTAATGCTTTGCAAGGAATTCGTAGAGCGCAGCGGCGGTATGATCAGCGTAGAAAGTGAAGAAGGCAAAGGCAGTACGTTCCGCTTTACAATTCCCAAGCATAAAGGAACTGCAGAACCCGTTCTGGCTGCATCCTAAGAAAAAATAGTTGAGGTCCCCTGCTCCTTTCAACAGTATTATCAGTTAAGCAGTTTTATTATTCTGATACCTCGGTGTTTCTGCCGGCACCTGTTCCCAACAGGTTGGTAACCTCAAAAAATCTACAACTTTCACCGGTATTCATTGCAGTTTATGCCTTGATGGCTGTGCAGGTACTGCATCTTCTGCTGATTTTTAATTAAAATCAGGCATATAATTTCCTTAACAAGTGCCTATCGACACCCTTTCTGCTAATGCTTTGAGCCACAGCAACGAAGCTTCTTTGCTACTTAAGAATAAATAATAAAAATACAATATTGTATTGGTATTGCTAAATTCATAAAGCAGTCATATATTCGCATAGTCAATACATACTCCTCCTCTACCTGGCTTGAGTTAAGTTCAGCTGGCACGGTGCAACTGGTGCAGTCCAACTGGCGTAAACATTAACTCTTCTACCAGATTTCGCACGATTACTTAATGAAAGGCAGCCAAAGTTGGGCGCCGGTGAAAAGCTGTGAATTTAGCGCCTAAAGCCGTAATAAATTCATTTTCAGCTATTTATACCAGGTTGCACCCTCCTTCAGATTCCGGAATTTTTATTTTTTTTCATTAAAATTCTGAATCTGCGTTTTTTTTAGAAACCCTTTGGTTGTCTTCAAGTTAAGTTAAGAGTTGCACAACTCCCATAATGGCTATCAGCTAACGTTATAGCTGTGCCATTACCAGCCACTAACTAATAGATGCGACGTATGGAACAAACTGTATATACACCGGAGGTATGGAAAGAGGTTGATTTTCAAACCAACCTGGAGCACGCTAAATACGAGGTTTCTACCCATGGAAGGGTAAAAAGCTATGCTATCGACAAAAAATCAGGAAGAATTATCAGAGGAGGTAATGTGGGGGGCTATAAATCCATCACCGTAAAATTTGGCGGTAAAATTGTCCGTCAGTTTTATGTACACAGACTGGTAGCAGAAACATTCCTGAATAAAGCTTCAAATGATCAATATTATGTAATTCACCTTGACTACGACAAGGAGAACAATCACACATCTAATTTGATGTGGGCAACGGAAGAAGAACTGGTGGCCCACAACAACAAAAATCCAGAAGTAATCCGTAGCCGTACCACCGGCTATAAGCTTACTGAGCCTGATGTGCGCATCATTAAAAAACTGCTGAAGTCTGAAAAGACCAGACTAAGCATGATCGCAAAACGCTTTGGTATTACCCATACCCAGCTAAACAGGATCCGAAGCGGAGAAAACTGGGGTCACGTAACCATCTGATCCAGTGAAAAATTCAGCATCTGACTCTACACCCGATAAGCTCGCAAAGCGCTTATCGGGTTATGAGCTGCTGCAGGATGTTCCACAGGAGCAGCTGCTTTGGCTGACTCGTACTGCTACCGTGCGTAAGCTGAAAGCCGGAGAGAAACTCTTCAGGAAAGATGACCCTATAGACTTTTTGTTTCTGGTGCTCAGTGGTAAAATTCAGTTTAAACTGGAGCAAAAAGGGGAATATCGCATCATCAACGAGCTAATCGAAGGTGACATTAGCGGTGCGCTCCCCTATTCCCGCGCTAAAAATGCAATGGCTCTGGGCGAAGCCAAGGGTGCTACAGAGGTGCTGCAGCTCTCAAAAGACCATTTCAGGGAAATGATTCATGAGCAGCCAGAACTAACAGAGGCGCTGGTGCATGTAATGGCCTCCCGTATTCGTGATTTTACCACAGAACAGCAGCAAACCGAGAAAATGGCTTCTCTGGGGCGTTTATCGGCCGGTTTGCACCATGAGCTAAACAACCCTGCCGCCGCAGCATTACGCGCTTCAACCGAGCTTAAGGAACAGCTAAGCATGGTGCCCGAAAAGTTTAAAGCTATTATGCTGCTGCGCTTGAGTCCGGAACAGGTAGATCAGATTATGAAGATTGTTTTTTCCCCTGCAAAAAAAGAAAAATCAAAATCAAAGCTAAGCCTGATGGAACGCTCCGAAGGCGAAGATCAGCTAGCCGAATGGCTGGAGCAACGGGGTATAGACAATGCTTATGCAATTGTCGAAGTCTTTGCAGAAAAAAATATTAAAAAAGAGGTGTTGCAGCAGCTCGAAGAAATATGTGGTGAAGACCAGGTAGGTGCTGTTACAGAATGGATTTACAATGTATTGATTACTGAAAAACTTGTATCTGATATACAGGAAAGCACCCGTCGGATTTCTGGGCTGGTAAGTGCAGTTAAAAGTTACTCTCACATGGACCAGGGCCTGGAGCGTGAGCGTACCGACCTGGAAGAGAACATACGTAGCACACTGGTGATGCTTAATTCTAAAATTAAAAAGAAGAAGATAGCCGTAAACCTGGAAGGACCGGACAACCTGGTTCAGCCCTGTGTTTACATAGGTGAACTAAACCAGGTGTGGACTAACCTGATCGATAACGCCATTGATGCCGTGGAGGAAGGTGGCCGCCTTGATATTCAGTTGCAGCAGAAAGAACAGGATATTGAAGTAAGCATTATTGACAATGGCAGTGGTATTTCGGAAGGTGTGCTGGGCAGAATTTTCGACCCCTTTTTTACCACCAAGGCTATGGGGGATGGTTCCGGCATGGGACTTGACATATCAAAGAAAATCATAGAACAGCATGGAGGTACCATAGAGGTAGAATCCAAACCTGGCAGAACTGTTTTTAGGGTAACCCTGCCGGAGAATCCTCAAACCTGAATCCTATTCCTTACTTGTCTTTACTTGCCTACCAGTTCTGGGGTTTGCTCCCTTATCTGCTGCTCCAGTTCCGGATCAAGCAGGGTGAGGTACAGGGTACGTGCCTGCTGTAATTGCTCAACGGTTAAACCTACCGCATTTCTTAAATCGGCCTTGTAGAGGTTTGCACCTGTTAAATCTGCACCTGTCATATAGGCCCCATTGAGGCTGGCTTCCATCAGAAAGGCGCCACGCATATCTGCTTTGATCAGGTATGCTTTATCCAGAATAGTTTTGATGAGGAAAGAATCCTTGAAATTGGTACCACTCGCGTAAGCGCCGGTTAAATCGGCCTGGTTGAGGGTGGAGTTTTCAAAATTTGTCTGGTTAAGCCGGGCATTGCTTAGGTTACACTCCAGCAGCGAGGAGGTGCTTATGTCGGCAGAGTTCAGGTTAGAATTGCTAAGGTTGGTATAATTCAGGTTGGTGCGGGTCAGGTAACAGTTTACCAGGTTAATGTTATAGATCTTGTGCTGGTTCAGGCGCTTGATGTTACCCACCGTACGAAAGGCTGCTTCTTCACTTTTCCAGAGACGGAAGTCATCGATCTCATCTTTATATGTTTTGATCCGCAATCGCTCCTCTCCGCTTTTGTTAAGCCATAGGATAAGGATACCAATAATGGCAATGTCGAAGATCATGCCATGGGCTTCGGCCAGTACCTGTATGTAAATCTCTTCGAAATTTGTGAGATAATAAGGCATGCTCAGGCCGAGCACCACTACAGTTACCAGCAGCAAAACCAAAAAAGAAGTGAGCACCGGCTTCTCAATCACTCCCAGAAAAAACTGCTGTGCTTTCGTAAAAAAGCCTTTTTTCTTCATACTAAATAGTTTTCTTACTTTTTGAAAAGTGTATCAACTAATCCTCGAATAAACATCCTTTAGTTTTCTGACCAACACCTGGTTTATCTTTTTGTAGGATTCGTGCGTCCAGCCTGCTACATGAGGGCTCAGCAGCACGTTGTCATTAGTAATAAGATAGCTAAAATTATCCTGTTGCAAAGGGCTAAGCTGGTGCAACTTTTCGTTTTCTAATACATCGAGTGCCGCAGCTTTTACTTTGCCTGATTTCAGAGCCTGCGCCAGATCCTGCAGTGGGATGATCTCCCCACGGGCAGTATTGATCAGATAAATATTTTTCTTGAAGGCCTCCAGGTAGGCTGTATTGACCAGACCCCTGTTTTGCTGGTTAAGCGGAATATGAAAGCTCACCACATCTGCCTCCTCCTGTAGTTTTTCCAGGCTTACTTCTTCTACCAGCTCACTGCCAAAGCCTTTTCTACCATTATCATAGGCTATGATGCGGCACCCAAAACCTGTCAGTCGTCGGGCAAAGGCCTGGCCCATATAGCCAAAGCCAACAATGCCCACTGTCATCTCTCCAAGCTCAACTCCTCTGTTTTCTTCGCGCAGCCACTGTTTTTGCCGCACCTGCCTGTCTGCCTTTGTTAAGTTGTTAAAAAGGCAAAGCAGCATTCCAACAGCATGCTCCGCCACCGCATCCCGATTTCCCTCCGAGGCATGCACCAGCTGGATATTTCTCCTGCTCACAGCTTCCAGGTCTATCAGGTCGAGCCCTGCTCCTGCCCTGCCGATCACTTTCAGGCTATCTGCCTGTGCCAGCACCTCAGCAGTAACTTTCAGCTTGCTGCGCAAAAAAAGCACCTCATAGCCTGCCAGCAAAGCAGGTACTTCCTTAGCGCTTACGGTGGGCTTATAATGCGGTTCAAATCCAGTTTCCTCCAGCAGAGGGATAATGCTCTCATGCATATCATCTATGATGAGCACCTTTGGCTTCGTCTGATTCATGAGGTAAAAATAGGGAATGTGCTAATTAGTTGATAAGCTAATGTACTAATTAGTGCACCGGCTTGCGCTAGATTGACCATTACCTACCACCACCACGTCGATGCATGCATTACGCCGGGACGCGCAGTCTACAGGGGCTGCTGCACGAAATAAACTGCAAAAATCAGTCTACCCCAGCGAGAAATTAGCACATTATATATTGTACAGCAAATGCGCTACTGTAAAGTAGACCCCAAGGCCTAAAAGGTCGTTGGCGGTGGTGATAAAGGGACCGGAGGCAAGGGCGGGGTTGATGTTGAATTTATCCAGCACCAGCGGTGTAACGGTGCCTGTAAAAGATGCTAGCAGTACTACATTGAATAAGGCAATGGAAACCACCATTACCAGCTTGGCTTCATAACCCATAATGGTAACGACCAATAATAAGAAAGCAGCCAGCAGCAAGCCATTCAATACGGCCACCAGCAATACCTTGAGCAGCCTTTTACCCACACTCTCACTGAAAACAGAGGGATTGGCAAGACTTTGCAGGATTATACTGCTGGATTGGATGCCCACATTTCCGCCAGTGGCCGTTACCAGTGGCATAAAAAAGGCAAGGGCTGGTATTACTTCAATATCCTTCTCAAAATTACCCAGGAAGGTAGCTGCCAGTAAACCACCCGTCATGCCAATGAGCAGCCAGGGCAGGCGGGCACGGCTTATGCGCCATACTGAGTCGGTCTCTTCCACATCTTCGGAGATACCACTCATCAGCTGGCGTTCTTCTTCGGCCAGTTCGGTGATCACATCCACCACGTCGTCGATGGTAATGCGACCCACCAGCTTGTTCTGCACGTTTACCACCGGCACAGCATCCAGGTCATACTTACGCATTACCTGGGCTACCTCCTCCTCATCCATGAAGGTTTGCACGGAGATCACATCAGAATCATAGAGGTCTGCAATTTTGGTACCTGCCCGGGCCAGCAGCATGCGCTTCAGCGATACCTTACCCAGCAGAATATCATCATCATTTACCACATAGACCGAATAGATCTTGCTTACGTTCTCGGCCTGGCGACGGATTTCTTCGATGGTCTGCGTTACCGTCCAGTTAATGTTTGCCTTGATGAGCTCCTTGGCCATAAGGCCGCCGGCAACATCCTCCTCGTAATGCAGCAGGTCTACTATGTACTTGCTTTGCTCCCGGTCGGTGAGGCGCGCAATTACCTCCTCGCGGCGGCGCACGGGCTGTTCGTTCAGGATATCCACGGCATCGTCGGAGTCCATCTCCTCGATGTAGGGCACCAGCTCTTCGGCCTCAAAGTTTTTCACAAAATCCCGGCGCATATCTTCATCCAGCTCGGTGAGCACACCGGCACCCTTCTCTACAGGCAGCAGGTTAAACACATATTTGCAGTCAAGCGTATCAAGCTCATAAAGAATGGCACTGATATCTGCAGAATTTACATTTTCCAGGCTTTGCTGGATAAATTCTGAATCGCCGTTCTCTACTGCCTGTTCAATGCGGTCTAAAAACTCTTTTGTGAGTTCAAATTGTGTTATTTCTGCCTGCTGTTCCACTTAATTCTCCAATGCTTGGGTGATCCTGATAAAATCTTCTACGGAAAGCTGCTCGGCACGTTTATCCAGCAGTGGCCACTGCTGCACCGGCTCGGGCAAATTTAGGCTTTTTAGGGCATTGCGCAAGGTTTTTCGCCGGGTGCCGAAAGCTTGCTTTACCACGGCAAAAAACAGTTTATCGCCGCAGGGCAGCTCATGCCGCTCGTTGCGCCGCAGCCGCAACACCGCCGACTGCACCTTTGGAGGGGGCGTAAATACACCAGGTGCAACTGAAAACAAATATTCAATATTATAAAACGCCTGCAGCAGCACGCTAAGTATGCCATACGTTTTACTTCCCGGCGGTGCGGCAATGCGCTGGGCTACTTCTTTTTGTACCATGCCAACCACTTCCGGCACCAGCTGACGGTGCTCCAGTACCTTAAAAAAGATCTGGCTGCTGATGTTATACGGAAAATTACCTATGATGGCGAATTTACCCTCCATGAGCTCAGGAAGATTGATTTTTAAAAAATCTCCATAATGCACCCTTCCCTCTAGTGCCGGGTAATGCTGCTGCAGGTAAGCCACCGACTCCCGGTCCAGCTCCACCAGCTGCAGCGGGTATTTATGATCGGCCACCAGGTATTGGGTGAGCACGCCCATGCCGGGGCCCACCTCCAGCACCTGTTCCCAATCCTGCCAGCCGGTGAGGGCATCCACAATGTTGCGGGCAATTCGCTGGTCGTGCAGAAAATGCTGTCCTAAATGTTTCTTTGGCCTTACCTTTTGCCCCTCACCTTTCATAAATTTGTAATCCGGAAGTTTTAAATAAATTTGTAAGCAAATCTACACTTTTTTATATGCAGCCTGCCATTACCATTGCCCCTTCTATACAAGACAACCAGCATACGGCCTACCTGTTGGCCGATGCCGATGATTTATCGGGATATTCACTCTCGGATGCGGAACGCAGCTGGGCTACTTCCAGACTGGAGGGGGATGAAAAAATCATATCCCTGAACCGCTACTCCCACTGGATATACCTGGTGAAAGCTCCAAAGAAATCTGCCGACTGGCAGCAGGCAGAGGGTTGGCGCGGGGCAGGAAATAAACTGGCAGCTTTACTAAAGCAACAGAAAATCACCCAGTTCCAGATCAGCGGGCAACCCGATCAGCAACTCCACTTGCTGGAAGGTCTGCTGCTATCGCTCTACAGTTTCGATAAATACAAAACAAAAAAGAAAAACAGCTGGCGCCTGCTGGAGCTGCTCTTGGGGAATGATCAGCTTAATATGGAGCAGGTACAGGAAGTACAGCAACTCATTACAGCCACCTGCGCTGCCCGTACACTGGTAAATGAGCCGGTGGTGTACCTCACCGCCCTGCAGCTAAGCCGCGAGCTGGAGCAGTTAGGAAAACAGGCTGGTTTTTCTGTAGAAGTTTTTGAAGAAGGAAAAATCCGGAGCCTTAAAATGGGCGGCCTGCTGGCGGTAAATGCCGGCAGCACCCAGCCACCCACCTTCAATGTTCTGGAATACAAGCCAGAAAATGCCATCAACCTGAAACCCCTGATCCTGGTAGGCAAAGGGGTGGTATACGATACAGGAGGCCTTAGTTTAAAGCCAACCCCCGGCAGCATGGACCTGATGAAGAGCGATATGAGCGGTGCTGCCACCGTAGCCGGTGCCATTTATGCCGTTGCTGCCAATCAGCTGCCTGTGTATGTGGTAGCCCTGATCCCGGCCACCGATAACCGCCCCGGCGAAGAAGCCATTACCCCCGGCGATGTGATCACCATGTGCGATGGCACCACCGTAGAAATTTTAAATACCGATGCAGAAGGAAGGCTGATCCTGGCAGATGCCCTCTCCTATGCCAAGAAATATAAGCCACAGCTGGTGCTGGACTGGGCCACCCTCACTGGCTCAGCTGCCCGTGCTATTGGGCCTGAAGGAACTGTTTGCATGGGCACTGCCGACGAAGCAGTGATGAAAGCCCTGAAACAGGCCGGTGAACAAACTTATGAGCGCCTGGTAGAGTTTCCACTCTGGGAAGAGTACGAAAAGCAGCTGGAGAGCTCCATCGCCGATCTTACAAACCTGGGTGGACCCAACGCCGGTGCAATTACAGCTGGTTTATTTCTAAAACATTTTACAGGTTACCCCTGGGTTCATTTCGATATAGCCGGACCGGCATTTCTGACCAAAGCCGACAGCTACCGCGGTAAAGGCGGCACAGGTGTTGGCGTACGCCTGCTTTACCGGTTCATTAAAAATTACTTTAAAAATTCATGAGCGATATTTCTCTGCACAAGCCTGTGATCGGCATCAGCCTGGGCGACATCAACGGCATTGGTCCTGAGGTGGTGATGAAGGCACTTTCAGATGTCCGTATGCTGGAAATGATCACCCCAGTGATCTATGGGTCTACCAAAGTACTTGGCTACTACAGAAAAGCCCTGAAACTAAATAATTTTCAGTACCAGCACATGGACAATGGTCCGCAGCAGGCCCATGTAAATGTGGTAAACTGCTGGGAGGAGCTGATTGAAATAACCACGGGGCAGGCAACACCCGATGGAGGGCGTGCTGCCCTGCTTGCCCTGCAGCATGCAGTTCGCGATTTAAAAGCAGGCGTGATCGAGGGCATTGTAACGGCGCCCATCAATAAACATAATATCCAGACGGAGGAATTTCAGTTTCCGGGCCATACTGAATATTTCACCAAGGAGTTTGAAACCAAAGACAGCCTGATGCTACTCTGCAGCGGTAATCTGCGGGTGGGTGTGGTTACAGGACATGTGCCGCTTGCAAAGGTGCCCCAGCTTATTACCAGAGAGCGGGTGCAGCACAAACTGAACATACTGGAACGTACCCTGAAGCAGGACTTTGGTATCAACAAGCCACGAATTGCTGTGCTGGGCCTTAACCCGCACGCTGGGGAAGACGGGCTGCTGGGCACCGAAGAGCAGGAAGTAATTATTCCATTGATCGAAGACTTTAAGAATAAAGGCAAGCTTGTTTTCGGGCCCTTTCCTGCCGATGGATTTTTTGGCAATGATGCATACAATAAATTTGATGGCATCCTGGCCATGTACCACGACCAGGGCCTGATTCCTTTCAAAACACTGGCCTTTGAGCTGGGGGTAAACTACACCGCCGGGCTGCCCATTGTACGCACCTCGCCTGATCATGGCACTGCCTACGACATAGCCGGACAAAACATTGCCAGCGAAGCCTCCTTCAGGGAAGCTATTTACCTGGCCTGCGATATTGCCAGAAGAAGAAAGGAAAAAGAGAATTAATTTATTAGTTTATGCAGGACTGTGTGCTATAAGTTTGCTTTTTCAAAAGATTATGTAAACTTTATCGTTAATTTTGCAACTATAGCTATCAGCGCTGCATTAACTTTGCAGCAGATACCATATTATAAATGTCCCTGATCCGCCGTACCATATTGCTTACCCTTAGCCTGCTGGTGCTGATGTCGTCCATCAGCCTTAGCGTGGGTATGCACTTATGCGGGGGCACCATTCAGGACCTGGCCCTCTTTCATGCAGCAGCAGCCTGCCCCATGGAACAAAAACAGGAGCCATTGCCCTCCTGCCACCAGGATGCAGATTCAGATGACCATCAGCAGGCTTCAGATAATGATATGAGCTGCTGCCAGGACAATATGATCGTGGTAGATGGGGTTGACAATGCCGTAGCGGCCAAAGCTTCCCTAAGCTTTAAAAGCCCCCACCTGCAACTGATTGCTGTGTTTCACACTGCTTTCCTGTTCCTGGTTCCTCAGGAGGAAGCACCACAGCCTGTTTATCTTTCTTATGCTTCCCCCCCTATTCTGCGCGACATACCTGTATTCGTGCAGTCTTTTCTGATATAGCCTTACACCTTTTTTGCAGATACGTAAGCTGTTGCCTGGCTGGATCTTAGCCTGTGCCCATCACAGCTTAGCTGTTTGCACCCTACCGGCTTACAGCCGCTTTTTATTCTTTCTGTAAGGTTTTCCATACTAACATGATTGAAAAGTTAATATCCTTTTCATTGCACAACCGCTATATGGTGCTGCTCATTGCTGCGGTACTATTTGGTTGGGGCATATACTCAGTCAATACCAACAAGGTAGATGCTATCCCGGATCTTTCTGAAAACCAGGTGATAGTGTTTACTGAGTGGATGGGCCGCAGCCCGGAGCTGATAGAAGATCAGATTACCTATCCGCTGGTAACCCAGCTGCAGGGCATGCCTCAGGTAAAGTATGTGCGGGGTACCTCCATGTTTGGCATGAGCTTTATCTATGTGATC
The DNA here is from genome assembly GCA_000597885.1 of Flammeovirgaceae bacterium 311. Lineage (NCBI taxonomy): Bacteria > Pseudomonadati > Bacteroidota > Cytophagia > Cytophagales > Flammeovirgaceae > Flammeovirgaceae bacterium 311. Next base: position 1,359,961 of record CP004371.1, read on the forward strand.
TTCGAGGATGCAACTGATGTATACTGGGCCCGGGAGCGGGTGCTGGAGCGGCTGGCATCTACAGGCAATATGCTGCCGGAAGGTGTCTCTCCCACCCTGGGACCAGATGGTACCGGCGTAGGCCATATTCTCTGGTATACCCTGGATGCTAAAGGAATGGACCTGGGTGAGCAGCGGGCGCTGCAGGACTGGTATGTAAAATTTGCCCTGCAGAACGTGCCCGGCGTGAGCGAAGTAGCCTCCTTTGGCGGTTTTCAGAAGCAGTACCAGATTACGCTCGATCCCAACAAACTCACCTATTATAATGTATCTGTGCCCCAGGTCATCCAGTCGGTGCGGGCCAATAATAATGAGGCGGGCGGACGCAAGTTTGAACAGAGCAGCATTGGCTACATCATCAAAACCACCGGTTACCTGGAGTCGGTAGAGGAAATCGAGGACATTGCCCTGACTACCCGCAATTCCATTCCCGTGCGGGTGCGCGATGTAGCCTCTGTGCAGATGAGTGGCGAAAGCCGCCTGGGCATCTTCGACCTCAATGGCGAAGGAGAAGCTGTGGGTGGCATTGTGGTGATGCGCTATGGCGAGAATGCCGCAGAGGTGATCGAGCGGGTAAAGGTTAAAATGGAAGAAGTGGCCAAAGGCCTGCCCAAAGGTGTTGGCTTCAACATTGTGTACGACCGCAGTGGCCTTATCAACGACTCCATCTCATCCGTCAGAACCACGCTGATAGAAGAGATGCTCGTAGCCTCCCTGGTGGTACTCATATTCCTGTTCCACTGGCGCAGCGCCCTGATCATCCTGATTCAGCTGCCCCTTTCGGTTGCCATTGGCTTTATCCTGCTCAACGCCTTCGACATCTCTTCCAACATCATGTCCCTCACCGGCATTGCCCTTTCTATAGGGGTAATTATCGATGATGCCATTGTGATGGTAGAGAACAGCTACAGGCATCTGGCGGATGCGACGAATAAGGAAATTAGTGAATGAGCGAATGAGTGAATAAGGGGCTGCTGAATGATTGCTGAAGCATGTATATCATCTTACTGTTCCTATCAATCACTCATTCACTCAATCACTCATTCACTCAATAATCAACCTAATGAAACTAACCAAAGAGCAAAGGCTCTCTATCATAGAAAAAGCAAGCAAGCAGGTAGGGCCCAGTGTATTCTGGAGCACGGTGATTGTGATCACCTCCTTTCTGCCGGTGTTTTTGCTGACAGGGCAGGAAGGCAGGCTGTTCAGCCCGCTTGCCTGGACCAAGACATTTATCCTGATTGTGGATGCCATCGTAGCCATTACGCTGACACCGGTGCTTATATCCTTTTTTCTGAAAGGGAAATTCAGGAGCGAAGCCAAAAACCCGGTAAACCGCGGCCTGGAGCGGGTGTACGGACCCGTGCTGAGGTGGTGCCTGGAGTGGCGCAAAACAACGCTGGCCATTAATATAATTGCCCTGCTGATTGCCATTCCCATGCTATTCAACCTGGGCACAGAGTTTATGCCGCCGCTAGACGAGAGCTCCATCCTTTTCATGCCTGTTACCTTGCCTGATATCTCCAATGAGGAAGCCAAGCGTATTCTGCAGGTACAGGATAAGATCATCAAATCGGTACCAGAAGTAGAAAGCGTATTGGGCAAAGCAGGCCGTGCCAGCACTGCAACCGATAACTCCCCCATCAGTATGATTGAAACCATCATAATGCTGAAGCCGCAATCGGAGTGGCGGGAGGGAATTACCAAACAGGACATTATCCGGGAGCTGGATAGCAAGCTGCAGATACCCGGCGTGGTAAATGGATGGACACAGCCCATCATTAACCGCATTAACATGCTGGCTACCGGCATCCGTACCGATGTGGGCATTAAAGTATACGGGCAGAACCTGGATACCATCAGTGCGGTGTCGGAGCGGGTAAAGTCAGCGCTGGAGGGTGTAAGCGGGGTGAAAGATCTGTATGTAGAACCTATTACCGGTGGCAAATACCTGGAAATAGATATTCAGCGCGGAGCACTGGGCCGCTATGGTCTGACGGTAGACGATGTCAACATGACGGTAGAGTCGGCGCTTGGCGGTATGCCCATCGGCAATACTGTGGAAGGGCGACAGCGTTTTGCCATCAATGTACGGCTGGCACAGGAGTACCGCAATAGCGTGGAGCGCATCAGGCGAATCCCCATCCAGACACCCGATGCCGGAACAATCCCCCTTTCGGCCGTTGCCAATATAGGCTTTACCGACGGACCACCCATGATCAATTCAGAAAATGCCCAGCTGCGCGGTGCTGTGCTCTTCAATGTGCGCGATCGTGATTTGGGCAGTACGGTTAAGGAAGCCATGGCAGCACTAAGTGAAAATTCAGCCGGCGTACCCGAAGGTTATTACCTGGAGTGGAGCGGACAATGGGAGAACCAGGTACGGGCAAACCAGACCCTGCAGTTCATCATACCGCTGGTGCTGGTAATCATTTTCCTGATTCTCTACTTCTCTTTTAAATCCATGAAGGAGGCGCTGCTGAACCTGGTAACCATTCCTTTTGCCCTGGTGGGCGGGGTTTATATTGTGTATTTCTGGGGCGTGAATTTATCAGTGGCGGTAGCGGTAGGCTTTATTGCCCTCTTTGGCCTAGCCATTGAAACGGCCATGGTGATGGTGGTATACCTGAACGAAGCAATGAAAGACATGGTGGAGTTAAAGGGAAATTCCCGCGAAACCCTTACAAACAAAGATATCCGCGAGTGGGTGTACCGAGGTGCTGCAAAACGCTTGCGCCCCAAGATCATGACGGTTTCGGTAGCCCTGTTTGGTTTGATCCCCGTGCTGTGGGCAACAGGCGTGGGCACCGATGTTATGCTCCCCATTGTACTCCCCATGATTGGCGGGGTATTTACTTCCTCCATCCATATTCTGCTGGTAACGCCGGTAGTTTTTGAAATGACCAAAGAACACGAACTGCGCAAGCAGGGTAAACTGGAAATTTACGATGTTAAGCATTAGAAATTATATACTTCTGGCGGTCGTCGTCCTCTGCATGGGCCCCATTACCTATGCACAGCAACAAGCTGTAAGCCTGGATAGTGTGCTGCGGCAGGTAGACAGGAACAATCCAATGCTGCAGCAGTGGGGAACCAGGGCCAGAGCCAGGCAGGCCGCTGCAGAAGGCGCCACAGCCTGGATGCCTCCCATGGTGGGCGGCGGTGTGTTTATGATGCCCTATCCGGGTCAGGATGTAATGGCTGAAGGTGAAAGAGGATCCATCATGATCTCTGCAGAGCAGGATATTCCTAATCCTGTAAAACAGCGGGCCACACAATCCTATTTCAACTCCAGGGCTTCCCTGGAAGAAGCAAACCGGGCTGTACAGTACAACCAGCTAAGGGCCGAGGTGAAAAAAGCCTACTACAGCTGGCTGGTGCTGGAAAAGAAAATGGCAGTGCTGGAAGAAAACCAGCGCATCATGGAATTTATGCTGAAGCTGGCAAGGATACGCTACCCCTACAGCCAGGGGAGCCTGGGCAGCATTTATATGGCCGAGGCACGCCTGCATGAGGTGGAGAATATGCAGCTGATGATTGCCAGCCAGATCCGGCAGCAGAACATTCAGCTCAACACGCTCATGAACCTTCCACGCCAGCAGGAGTACCGCATCGACACCACCGGCACCCTGCCAGCGCCTGTTGTACTGGAGCAGGTTGATACTGGTTTTCTTAGCAGTCGCCGCAGCGATATTGGGCTGATGAACCGTACCATCTCCTCCATGCGGCTGGATGTGGAGCGCGAAAAATTGCAGCGCCTGCCTGATTTCAGGATTCGCTTTGACCACATGACGCCTTTGAGTGGGATGATGCCGCAGCAGTTTACGCTTATGGGCATGGTCTCCATTCCAATTGCCCCCTGGTCATCGCGCATGTACCGCTCCGGTACCCGCGCCATGAATCTTGACATACAGGCTATGGAGCAGGAACGGGAAGGCATGCTGCTCGAAGCCGAAGGCATGGCCCGCAGCATGGCGCTGGAGCTGAACGCTATGCGGCAGCAGGCAGAAAATTACAGGCTTAAGATCATTCCCGCACTGCGTAAAAATTACGATGCCACCATGCTGGCCTATGAGCAGAATACCTCGGAGCTACCCCTGGCCATAGATGCATGGGAAGCCCTAAACATGGCCCAGATGGAGTACCTCAACAAGCTTCAGAGCCTGTACGAGATGGCAGTGGAGTACGAGAGGATTATAGAAGAGTAAAGGTTTGATGGGGTGATTTTGCGGTCCGCCACTGCGGTGAGTACTTCACTCAAAACAAAATAACATGAAAATAAAACTAAATATATATCTGCTCCTGATTCCGGCACTCCTGCTTTGGGGGGGGTGCGGCAATACGGACAAGGATCAAAGTGCGCATGAGCATGGTGCAGGGGAAACTACTTATACCTGCCCCATGCACCCGCAGATTGTGCAGAACGAGCCTGGCTCCTGTCCTATTTGTGGCATGGATCTGGTGCTTCAGGCGGCACATGGGGAAAGCGTGGAAATAACTGAAGATCTGGCCTTTCTGCTGGAACCCACCAACAGAACCGTGGTAGCTTCTATCTCCACTACCTCACCGGTGATGAAAGCTGTGGAAACCAGTGTAAAAATGGAAGGTATCATCACCTACGATCCCCGCAGGGTCTATAACATTCCGGCCAGGGTGGGTGGCCGAATTGAGCAACTGTACGTGAGGTACAATTACCAACCCATCAGCAAAGGCCAGAAGCTGATGGAAATATACAGCCCCGAGCTGGTTACTGCCCAGAAAGAGCTGCTGTACCTAGTACAGTCGGCCGGAGAAGATACGCAGCTAATCGAAGGCGCCAAACAACGGCTCCTCCTGCTGGGTGCCACACAGGAACAGGTAAACCGCCTGATACGCACCGGAGAGGCCAGCTATACCTTCCCTCTGTACAGTCCATACAGCGGCTATGTAATTGGCCTGAACAACACGCCACCCACGGCCACGTCCGGTTCCATGCAAAACCGCAGCACCCCTGCCGCCGGTGGTGGCATGGCAGGTATGGGTGGTGGCGCAGGTGGCACTGCCCCGGCAGCTGGCAACATTGGTTCTGGCGGCAATGCCGGTGAGGGCCTTCCCCTTAGGGAGGGCATGTATATAGCAGCCGGTCAGGCGCTGCTGAGGGTGGTAAATACCGAGCAGCTTTGGGCAGAGTTTAACATTCCGGCCGGCTATGTAAGCAGCATTGCAAAAGGGGCACCGGTAGAGATCACCTTCCCCGGTTTGCCTGACGAGCGTCTGGAGGCGCAGGTAGATTTCTTTCAGCCTTTCTATGAGGCAGGTGAAAATTTTGCCCGTCTGCGGGTGTATCTGCCGGGACAGCAAAGTGCAGCCATGGTAGGACAGCTGGTCAGTGGCAGTGCCCGCTATACCACCCCACCCTCGCTATGGGTGCCAAAAGAAGCGGTACTGGATATAGGCAGCCGCTCCGTTGCTTTTGTAAAGCAGGGAGCCGCTTTCAGGCCCGTAGCAGTGAGCACCGGCATCAGCGAAGAGGGCCAGACGCAAATACTGGATGGCCTTCAGGAAAATGATGTGCTCGCCAGCAATGCCCAGTTTATGGTAGACAGCGAGAGCTTTATCCGCGTAAACAATTAAGAGATGAAAGCAATCACATCTATATTAATCCTCTTTCTGCTCTTAGCAGGTGTAGCCTGCAACGAAGGCGGGCATGAGGAGCATGCCGGCAGCCAGAATTACACCTGCCCCATGCACCCGCAAATTGTAGAGACTAAGCCCGGCACCTGCCCTATTTGTTTTATGGACCTGGTACCCGTATCCAAAGGCGGCAACAATGCAGGTGAGCTGATGCTTAGCGAAAGCCAGATCCTGCTGGCCAATATTCAAACCATGGCGGTTCAGGCAGGCACCTCCACCAACAATACCATCCTCACCGGCAGGCTGGTGCTGGACGAAACCCAAAACGAACTGATCAGCAGCCGGGCGGCAGGCCGGGTGGAGCGCCTGTACATCAAAGAAAGTGGACAGACAGTGCGCAAAGGGCAACCGCTCTACGAGCTATACAGCGAAGAGCTGCTTACCCTGAAGCAGGAGTACCTTCTGGCTCTTGAGCAAAACCGGCAGCTGGGAGCCCAGCAACCCCGCTTTGCCTCCTTCCTGGAAGCAGCCCGTAAAAAGCTCCTGCTTTACGGACTTACCGATGCACAGATCAGGCAGCTGGTCAATAGCGGAAATCCGGAGCCTACCATTACATTCCTGGCGCCTGCTTCGGGGGTGATAACTGAGGTTGCCGCCACCGAGGGGCAGTATGTGCCGGAGGGTGGTGTATTGTACCGCCTGGGCGATTTAAGCACCATCTGGGTGGAAGCCGAACTTTACCCGCAGGAGGCCAGGGACATGCGCACCGGAGATCCTGTTCAGGTAGAAATCCAGGGCTTTGGCAGGCAGCCAGTTGCTGCCAGGGTAAGCTTTATCAGCCCGGAATTTCGGCAGGGCAGCCAGGTGGTGGTGATGCGGGCCCAATTACCAAACCCTGAAGCCAGCTACTTGCCCGGCATGCAGGCAAACGTGCTGGTGCCACGGCAATCCAGTGCCATATCCTTACCTAACGATGCCGTGATCCGTGGCCAGCAGGGAAGCCATGTATGGGTGCAGACAGGTGAAGGTACCTTCCAGGCCCGCGCTGTGGAGCTTGGTGAAGCTAATTTCGACAGTGTGGCAGTTCGATCCGGCCTGGCACAGGGAGAAAATGTAGTGATCTCAGGTGCCTATCTGCTGTACAGCGAACATGTGCTGAAAAAAGGAGGCGAGCCTGTTGCAGGAATGCCTGCCGCTCAGGCAGTAGAACTGACACAAACACCTACCGATGCCTTTGTTGAAGATAATATTCTGGATTACAGCCAACAAACACCTGAAGCATTCAAACAACAGCTTAATACTGTTGTGCAGGCTTATTTAAGCCTGAAGAATGCGCTGGTTACAGGAAATCCTGAAGCATCTTCCGGGGCTGCGGCATCATTGGCTACTGCGCTTAATGAAACCAATGATGGGTTCCTAAAAGACGAAGCTGGCACATTCTGGCTGGAGAAGAAAGCCTTTCTGCTTCAGCACATCAAACAGAATCAGGCACTTGCAGACATTGAAGCCAAAAGAGAAAATTTCATTTACATTTCGCAGCCCCTCATAAAGGTGGTAGAAAGCTTTGGCGCTCCCGAAAATTTGTTTGTACAGTTCTGCCCCATGGCCAACAATGACCAGGGTGCTTACTGGCTTAGCAGCGAACCCGAAATCCGCAACCCCTACTATGGCGATGCCATGCTTCGCTGCGGAGAAGTCGTGAAAGAATTGTAACAAATTAATCTCATGAAAGAAGTAAGAAGCACCAAAGTAGTGCTGCACTGATTATCCTACTTAATAAATTACTCAATACTCAATACCACTAATAAATCATGAAAAGAACATTATTAACCATTGCCTCAGCCTGCTGCATCCTATTTGCTACAGCCTGTAACAATCCTGAAACAAATCAAAACCGGAGTCATACCAATGAGGAATTAGCCAATGAGGAGAGCACTCACCAGCATACTGAGCGTGAACAACTAAGCAATACAAATATTGAAAGCGCTGAAGCAGAGACTGCAGCCTTCGAACAGGTACCTGCAGCTGCAAAAAAACAGGTTCAGCAGCTCACAACACACTACCTCGAGATCAAGAATGCACTGGTAGCCAGCAATGCAGCTGCAGCAAAAGAAGCCGCTTCTAAATTAACTCCACCTCTTGATGGATTTAAAGCAACTACCCTTCCGGCAGAGCAGCAGGACCTCTACATGCAGCAGGCTGGCGCCATCAGAGAAGCAGCCAACGGCATTAGTAAAGCCAATAGCGTTGATGCCCAGCGCAAACACCTTGGCACTCTTAGCCAGGCAGTTTACACCCTCAACAAATCATTTGCCGGAGGAGAAAATCAGCTCTACCAACAGTTCTGCCCCATGGCCAATAACAACAAAGGTGGCTACTGGCTAAGTGCTGAAAAAGAGATCCGCAACCCTTATTTTGGTGATCAAATGCTAAAGTGTGGCAAGGTGGTGGAGACTTTGTAGACTTACAGTAATATTTTAAAAATGAGCCTGTATGTCCTTAAACAGTTGCGTGTAGGGTATGCAGGCTCTTTGCTTTGCTCATAACATTGCCTTTATATACATTTAGCTGTTAATATTCCTCTTCTCTCTTCATGAAGAAAACTTTACTCTCTCTCTGCATACTTCTGGCATGCCTTATTACCTATGCGCAGGAGGTGCCAGTTCTAGTAAAAGATATAATCCCAGGTTCTAAAAGCGGGTTTGGTAATTACTTATACAAAGACTTCAAGGTATTCGTAACTACGGAAGAGGCATTCTACTTCTATATCAATGATACAGATGGAATAAGCTTCTGGCGTAGTGACGGCAGCAGCCAAGGAACCCTCCCACTTGTAAAGTTTCCACGAAATGCTGCTCTGGATTCTGTAATTTTATCACTCGAAACAAGCATAAGAGCTGCCGCCATTGGCAATACAGTTTATTTTGTTGGCTGGGACGAAACTCATGGGGTGGAGCTATGGGAAACGGATGGAACTGGTGCAGGTACAAAACTTGCGATGGATATTGTACCAGGAACCCATGGCTCTAACCCAAGCTATCTCTCTAACTTCGGGGGAAAGCTTCTGTTCCTTGCATATGAATATGATGAAGAGATAAACAGGTATTCTTATATCCGCATCAATGACATAACCGCTCAAAGCAGTACCCGTATTATGAAGCTGTTTCCCTATGACTCCTACATGGGCAATTTTTTTACCTTATCTAGCAAATATGCATTCTTCTCGTACTCCAATATTGAAACCGGTACTGAGATATGGAGAACAGATGGAACAACTGCCGGCACTTTCTTATTGAAAGATATTTATACAGGAAGAACGGGATCAGATCCATATAAGTTAAATGTTATTAAAGATCTGTTCTATTTTAACGCCCATAATGTCGAAAATGGACGTGAACATTGGGTAAGTGATGGCACAGTTGAAGGCACTCAGTTGCTAAAAGACCTGGCTCCGGGTAGTATTAGTTCTAATCCATCTGCATTTACACAAGCTGGCGGAAAAAGATTTTTCACGGCCAGTGCTCCTGACGGGAGTTCTTATAATAATTTATATGTGACTGATGGCACTACTGAGGGCACCCTTCATCTGGGTGACCAGAATGTAGGTTCTAGAATAGACTTTCAACATAAACTTTTCTTCACTAACTGGAAGACCAATAAAATTAAAACAACATTTGGCGCTCCCGAAGATATTCAACTGCTTGCAGAACTACCCGGCAATGATCCAGAATTCATTCTCTCTACTGATACTGTTCTTTTTTTCAAGGTCTTCACCAGCACATCTGGTAATGAGTTGTGGCGGACCAATGGAACTCTGGAGGGAACTTTCATAGTAGATGATATAAATCCCGGAAACGCTTCCTCTTCGCCTATTCACGCCTTCAAGCATAAAGGAGAAATATTCTTTCTGGCTCATGACGGCATTCATGGTCATGAACTCTGGAAGATTGTTCATCCTACAAAGCTAGTGTCCGGTAAAGTTTACTTGGACACAAACAAGAATGGATCCGAGCAAGCCGATGAACCGGGGCTTTGTAATCAGAAACTGCTGATCATGCCTGGTAATATAGAAGTTTATACCAACATCCATGGCAAATTTAATTGGTCTGGCGCTCCTGGTAAATACACAGTACAGGTACTCCCCACTGAAGACTGGCAGTTATCAGGTGATTCAGATATATATGAAATTATAGTACCTGGTACTAACCAGGTCACATTTGGGCTTACACAAACTACACCTAAACCTGCGATTGACATACAGCTTACCTCCTCTGCCCCCAGCCGCTGTGGTTTTGAGGTAGTATACTGGTTAGATTATGTCAACAAAGGCAATGTTTTGGTAAATGGTGAGATACTGCTGGACATAAATCCAGAGATAATCCTTATTGAAAGTACACCAGCGCCTGTCATCAACGATAATGGTAAACTTCGCTGGAATTTGCAGAACCTACAGCCCACCCAACAGAAAAAAATTCTACTTAGACTTAGAATGCCTGGTGTTGATGCCATGGGCGATACGCTGAAGTTCCGCAGCCAGGCTAATATCAGTGGAACGAATATCTCTGCTAGAGATACACTGGAGCAGGTAATTACCTGTGCTTATGATCCTAACGATAAGCAGGTAAAGCCTGCCGGTATCGAAGAAGAACACTATACCCTCAAAAACAGCTGGCTCGATTACACCATCCGCTTCCAAAACACCGGCACCGATACGGCCTTTACTGTAGTACTAAGGGATACGCTGGATATTGGCCTGGATCTTACCACACTGCAAATACTGGGGAGCAGCCATAGCATGCAGGCCAGCAGAAAAGCTAATGCTATGGAATTCATGTTCGATAACATTTTGCTGCCAGACAGTACCACCAACGAACCCCTTAGCCATGGTTATGTGCGCTACCGCATCAAAGCAAAAGCAGGGGTGGCAGAAAATACAGTGGTGGAAAATAAGGCCTATATCTTCTTTGACTTTAACCCGGCCATCGTAACCAATACCACCTTCAATACCCTGGTTACTACCCTGCCCCAAAGGGAGGTAACCGGTATCCAGGAGCAGGAACGAAAGCTGAAGGTTTTTCCCAATCCAACAGAGGGCACCATTAACCTTCAGGCACAGGCTCCCATTGAAGAAGTGCTGGTTTACAATCAGATGGGGCAGCTGATACACCAGCAGGTTTTTAAAAATCCAAAGCCTGAACAGAACATTTCCATCGCATATTATCCACCCGGTATTTATTTAGTCAGGGTTCGGGCAGGAAAGAGCCATTTCCAGCAAAAGCTGGTTAAGCATTAGCAAATGCGGGGCGAATCCCGCTTTTTTGCCTGGTGGTATTTACAAACTAGCTGCTAATCTTTACTTTTATGTAACCTGTCGGCTATTATCCTCTAAACATTAAAGCCGATAAGACAATTATTCATTAAAAGCTCAAGATCATGAAAAAAACCATCTTTTATACCTCTGCTGCTCTCCTGATGTCACTTGGCGCCTGCGATTCCAGATCAAATGAAAACCAGACTACCGCCAGTGAGCAGGGTGATCCCTATTACGAGAAGCATACCGATGTTACAACCATCAGCAGAGAAGATCATATCAAGCTGGTAAAAGCCGATCAGGTTCCGACCTTCAGCAATGTAAATGCGGTGGCCACTACCAACATCAGCACCCTCACCGACCAGTATCTGCAAATGAAAGAGGCATTGGTAGCTTCCAACCCAGAGGGAGCCAGCAATGCTGCATCTGCCATGCTCACCAGCCTGAAGGCCTGGGACGGTAATGAGATGGAGTCAGATCAGAAAGACTTCTACCAGCAACGCAGCAGTGCTATGCGCGACGATCTGCAGCAAATGGTGGGCAACGGGGATATTGTTAAGCAGCGTGACCATTTCGCCCGCATCAGCAAACACATGACCGAACTGGTAAGTGCTTTCGGTACCGGACAGGGATCGCTCTATTATCAGTACTGCCCCATGGCGTTCGATAACAAGGGCGGCTACTGGCTAAGCAGCAGCAAAGAAATCAGGAATCCTTTTTACCCTGAAGAAATGCTCACCTGCGGCCGCGTAGAAAAGACACTATAATAATCTAGCGAGGATGCTGGCTGTAGGCTGCACCTGGAACAGATCAGGATATAAGGAGCGCATATGCCAGGAACAGGTTATAATGCAGCTGCTGCGGGTATACTGTTTATAGAAGCGGGGAAGGATTAAAATCCCGCTTTTTACACTTTTTTAATTAAATTGATGTTACATGTTTATAAGACTCCAGGAGGCAAAAATGCCTGTGAGTCTTTTTTTATCTGAAAACTATTCATAACTTTGCAACCTTGAATTCGAGATGAGCAGTAAAAAGGTTTGGGCGCTGTATGATATAGATATATATCGGCTCCCCAATGGCGAACATCTCTATGAGATGCCACTGAACGACGAGTTCTTTTCTTTATTTGATTTTGGACTGCTGGAGAAAGGTACCGGCACTGCTAATATACAGTTAGTGAAAACTGAAACCATGATCACGGTAACTGCCGGGGTAACAGGTGCAGTAGAGCTAACCTGCGATAGAAGCCTTGAACAGTACCCCCACCCTGTATCACTGCAGGAGGTGCTATATATAAAGTATGGCGACGAAGAAATGCCTCTTGAAGATGATCTGCTGATGATCACGCATAACACCCAGAAAATTAATCTGGCACAGTTTCTATACGAGATCATTGGAGCTTCGCTGCCCATGAAGAAGATACATCCTGATTACCGCCGTGAAGACGACGATGATGAAGATGATATCAGCGAAGGCACCGTGGTATACAGCAGCAGCATTGATAATGAAGCAGAAGCTGAATCAGGAACAGAAAATGAGGATGATACAGTCGATCCTCGCTGGCAGATCCTGAAAAATTTACGTGATAACTAGAATTTATATAAACGGATAGAAAATGGCGCATCCTAAACGCAAAATTTCCAAAACCCGCAGAGATAAGCGCAGAACGCATTATAAAGCTGAGCCACGCAACATCGCTGTTTGTGCTGTAACCGGCGAACCACACCTGTGGCACCGCGCGTACTGGCACGAGGGTAAATTGTACTACAAAGGACAGGTAGTACTGGAAAAAGAAGTACTGGCATAAGCCTGCTTATATGATAAAAAAAGCCTTATACCGGCGGTGTATAAGGCTTTTTTTTATAGCAATACCTGAGCCCTTTCCCTGTTCTGCACCCGCCGCAGTTGCATCTTTCACGTTTAGGGTTCATTTTTGCAAAACGCTGTTTTAATGCCGGGTACTGGAAAACCAGGTTGCTAACGGCATAAACACCAGGAAGAAATCCAACTGCATGAGCAAAATCAGAGCTGCTATTACAGGCGTACAAGGGTATGTACCCGATTATGTGCTCACCAATCAGGAACTTGAAAAAATGGTTGATACCACAGACGAGTGGATCACCAGCCGAACGGGAGTTAAAGAGCGTCATATACTAAAAGGTGACGGGCAGGGCACCTCAGTAATGGGAATAGAAGCCGTGAAAGGACTTTTAAGAAAGACCAGGACGGAACCCAGTGAAATTGACCTGCTCATTTGTGCTACGGTTACCCCTGACATGGTTTTCCCGGCAACTGCCAATCTGATTGCCGATGCCATAGGTGCTAAAAACGCCTTTAGTTACGACATTGGGGCGGCCTGCAGCGGATTTTTATATGCACTTATTACCGGTTCACAGTTTGTTGAGTCGGGCCGCTATAAAAAAGTAGTGATTGTTGGTGCTGATAAAATGTCATCTATCGTAGATTACACCGACCGTACTACCTGTATTATTTTTGGCGATGGCGCCGGGGCAGTGATGCTGGAACCTTCTTTAGAGGGCTTTGGCATTCAGGACCATATTTTACGCAGCGATGGCTCGGGCATGCCGCACCTGCACATGAAAGCTGGAGGCAGCCGCCGCCCGGCCAGTGTGGAAACGGTAATGGCAAAAGAACACTTTGTTTACCAGGAGGGATCAGCAGTTTTTAAATTTGCTGTGACCAATATGGCTGATGTATCTGCCGAGATCATGGAAAAAAACGGTCTGCTAAGTCAGGATGTTTCATGGCTGGTACCACATCAGGCTAACAAACGCATTATTGATGCTACCGCCACCCGTATGGGTGTGGGCAGCGATCGGGTAATGCTTAACATTCATAAATACGGAAACACCACCAGCGGCACCATACCCCTTTGTTTGTGGGATTATGAACAGCAGCTGAAAAAGGGAGACAATGTTATTCTGGCTGCCTTTGGTGGCGGCTTTACCTGGGGATCCGTATGGGTGAAATGGGCGTATGACCCGAAATAAGACTAACTACTTTTTGTAATTAAGGTTAAAAGACTAACTTAAGCAGGATTTTCTACTATTCGCTATGGCATCTACTGCAGATTTCCGTAACGGACTAACCATTGAATTCAATAACGACCTGTACTCGATTGTAGAGTTTCAGCACGTAAAGCCAGGCAAAGGTGCCGCTTTTGTACGCACCAAACTCAAAAGCGTTACTACCGGCAAAGTTATTGAAAACACATTCTCATCGGGTACCAGGGTTACAACCGCCCGTATTGAGAAACGTCCGCACCAGTACCTATACAAAGATGATTATGGCTACCATTTTATGGATAGCGAAACCTTTGAACAGGTAACCCTGGAAGAAAGTAAAATTGAAGCAGCCAGCCTGCTAAAAGACGGCCAGGGAGTAGATATACTCTACCACGCCGAAACAGAAACCCCGCTTAGCTGTGAGCTGCCTCCATTTGTGGAGCTGCAGGTAACTTATACTGAGCCGGGAATTAGGGGCGATACCGCAACCAGTGCCTTTAAACCTGCTACCCTGGAAACAGGTGCAATCATTCAGGTTCCACTTTTTATTGATCAGGACGAAGTGATACGGGTAGACACCCGCACCAATTCCTATTCTGAACGCGTAAAGAAATAACTATGAAACCACAGGAAATTCAGGAACTAATAGACTTTATCTCCAAATCAGGCCTGGATGAGGTAAATATTGAAACCAGCGACTTTAAAATAGCGGTTAAAAAACATTCTGCTGCCCCTGCAGCAGATTCTTCCCGTGCAGCCGCACAGGCACCGGCCCAGCAGGCACTTACCAATGCACCTGCGCCACAGGCTCCTGCGCCACAAACTGCTGCCAGCACTGCTAAAGCTGCAGAAGACAGCGCCAGCAAACGATACAAAGAAGTTAAATCTCCTATGATCGGTACCTTCTACCGCTCTGCCAATCCGGATTCACCTTCTTTTGTAAACGTAGGTGACACCATCAAGGCAGGACAAACGGTTTGTATCATCGAGGCCATGAAGCTTTTTAATGAAATTGAAGCTGACTTTGGTGGCACCATCGTGAAAGTACTGGTAGAGAATGCCTCTCCGGTTGAGTACGATCAGCCTCTTTTTCTGGTAGATCCTGCTTAAGTAAACCTGTTGCCGCTGGGGCAGCTTTGTAGAACACCTAACCAACTAACGCCTCGTGTTCAAAAAAATACTGATAGCTAACCGGGGAGAGATTGCTCTCCGGATTATTCGCACTTGCCGGGAAATGGGCATTAAAACGGTAGCAGTGTATTCCACTGCCGATCGCGAAAGCCTGCACGTACGCTTTGCTGACGAAGCTGTGTGCATTGGCCCCCCGCCAAGCAATAAATCATACCTGAATATTCCTAACCTAATTGCAGCGGCAGAAATTACCAATGCCGATGCGATACACCCTGGTTATGGATTTCTAAGCGAGAATGCAGAGTTCAGCCGGGTTTGCAGCGAGAGCGGTATCAAGTTTATTGGTGCCAGCCCTGAGATGATCCAGAAGATGGGCGATAAAGCCACTGCCAAAGCAACCATGCAGGCAGCAGGCGTGCCTACCATCCCTGGCTCCGACGGCTTGATCAACTCCCAGGAGCAGGGCAAAAAGGTAGCCAAAGAGGTGGGCTATCCCATTATTCTGAAAGCTACTGCCGGTGGGGGTGGCAAAGGCATGCGAATCGTTAAAGAAGAAAAGGAATTTGAAAAAGCCTGGAATGATGCCCGTCAGGAAGCCGGCGCTGCCTTTGGCAACGACGCACTTTACCTGGAGAAATTCGTAGAAGAGCCCCGCCACGTAGAAATACAGATTGTAGGCGATCGTAACGGCCGTGCATGCCACCTTTCCGAACGCGACTGCTCCATTCAGCGCCGCCACCAGAAACTGGTAGAGGAAACCCCCTCTCCCATCATGACCGACGAGCTGCGCGAAGCCATGGGCAATGCTGCCATTAAAGGCGCAGAAGCCATTGCCTACGAAGGCGCCGGTACCATTGAGTTCCTGGTAGACAAGTACGGAAAGTTCTATTTCATGGAAATGAACACCCGTATTCAGGTAGAGCACCCTATTACAGAAGAAGTAACGGATTTCGACCTGATCAAAGAGCAGATTAAAGTGGCAGCCGGAGAAACCATCAGCGGTAAGAACTACTACCCGAAAATGTTCTCCATGGAGTGCCGGATTAATGCCGAAGATCCGGGCAAAGGCTTTCGCCCCAGCCCGGGCACCATTACCAACCTGCACCTGCCCGGTGGCCATGGCGTGCGGGTAGACAGCCACGTATATGCCGGCTACACCATTCCGCCCAACTATGATAGTATGATCGCCAAGCTTATTGTGAGTGCACAAACCCGTGAGGAATGTGTAACCCGCATGAAGCGCGCCCTGCAGGAGTTTGTGATCGAAGGTGTTAAAACTACCATTCCGTTCCATATTCGCCTTATGGACGACCCAACATTCAAATCAGGTATGTTTACTACCAAGTTCCTTGATACTTTCGATCTGGAAGGTTTGTAATAATTAGTCTACGAATTGTTATCTTAAGCCCGGACTTTTATGGTCCGGGCTTTTATTATGAGAACACTCCTCTTTCTTCTGATACTTTTGCTGCCTGTTGTTGCGCTACAGGCGCAGACTCCCAGCCGCTATGCATGGGCAGGGATCAGTGCCAATAACTACCGGGGTGACCTGGAAGACGGGCTCTTTCACTTTACACCCGGGGTACATGTTGGGCTAAAGCTAAACCGTGCAAAAAGACTCAATGGTAACTTTGCCCTGGGTTATGGTACCGTAAGTGGCCAGGATCCTGATTTCAACCCCACTGTTCAGCCTCCCATTGCACCCAACAAATATTTCAGTACCACCTTTTTCACAGCCGACTACTCGCTGCAGCTTAACCTTATTAAGAAAGAGCATTTCCACCTATACCTCAGCCAGGGCATTGGCCTGTTCCGCTACAATCCCAAAGATGAGCAGGACCGTGAGTTACAGGACCTCGGTACCACCCGCCCTGTTGATGAAACCTATGGCAACATCAGCATACAATTTCCCTCTGCCCTGGGTGCAGCCTTTTTTCTGCCCAACCAGTGGGGCTTTGGGCTGCAGGCCTCTTACCTCAACCCGCTCACAGATTACATTGATAATATCAGCCGCTTAGGAAGCAGCAAAGGCAATGATCAAGTGCTGCAATTCCGGCTTATGCTGCTGTTACCCCTACAGGGAGCAGGTGAGTAGTTCTTTAGTAG
The DNA here is from genome assembly GCA_000597885.1 of Flammeovirgaceae bacterium 311. Classification (NCBI taxonomy): domain Bacteria; kingdom Pseudomonadati; phylum Bacteroidota; class Cytophagia; order Cytophagales; family Flammeovirgaceae; species Flammeovirgaceae bacterium 311. The sequence goes on from CP004371.1 coordinate 1,377,190, forward strand.
ATGCAGGTCCGTCAATAGCTTCATTAGCATGTGCTGCGTTCATTAATAACTTTATTGCTATTCAGTGCTTGTGGAAGAGAACAAGACCAGCAACATGTACGTACTAGTAGAGCGTTTACCAAACCAGGATACCAAAAGATGAATCAAATTTTTTTAACCCGGAAGGCTACTGCCTTATTTTCATTGCTTCTGCTGCTAACTTTCCAGCAGGTACAAGCACAGAATAAAACCTGGAGTGCCGGTCCCGAGTTTGGCTTAAGTTTATCAAGACTGCAGGGTGATATGCCCGAGGATCAGGAGTTTAATACAGGCCTTATGGGCGGTGGCCATATTACCTACAGCACCAGGAATACCTTTGGTGTAACTTTCAAAGCCCTGTATCACAGGCGGGGCTCACAGCAGGAAACCAATGGTGTGGTAAACGAACAGGCGCTAGATTACCTGGAGTTTCCGTTCCTGGCCAGGTTCTTTCTGACACCCGGCGGAAAATTCAGGCCTAACGTTTTTGCCGGCCCCTCTGCAGGATTTTTACTGGGTGTTAAAAACAGAACCGGCGGAGGCGATTACAGCAATGTTTCCGCCCAGCTACGTGATAATTACCGAAACTTTGATCTTGGCCTCACCGCCGGTATCGGCCTCAACTACCTGGTAGCCTGGGAAACCCGGCTGCTGCTGGATGCCCGCTACCTCTATGGCTTGTCTGACATCAATAAAATGCCGGAAGTATCGATGTACAACAGGGGCTTCGCTCTTACGCTGGGCTTTCAGTTCGGCCTTACAAAAAAACCGCTGAATTAATAGTTTAAACTAAACTATTGCTACCGCGAGTCTATGAATCACAGCACTGCTTCCTCCCAGATCCAATACTGAAGATTAGGAGCTGCCTGGCAGTACATTTGTAACATCATAGCTGAAATACTTATCCAGCATTTTGGCTGATAGCTTGTCGGGCATCAGTTTTACAACGCCATTTCTGAGCGAAACCAGCAATGGGTGCTCCAGCTGCCCCATTTTGCCATTTAGCAGGCTCTGTTCTACAATATCTTTGGTTCTGGGATAATGCAGTTTTTCGTATTGGGCAAAAGCCTGCTCATGCGATGGGTACTGGTGCAGACTGGCACTTAGGAGGTAAGCTCCTTCAATGGCCATGCAGGCCCCCTGCCCCAGGTTAGGGGTGGTCGGATGGGCAGCATCGCCTAACAAGGTAACCCTTCCCTGGCTCCACCCTCTCTGGGGAAGCCGATCTCCCAAAGGATTTTTGATGATGGCCGGGCTGTTATCAAACAGCTGGGGAATGGGATGGTGCCAGGCGCCAAAAATACGCCTGAGTTTATCCAGGCTACCCTCCGGCTCGTCAGTTGCGCCTGCTGTTTCGTTCAGAGTAGCCCACCAGCCAAATTGTCTGCCCCTGATGGGTACAATGCCTACCCGTGCTCCCCTGCCCCAGGTTTCTGAACCATAGCCCTGCGGCACATCCAGCGCTGCAATACCTCTCCAGATGTTGTAGCCTCTGAAAAGTGGCTCTCCATCCCCTATGATTCGCTGACGAATCACAGAGTTGATTCCGTCGGCTCCCACCACCAGATCAAATGTTTGCTGCTCCTGTTGCTGAAAATCAATCACCACCTGCCCGTCCTGCTGCTGACTGAAGCCCTGTACCCTGTGGTTGGGAAATAAGTGATCAGGAGGGATATTCCTAAGCAATACAGCATGCAGATCTGCCCGATGCATACAAACTGCAGGCAAGCCATACTGCGGCTTTACCTGGCTTAATACACTTCCGCTGCTGGTCTTGATATAGGCTGCTTTTATTTCGCCCCAAAGTGGCCTTAGCTGATCATACACACTAATCTGCTGATACACCCGCAGTGCGTTTGGCCATACACTTATGGCCGCACCAATTTCTTTGAAGGCAGGAGCTTGTTCAAACACCCTGTAATTGTTAAAGCCAAAATGCTCCAGCGTAAGCGCCAGTGTCAGTCCGCCTATCCCTCCACCTATGATGGCTATCTTGGTTTCTTTGTTCATAGTTCGTACATTTAGCGCAATTGCGCTATAAATGTAACTCATTGATAATTAATTTAGCGCATACGCGCTAAATATTTATGCAAACCAAAGAATATATCCTCACCAACTGTACGGAACTCTTTAACAGACAGGGAGCTACGGCCACATCACTCCGGCAGGTAGCGGCCTACCTTGATATGAGCGATGGAAATCTTAGGTATCACTTTAGAACAAAGGAAGATTTAGTTACAGCTATCTTTCAGCAGATGCTTCAGGAGATGGAGGTGAGTATAAACCCAGCAAAAGTAGAGGATGCAGCACTGCTTGAAGAAGTAAGAAAGCAGTTCCGTACCATCTTCTTTACCATGTACCGCTTCAAGTTTCTGTTCATAGAATCTACCCTGTTGCTCAGACAGTATGAGGGCTTCCGAAAATTATTCGTGGAGCTGATGGAAGCCCGCAGGATCTTTTTCCTGCAATTTTTCACCCAGTATAAAGCAAAAGGATTTTTCAGTAATCAATATAGCGAGCTGCACTATGAAATGATTTTTGAGCAGATCTTCATCATCTCTGATAACTGGATCAAATACGTTGAGCTGGAAAAAAATACTCCTTCCTCCATCGATAAAAAAATTGATCACTACATTGACCTGTGCCTGATGCTGCTGGAGGGACTGGTTGAATAAATTGCTAACTATTTAATGTGCCAATATGCTAATGATTAGGCCTCAATATAAAATCACCTGCTGTTGATCAAGAAACAGCCTTTGCAAGTATATGCATACAAACATCAACTGCAGATAAATACTAGCACGGAACCTCAATTAGCACATCAAACCATTAACTCTCTATCTCCCTCACCAGCTCATCATACCAAACCTGGCCATACTTGCGGATAAGCGGTTCTTTCAGGAATTTGTAGATGGGCACCTGCAGTGAACTTCCTAAGGTGCAGGCATCGGCGCAAATACTCCAGCGGTCGTAGTTAAGGGCTTCGTACTCGTCGTATTTGGTGATGCGGATTGGGTACAGATGGCAGGAAAGGGGCTTCATCCAGCCGGTTTTTCCATCGCGGTAAGCCTGTTCAAAAGCACACTTCAGCATGCCTTTTGCATCATACGTAGCATAGGCGCACTCACGGTTGCCAATGGTGGGCGTAGACCAGTCCCCCTCTTCGTCCAGAATATACAGGCCCTGCTCCTCTATGGCTTTTTTGCCTTCTTCCGAGAGGTAAGGGGCCACAGCCGGGTATGCTGCTACCACCTCCTTTAGTTCAGCTTCTTCGAGGGGTGCTCCAAGATCACCCTCTACACAGCAGGCTCCTTTGCACTTGTGCAGATCACACACAAAATGTTCATCACGTATATCGTCAGAGAGTATGGTATTATTTAGTATAATCATATAGCGGAATGGTAAATCAGATCAGGGCTGGATGCAGCGCGCGGGCAAAGGTACAGTAAAATTATCTGAATGCCTGCCAATGACCGATGTCCTAACACAGGGCCGGGTGTTCCTGGTTCCTGGGTGGTGCATGATTCACCCCTGCTTAACAATAAAATTATTATTATAACAAATCTACTTCCAGCACGGCGTTTTTTTAGCCAGGGCAAGCATCTGAGCGTTTGAAGCGTTAACTTGCATAAAGTAAATTGTGGAGAACACAGTGGATTATTTAGCGCAACTCAATGCCCCCCAGAGAGAGGGCGTAACTAATACAGACGGCCCCTGCATGCTGATTGCCGGCGCCGGTTCGGGCAAAACTAGGGTACTCACCTACCGCATTGCCCATCTCATCAAAGAAAAAGGGGTTGATCCTTTCAACATCCTTTCGCTTACCTTTACCAATAAGGCTGCTGCAGAAATGCGTCACCGAATTGAAAAGGTAATTGGTACGGAAGCACGCAATGTCTGGATGGGCACCTTCCACAGCGTGTTTTCCAGGATATTACGGGCAGAAGCCAATAAACTGGGGTACCCCAACAACTTTACCATTTACGATACCGACGATAGCAAATCACTGCTCAAATCGATTGTAAAGGAAAAAAACATGGACCCGCAGGTATATAAGCCTAACGTATGCCTCAACCGCATTTCCGGTGCCAAAAACCGTCTGATAGAAGTAAAGGATTACCTGGCCAACTCCATGTACGCCGAAGAAGACATGATGGCCGGCAAGCCACGTATGGGCGAAGTATACAAGGCCTATGCCGAACGCTGCTTCCGGGCCGGGGCTATGGATTTTGATGATCTGCTGCTGAATACGGCTAAGCTCTTCCGCGATCATCCGGATGTACTGCACAAATACCAGCACCGCTTCCGCTATGTGCTGGTAGATGAGTTTCAGGATACCAACGTGGTGCAGTACCTGATCACTAAAAAGCTGGCTTCCGTAAACCGCAATATATGTGTGGTGGGCGATGATGCCCAGAGTATTTATGCCTTCCGTGGTGCCGATATTCAGAATATCCTGAATTTCGAGAAGGATTTCCCCGACCTGAAGATCATTAAGCTGGAGCAAAATTACCGCTCTACCCAGAACATCGTCAATTCGGCAAATGCCGTAATTGCCCAGAACCGGGCGCAGCTCAAGAAAAACGTCTGGACTGAGAATATTGAAGGCGAAAAGGTAGAGATAATCAAAACCACCAGCGATAGCGAAGAAGCCAAAATTGTTGCCTCTACCATCTTTGAGCTGAAGCACAACAGCAAGATGCAAAATACTGATTTTGCTATCCTGTACCGCACCAACAGCCAGAGCCGTTCGCTGGAGGAATCCCTGCGGCGCATGAACATCAAGTATCGCATCTACGGGGGCCTCTCCTTCTACCAGCGCAAAGAAATTAAAGACCTGCTCTCCTACCTGCGCTTTGCAGTGAACCAGCAGGACGAGCAGGCATTTCGCCGTATTATCAACCTGCCCCGCCGGGGCATTGGCGATACTACGGTAGATAAAATTGTAGTAAATGCCTACGAACAAGGCATGGACCTCTGGGATGTGGTGGAGAATGCCAGCGAGTTCCTGGGCGGACGTGCCGCCGGAGCCGTGGAGCAGTTTGCCACCCTCATCAAGCGTTTTAAAATAGAAGCCCAGCACCGTGATGCCTATGAAGTAGCCAGCACCATTGCCAAAGACAGCGGCCTGCTGCGCGAGCTCCATGAAGACAAAACCGTAGAGGGACTGAACCGTTACGAAAACGTTCAGGAATTGCTAAACGCCATTAAGGAGTTCACGGATAATCCTGAAATCAGCGACAAAAGCCTGGGTGCCTTCCTGCAGGATATTGCCCTGCTGACAGATGCCGACAACAACAAAGATGCCGACCCGGACGTGGTGCAGATGATGAGCATCCACGCCGCCAAGGGCTTAGAATTCAGGGTAGTGTTTGTGGTGGGCATGGAGGAAGACCTCTTCCCCAGCCAGATGATGCTGAGCAGCCGTGCAGATCTGGAAGAAGAACGGCGCCTGTTTTATGTGGCTATTACCCGGGCACAGCACCGCCTTTACCTAAGCTATGCCCTTAGCCGCTACCGTTTTGGCCGCCTCAAGAGCTGCGAACCCAGCCGCTTCCTGGAAGAGCTGAATCCAGACTGCATCAAGATCAATAAAAAGTGGGGAAGCCGTGAACCATCCAGCCTGGGGCCTAACCAGTCTACAGGAACCAGCAGCGGTGGCAGTAACAATTTTGCCAAAACACTGGTAGAAGGTTTACGGAAACAGCCGGTTAACCGCACCGCAACCGCTGCGCAGGTGCACCGCCCATCGGCCAACTTTGCTCCCAGCGATCCTGCCCAGCTAAAGGAAGGCATGCGTGTAGAGCACCAGAAGTTTGGCTACGGCAAAGTTGAAGCCCTGGATATGAACGGCACCAATAAAAAGGCAAAAATCCAGTTTGAGATAGCCGGAGAAAAAACCCTGCTGCTAAGCTTTGCCAAGCTACGGATTGTGGAGGAGAGTTAAGTGTTAATCAATAAATGTGCTGGTTCGCCCGGGGCGCATAGCTGCTGCGACTCATTTGAGCGTGCCGACTTTTTACGAAAGTCTCCTAAACATAGCCAGTGGATTTATGTGCTGCCATGTTTCCTTAAGGGCTTACTCCCCTGGGGGTACCGGAAATTTCTCAAATATATTCCTGACGTAGGAATCAATGGTAGCCTGGAGTGCCGCGGGGTCTATGGCGCTATGTGACCAGCCCCGCCAGATGATCTGGTTGTTGGAGGCATCGATCACATCGATCACAAAGGTACCTTCGGAATATTCCACCTCCCGGATATTGGAGCCCTGTACACTTGTGATGGTATTATAGCGGGCGTAGTAATACTCTTCCAGGGTGGGCGGTGCAGCGATATCAGGCCGATAATAATCGTATCGTGAAAATATGGGTGTTCGTGTTGTGGCGGTATCCCGCTGGTACATATAATTCACCAAAACAAGCAGGTCCGGATTTTCACGGTTCAGGCGATAGCCGCGGGCCTGCATCTCCTCGTTCACCTCCTGTATCACAGACTCATCAAACTCGAGGAAGTTAGAGGCTGTATCGCCCGTTGGCAGATAGGCATAACTGGTGTAATCACTAAAATCAGCACCAGCCGCTGCTTCTGCCTGAGCCCCGGGGGTTCTTGAGCAGGCTGTTGCCAGCAGGCCTGCCAGAAAAAAGATAAGTATGGTATTTCTTATGATCATCCTTGCTTTGATTTTTTTCCGGGACAAACGGCCGGTTAATCTGCGCATGCCTTAATGTTCCAATATTTGTAATAACACAATAGCACAGGAGCCGGTGCAGGTATTCCCTGGCACAGGCAGCCTGGCTAATGTACGATTCATTGCATGGACAAGCACGTATGTTAGATTACATTCAACAACACGCTACTACCGCTATCACCCCTGTGGTTCTACCGGAAACTCCTCAAAAATGTTATCAACATAGGAGCGGATAGAACTGTCTAATTCCATTGGATCTACAGGTGTGCTGGACCAGCCTCTCCAGATAATCTGCCCTGTTTCTCTATTGATCACATCTACTACAAAAGTACCCTCGGTATATTCTACTTCCTGTATGCCATAGCCGGTAAAGGTGGGATAGTTGGCGTAGCCGGGGTAGTAGGCAGGACCTAATCTTGCAGGGGCCCGAAACCCGGTTCCGTAATAGTTATAAGTTGTGGCAACAGGTACTCTTCTCAGTTCTTCCTCCTGTTCATACATAGATTTCACCAACACCAACAGATCCGGTTCCTGTGTATCCAGCCGATAGCCGCGAGCCTGCATTTCCTGGTCTACTTCCCGGATTACACTTTCATCAAAAACTGCCCTTTCCGACTCCGTTTCGCCGCTGGGCAGATAAGCATAGGTCTTGAATTCGGTAAAGTTTACATCAGAAACCTGGTCGGTTTTTACCGATGGGCTACAGGATGCTAATACAAGAAAAACTACTGCAAGAAAACTCGAAAAATACTTCATCACTTTTAGCTTAAAGAACTAACTTAGCCTGATAATTTGTATTATTTTGTACAGGGCAGGCACTTCCCTTCAGATTCTACAATCCTGTAGCGTTTAAATTGTTCTTATTTGTTAAGAATCTTATTCCAAAGTCATATCAGGTATAGGCTGCCATCTTTTTACATTAGAAAACCTTTCTTTACCTTAGTAGCGGGTTGTTGCTGGTTTTTACCTGCCAAAACATCCCGGCTTAAAACTGATTATCTATTTTATGATCGAAGCTGTAAAACAATTAAGCTATAATTCCAAACGTCCCGATATTATTCTGAAGGATTATGGCCGCAACATCCAGAAAATGGTGGAGTGGATTAAAGGGATCGAAGACCGCCAGCAGCGGACTCGTTATGCCTATACACTGGTGGAAATGATGAAGCAGATCAACCCCATCATGAAGGAGTCTGAAGAATACAACCAGAAAGTATGGGACGATCTTTATATTGTCGCCGGATTTGACCTGGACATCGACAGCCCTTACCCAAAACCTGCCAAAGAAAACATTGGCCGTAAGCCACGCCTGCTGCAGTATTCTACCAACAAGATCAGGATTCGCCACTACGGCAAAAATATAGAAGTACTCATCGATAAAGCCGCCGCGCTGGAAGACGAAGCCGAAAAGGAAAATGCGGTAGTAACAATTGCCCGCCTTATGAAAAGCTTCCACTACATCTGGAACAAGGAAACTGTTGATGATGACCTGGTACTTAATAATATTGAACAGCTAAGCCGTGGTAAGCTGAAAGAACTCACCGACCGGCTAAGAGCAGAAGGCATGCCACAGCAAAACCAGCGTCGCAGCAGTGGCGGCAATGGCAGCAAGCACAGTGGCGGAGGCAGAAAGAATTTTACCAATAAACGACGCAAGTAATAGATGTCTGCACTACGAGTTGTGGGGGGTCAGCGCCTAAGTGGCGAAATAGTACCCCAAGGAGCTAAAAACGAAGCACTGCAAATTCTTTGCGCCGTGCTGCTTACCGAAGAACCGGTAACCATTCATAAAATTCCGGATATTGTTGATGTAAACAAGCTGATAGAATTACTGGGCGACATGGGCGTGCAGGTAGAACGGCTTGGTGCAGAATCTTACCGGTTCACTGCTAAAAATGTAAACCTGGAGTACCTGGAGTCTCCCGAGTACCGCAAAAAAGCAGCCTCGCTCCGGGGCTCTATCATGGTGCTGGGGCCGCTTTTGGCTCGTTTCGGCAAAAGCCGCATTCCAAAACCGGGAGGCGATAAAATTGGCCGCCGCCGCCTGGACACTCACTTTCTGGGTTTCCAGAGCCTTGGTGCAAAATTTAACTACGAGCCCGACAGCCAGTTTTACAACATCGACGCCAGCAACCTGCAGGGTACCTACATGCTACTCGATGAGGCATCTGTAACAGGTACTGCCAACGTTATAATGGCGGCCGTACTTGCACATGGTAAAACCACCCTCTATAATGCTGCCTGCGAACCCTACATTCAGCAGCTTTGTGCAATGCTGAACCGCATGGGTGCTAAAATTACCGGCATTGGCTCTAATCTGCTGTATATTGATGGTGTAGAGCGTTTAGGTGGCACCGAACATACCATGCTGCCCGATATGATCGAGATCGGCAGCTTTATTGGCATGGCTGCCATGACAGGCTCCGAGATCACCATTAAAGACGTACGGGTTGATATGCTGGGCATGATCCCTGATGTATTCCGCCGACTGGGCATTCAGCTGGAGATACGCGGTGACGATATTTATGTACCGGCACAGGAGCATTACCAGATTGATACCTTTATCGATGGCTCTATCATGACCATTGCCGATGCGCCCTGGCCTGGCTTTACACCAGACCTGCTCTCTATTGTGCTGGTTACTGCCACACAGGCCAAAGGTACCGTGCTTATACATCAAAAAATGTTCGAGAGCCGCCTTTTCTTTGTAGATAAGCTGATGGATATGGGTGCACAGATCATCTTGTGTGATCCGCACCGCGCTACAGTAATAGGCCTTGACCGTAAATATAACCTGAAGGGCATTAAAATGACCTCTCCTGATATCCGTGCCGGTGTAGCCCTGCTGATCGCTGCCCTCTCGGCCAAGGGAGAAAGTATTATTTATGCCGCCGACCAGATTGACCGTGGCTACTCGCATATTGTGGAGCGCCTGCAAAAACTGGGAGCAAAGCTTGAGCGCATTGATGCCGATGCTTAGTATTTGGTCTGTATAACCATAGATCTTTACAAATTTTGTAACAACCGGCTCCTGAGCCGGTTGTTTTGTTTAATGCCTCCTTATAAGTTTCTAAACATGCTTTGCTGAACCAATGGAAGAAAGATCTCCTTTTTCTTTTGATGGTGATACGGTTCTTTGGGGTTTATTGAGTGCCTCTCTCGTATTTATCCTTGTTATTCTGCTTACACGCCTTTTTGGATTACGTAGCTATGCCCGTTTAAGTACCTTCGATTTTGCTTTTACATTAGCCAAGGGTGCTCTTATTGCAAGCATCGCCCTGAATGATGACATCGGCTTTATTGAAGGGGCGCTTGCCTTACTCACCATCTACATTTTTGAATGGCTAACGGGCTCCCTGCGCAACCGCTACCAATGGATAAACCGCCTAGTAAGCAATAAACCTGTTTTGCTGATGTATAAAGGAGAATTTCTGGTAAAGAACATCAATTCTACACGCGTTAGCTATGATGATATCTATTTTGCCATGAGGCAGGTTGATGTTCAGTGTATGGAGGATGTGTATGCCGTAGTGGCAGAACCAACCGGCCAGATCAGTGTGCTTACCGGAAATCCGGCCACTGTAGAAAAGCTACTGGAAGGCGTTATCCGCTAAGGTTTACCAGTAGCCTTTTAACCAACAGCAGCTGGATTATAACATTGCTGTATTACCTCCGTTCCACAGTTGTTGCCAATGAGCCGGCTTTCATATCCAGTGCAAACCAGATAAAATGAGCGATCAGAAAAACTAGGAATCCATACAGGGTAGTGATGGAGGAGACCTTGATACCCCCAGCTAAAATTTGCTGCGATACCTCTCCCATTTTCGAAATCATTTTCATGGCTTCATACAAACCTATCAGCTGTCCCAATATGCCCGTTACCAGGGCCAGCATACCAAAGAACCTGATGTAATACAGGCTGCCCGGTGTGGGAACTACACCCTTACCATAAACAAGGGAAGCTCCTTTTGCAGCAAAAAATAGCATGGCGAGGGCCAGCAAAGTAATAAGGCTCATAAACAGCCATCCGCCTTCAATAAATAGATCAAACATAAGAAATAGGGTTTGTGAATAAACTTTTCCTAATCCTACGAAACAAAAAGTTACTATTTACAGCACATCGGTCAATAGCACCGGTTTGTCGACAGATGACTCATTTATCATAATAATCCTCCCTTTAGGTAAACTACCATCGGAAAAGTGTAAGTCACCGACTTTTAAGGAAATTAAGCGTAATATTTCGCATTTTAGGGAAAGAACTGAATTTTGCATGCAGCAGACCCTTTTTTACAATTTCCTGAACAGTGGTAAAACCAGGCAACTAGCTGGCAGGCTCCTGCTACATTTGCTGTTCTGGTTCGCTGTGGCTGTGTTTCTGGTTTACTTTTTCGGTCATTTTACAGCAGACTACCGCTACACCTCTGTCTTTGTATGTCTGCTGATGCCAATTGCCATTGGCACCACCTACCTGATCAACTATTTCCTGATTCCGCGCTACCTGCTGCAGAAGCGTTACCCGCGCTTTGCCAGCTATTTTATTTTTACCCTGATCATTTCTGTGTGGGGCGAAATGCTGGTGGTGTTGTGGGCCCTGATGAAGCTGGCCGACTACCGCTACAGCAACATGGCGCCACTTACCACCAATATCTTCTTTCTGGGGGTAGCACTCTATTTCATCGTTTTTTTCAGCACCTCAGTCAAGCTGCTCAAACATTGGTACAAGAGCCAGCAGCACATCAGCGAGCTGCGCAGTACCCAGCTGGAGGCAGCCTTAAAATTACGGGAGGCAGAGCTGCAGTTGCTCAGGGGCCAGATCCATCCACATTTCCTGTTCAATACCCTTAACAACCTGTACGGGCTGGCACTGGAAAAATCGGAGTATATGCCCGATGCCATTCTGCGCCTGTCAGGACTTCTGGATGCCCTGCTCTACCGCAGCCACGACCAGCAGGTACCCCTGGCTACCGAGCTAAGGCTGATTGAAGATTATGTAAGCCTGGAAAAGCTGCGTTTTGAAGAGCGTTTAAAACTGGAGTGGAACATTCAGGGTGCGCCTGAAGCTTATGGCATCGCTCCTTTTCTGCTGTTCCCTTTTCTGGAGAATGCTTTCAAGCATGGCTTTTCTGAAAACACAGCACAGCTGGAATTACTGGTTGAAGCCAGGCTGGAGCAGGAGCAGCTATTTTTCAGGGTGGTAAACTCAGTTGATCCTGCAGCTAGTACTAAGGCTGTGCAGGCGGGGGGCATTGGGCTGAAAAATGTTAAGCGGCGGCTGGAGCTGCAATATCCCCATAAGCACCGCCTGGCGATAATGCCTTCCCCTACACACTACCAGGTAGTACTGCAGCTAACCTTGAGTCCCATAAACGCCAAAGCCTATGCTACACAATAATACTGTACAATGCATTGTTACTGACGATGAACCTATTGCCCGCCGGGTACTTAAAAACCACCTGGCCAGGGTTGAGGGTTTCACCATAGCCGGAGAATGTGGTACTGCCCTAGAGTGTTTTACACTGTTACAGCGCCAGCAAACCGACCTGCTGTTTCTGGACGTACAAATGCCGCAGCTCAACGGTCTGGAATTCCTGCGCTCCCTTCAGCACCGCCCAAAGGTTATCCTGGTATCGGCCCACCGGGAATATGCCCTTGAAGGATTTGAACTCGATGTAGTAGACTATCTCCTGAAACCGGTAAGTTTTGAGCGCTTTCTCAGATCGCTTGATAAGTTCCGGCAACGGCAGGTGCCGCCTGGCAGTATTAAAGAAGAAGAAGAAAAGGCAGCTGAATTTTTATATATCCGCGCCGATCGCAAAACGGTAAAGCTGGTGTTGGCAGAGGTACTTTACATCGAAAGCATGAGCGATTATCTCAAAATCCATACCCTTGATTGCATGTACCTGACCAAAGAAAAGATCAGTACCATAGAGCAAAAGCTTCCCTCCCATTTTATACGGATTCACCGTTCGTTCATCCTCAACACCCGGCACCTGCAAGCCTACACCCACGAAACCATAGAAGTAGCCGGCAAGCAGCTCCCCATCAGCCGCAGCTTCAGGCAGGAGGTGCTGGACAAGCTTAACCAGTAATTCCGGTATTGGTAAAACAATAAAGCATAAACGAGTGGAATGCTATTCTGAAGCTAACATAAGGATTCTACCTGCACCAACAAATTAAAAATCACACCATCACTCCCTTTTCATGCTTGTTTATGATCGGCAAGTGTGTTATGTTAGGTTGTAAACCCCTTAATAAAAGCTATCCCCGTTTGATTGCTGTTATCCAAATATTGAATTTAACCTGTTACACCACCATGCGCCTACTCCTCAGCCTGGGATTACTAATAATGTTTAGCCAGACACTAGAGGCTCAGCAGGAAAAATATTATCGTAGTGATACACTCAGCTTTTCAATGCAGCTAAGATATGCTTTTGTTTCATATGGAGCAGGGATAGAGTTTCCCATTCGAGATCATTCCTTTGGGCTTCAGGCTGGTTTTACCGCGCTACCTGCGAAAGGCAACATCTTTAATGATTTCAATGTGAACAAGATAGTAGCCCTTGAATATAAACGCTACTTTCCTGCAAATTTCAGCTCAGGAAATCAGCCCTACTATGGCAGTTATTTGATGTTCAAGAATGTTAATTATGCCGCTCCCCATGAGCAAGACTGGAGTGGAGACTTATATACTAGTAACTCAATAAACCTTGGTCCGCTTATTGGCTACAAATGGTATAGTGGAAAAATTGCATATGTTGAGCTGTTTCTTGGGATGCACGGCGGCTGGCAATGGGGAGAGCTGCGCTGGGATAACATAGACCCGGTTACCGGTAATTCAAGCCCAAGCTCTCGCCTGGCACAGGAGGCAACTTATGGTTTCCGATTAGGACTTTCTGTTGGATTTCATGCAACCAAGAAAAATGTTAGAGGCAGAAACAAGGAATAGAAAAGGTGAAGCATTTAGCATATAAATTACGGCTTTAAATCAGAACTATGATGGATGTAAGAGAAGCCTATAACATTTGGGCAGAACAATACGATTCAAACCACAATAAGACCCGGGATCTTGAGGCAATTGCGCTGCGGAAGACTTTAGCCCCAATTAATTTTAACTCCTGCCTGGAGATTGGCTGCGGAACGGGGAAAAATACAGCATGGCTCCTGCAAAAAGCAGGACACATTACCGCTGTTGATCTTTCGGAAGAGATGCTACTGAAGGCAAAAGAAAAAATAGCATCAGATCGAGTGAGCTTCCAACAGGCCGATATTACCCATACCTGGACTTTTAATTCTACAACATACGATCTGGTTGTATTCAGCCTTGTGCTGGAACATATAGAAAACCTGGAGAATATTTTTGAAAAAACAGCAGCAGTAATGGTACCTGGCGGTCGGGTTTATATTGGTGAACTGCATCCATTTAAACAATATGCTGGATCGAAAGCCAGGTTCCCGACGGCCAAAGGAGAACAGGTGGTGACCTGCTACACCCACCACATTTCAGACTTTATACAGGCTGCAAAAATGTGGGGTTTTAAAGTAGCAGAACTGAATGAGTATTTTGATGGGGATGATAGAAGCACAATACCCAGAATACTGACGATACTGCTGGAGAAATCTTAAGCCGGATCAGGCCTGAAATGTTGTAGATTGCTGCTACAGCCAGCCCTAAGCATGGAGAGTAGTTAACATAGAAACCAATGAAGAACATTTTTGAGCAAACCATTACTGACGAAGTGATCAGCCGCATCAATAGCCTCAATGCCGACTCACAGCCACAGTGGGGAAAAATGAGTGTAGCCCAGATGCTGGCACATTGCTGTGTTAGCTACGAAATGGTTTATGAGGATAAACACAAAAAACCTAATCCATTCATGAGGCTTATCCTGAAAAGCTTTGTAAAAAAGGCTGTTGTGAACGAAATACCCTATAAGCCTGGCAGCCCTACTGCCCCGGCCTTTGTCATAAAAGGAGATAAAGATTTTGAAGCAGAAAAGAAACGTCTTACTAATTATATCATCAGAGCCCAGCAATCAGGCGAAGCCTATTTCGACAATAAAGAATCTCTTTCTTTTGGCCCGCTCACCAAAACCGAATGGAACAATCTGTTCTACAAGCACCTTGATCATCACCTGAGGCAGTTCAATGTATAAGCAATGGCTGTTCTACTAAGCTTTAATTTATTCAATAAACTGCTGGCCGCCTGGCATAACAGGTAACATATTTTGCTACGAATACGTATAAATACGTAATTAAAATGTAAATTTACGTATATTATTAACAGGCTTCTACCTGCTTAGACTCCCAACCCCATGCAATCAATAATTAGTGAAGCTGCCATGTATGATGATCTGGCCCTGGTAGACCAGGCCCGGAAAGGCGTTGACATCCAGTGTTTCTATCTGCTGGGAGAAAAATCCGGATTCAGCAAAGAAGAACTGGCAGCCTTGCTGGGCGTAGCACCCAAGACGATTGACAATTACCGCAACAATCATAAGCTGGTTCAGCATGATCAGGCTGAAAAACTCCTGATGTTGCTGCGCCTCTATGAGCGCGGGCAAAAGCTGTTCGGAGAAATCAAGGAGTTCCGTGACTGGTTGTACTACCCACAACCAGCACTGGAAATGCGCCCGCCCGTAGACCTGCTGGATTCTATTTCCGGCATTCGGCTGGTGGAGGAGTGCCTGGAGAGGATTGAACATGGCTATGCAGCTTAGGAGTTGAGCTGATGATCCTCTTTCGTATTACCCTGAAAGATTATGCTAAAACCCTCTATGCGCCGGGAGTACCCGGCCGCTGGAACCGCCGTGGTGAACTGGTGATATACTGTGCTGAAAATATTGCCGTAGCGGCACTGGAAAACATGGCTCACCGCATGGGCCAGGGAGGTTTGGGAGGGGACTTTGCCTGTATGCAGATCCAGATACCAGATGATGTGAGCATCCAGGCTGTTTCCATCGGCAGCCTGCCTCCAGACTGGGGGCTTCCCTCTTCCTATGCTGTTACCCAACCCATGGGTTCTGCCTGGTACAGAAACAACAGTGCCCTGCTGCTGAAGGTGCCGGCAGCTACCTGTCCCGGCCAGTTCAATTTTGTGATCAACTCAATGCACCAGGATTTCAAAAGAGTAGAGATCATAGGCACTACCCCTTTCATGTTCGATCCCCGCTTTAAAAGCATAGATGAGGAGCTGGTCAGGATCAGCAAAAAGCCTAAAAAATAGCTTTGCTTCAGAGTCATCATACAGTTCCTGATCACGGAAATTCTTCCGGGCCTCCTCCCATTTCCTGCCATCAAAAAGACTCCCGGTTCCCCAATCTAAAACCTACATCATAAATGGAAGGAAAAGGTTTCAGCAGCTACTGCCCTTGCGGTAGTGTAGATAAGCCGCTGATTTTTTTCTCTACTCAGAAAAGAACTTTGAGAAAAACAGCTAACTTTAAAGCCAGTATGAAGGTATTTATCAAAAGTACGCCTACTCCGCCCTGAACCGGACTTCTCCTGGTTAGCTGCCATGCTACATCTACTGGCAGCTCTATGTGTGCATCCCAAAATTTACATTTACCTGAAAAACAGCTATTTAGGCTAATTGAATTAGGGATTCCACATCACCTCACTTTATTTTTATAGTATTCTCAGGTTTCTACAGCTCCAAACGGGGAATTGGAAATGATTTAGTGTGAAACTAAATCAGCCCTTTTATGATGTGCCGTGCTTTAGAGGAACCGGGATCCTGCAGAAGTAAAGAATGGGGCTATCACTAAAAGCGCATACCAGGTTTAACCCTCTTTACAGAATACTGCTCCAGATACTGCTCCTGATCGCTGTAGTACATGTTTAAGAGCCATTTCTAAACTTTTTACGCCAGCTCCCCAATTTTTTTTGAGGGAAATCTGCACAGAGACTCTTTTTTTTAACTGTATCTTATCATGCTGACTTACTTCAAAGCTTTTTCACCAGCTAAGACAGAATATAACAGGATCTCATCCACACCTAACAGCCTGCATACCACCACCATTCTGCTCTGGACTGTAATTGGTATAGGCATTTTTTTCAGACTGTTTCATTACTTTGATAACAGATCCCTATGGATAGATGAATTATATCTTTCCTCCAGTCTTATCAGGATGAATTTTTTTGAGCTCGCAGGCGGCCAACTGGATTATCAGCAGAAAGCACCTTTAGGATTTTTATGGCTTGCAAAGCTATCTGTGGTACTGTTTGGTAAAAAAGAAATGGCACTTAGGCTGATTCCCCTACTCTCAGGGATTGCTTCCCTTTTTGTTTTTCTGCCTGTTGCACGTTTTTTCCTTAAACCACTTGGAGCGGCCGTGGCGGTGAGCATACTTGCCCTGGCACCGGTACTGGTATACTATTCGGTAGAAATAAAGCAATACAGTACCGAAATGTTTGCTACAGTTTTGTGCCTGTATCTCTACACACGCTATTATAACCGGCAGGATCTGAAATCCCTCATATTATGGGGAGTATGGGGAGCCCTTATCCTATGGTTTTCCTTTTCCGCCATTTTTATTCTGGCAGGTATTGCAGTAGGGCTTAGCCTGCATTATCTCCTTAAAAAGGATTGGAACAAGCTGTTCTGTTCTTTGATACCTTTTTCGCTCTGGCTCTTAAGCTTTGGTTTTAGCTTTTACCTGTTTATCAGCAGCCAACCAAAAGCCGGCTGGTTAGTGGAATGGTTTAGAAAAAGGGGTGGCTTTCTGCCACACGATGCATCCTTAGGGGATATAATCTCCTGGCTGTTTCAGTCTGTGTATACTTTTATGGAATATCCGCTGGGCATATTATGGAGCGCTCACCAGATCAAATCTATCGAAAATCCTGTACTTGAGTTTTTTCTTAAGCTAACACCGCTGGTGCTTTTATGCTGGATTCTGGGGTATGCAGCCTATTTTAGAAAAGATAAAAGGCATTTTCTGATGATCCTGCTCTTTCCGTTTTTATTAACACTGCTGGCTGTGATGCTGGAAAAGTATCCTTTCTTTAACAGACTTCGCGTGTTTCTGGCCCCGATTCCCATACTGTTAATTGCACATGGTTGCCAGCAGCTTTTCAGCTTATTGCCCACAAAGCTTGGCCGCCTGCGCTATGTATTGCCCCTGGTCTTGCTGTTGTGGCCCATTTACCGCTCCACCCTGCAGGTAATTAAACCTGATCTGTTTGGTGATGGTAATAAATCAGACTATCGCGAAGGTTTCCTCTATCTGCAGGAGCATGTACAGGAGGGAGACTTGGTTTACCTGTACTGGAATACAGCACATATTTACGACTACTATCAAACAGCCTATAATCTTAACTTTGATGTTGTTCAACTGCCGGATCTACGGAGCAAATCAGAGGGTGCCACCGATTATCTTAACCAGCTGACACCTCTGCTTGCAGAAGCCGAGGGAAATAAAAGAGTTTGGCTTGTCTATGATAACTATCTGGATATGCAAATCGGGGAGTATGAAAACCAGTATCCCTGGTATAAAGGCGTAGAGGATGTTAAAAGCGGCAGGCTACTGCACAGGGAATTTGCTACGAAGGGTAAAGAGATAGATTCTTTTCATAAAATAGACATTGTAATCAGCCTGTTTGACCTTAGCCGCTAAGGCCGCTCTTTCCCACTCTCAGCTGCCTGGGTTGGTGAGTAATTGCATCTTTCCCACAGCGCCTGTGCTGCAAATAAAGTCTGTACTATATGCATAGAGTCATGTGGTAAAACTAAACTTTATGCCCCTGCCATAGTTTAAAGAAAAGATTTTGCCAGGTTTTTACAAGTTCCAGTGCCTTCTATTCCAGGAAATAATTATAAATAAAGCCTCTTAGACACAGGTAGGTTTATCAACATCCTTCTGTTACCTGATGCCTGACTGCTATAAAAGTGGTTTAAACTGCACTTAGAAATACAATTTTATTTGGTAAATATTTATATTTGATTAAGTTAAAACTGGGCGTGAATTATTCTACTAACTTTTTCATTTACCAGGCACTATCAATAAACCCAAAAATATGGGTGTTTACTTTTTTCATAAATTATCAGAAATTTTTTACCTGCCATAACATCGCATGTTAAATCCCAACAGCACCGTGGCACCTGTGGCACAGAAGCAACGGATCAACTCCCTGGATATACTTAGAGGCATTGCCCTACTGGGTATTTTGCTTATAAACATCATTCACTTTGGGCTGCCCTGGCCAGCTCACATTAACCCAACTGTAATTGGCGAAGCTACTGAAATAAACCTGCAAGTCTGGAAATTCAACAACCTGTTTTTTGAAGGGGCCATGCGTGCCGTATTTTCAATGTTGTTTGGTGCAGGTGTTATTCTTTTCACGCGCAAGGCAGAAGAAAAAGGAGCAGGCATTAAAACTGCCGATTACTATTACAGAAGGATCATCCTGCTGATATTTTTTGGAATGGTGCATGCCTATGTATTTCTGTGGCCCGGAGATATATTATATACCTATGGAATAATGGGTTTATTTTTATTCCCGCTCAGAAATGCACAACCAAAAATTCTGATAGGTGCTGCTTGTGTGTTATTTATAATAGGTGCTTTGGTATACCATAGAGAATACAACATAATGGTAAACCTGAAGGAAAGAGCCACCCTGGCAGAAAATACAATAGCAGCAGGCTCGGAACCAGGATTACCCCTACAAAGGGCACAAGAAGAATGGGGGGGAGTAATTAGCGAAAACAAGCCTTCTGAGGAGGAGCTTCAGAACAGGGTATCAGCCATGCATAAAGGCTACCTGGGTATGGTGCGTTCCCTGATGCCATATATTGAGAAGCAACAGTCGCTATATACCTATCGCTTTAAAGTTTGGGACGTACTAAGTATGATGCTGATGGGCATGGCACTTTTCAAAATGCGTATTTTCAATGCCCAGAAATCGACCCGTTTTTATTTGCTTATGGCTGTTGTAGGCTATGGTATTGGGCTTACGATCAATTATCTGGAAATAAACCAGATTGTGAAAAGTAATTTTGATCCTATTGTACTGGCCAGTGCAGAGAGAACCTACCACCTGGGCAGAATATTTACCGTGCTGGGACATGTTGGGCTTATCATGCTCTTCTGCAAATTACCCATACTGTACTGGCTTAAACATTCACTTGCTTCTGTAGGCCGTATGGCGTTTACAAATTATGTGATGCATACCGTAATTTGTAACATCCTCTTTTTAGGAATAGGCTTTGGACTATACGGAATGCTGGAGAGATACGAGCTTTACTACATGGTAGTTGCTATCTGGATCTTCCAGATGGTGTTTAGCCCCTTATGGTTACGTTATTTCCGATATGGTCCCCTGGAATGGGCATGGCGCTCTCTTACCTATAAAAAATTGCAGCCCTTCCGCAAAGTAAATCCAAAGCAGGAGGTGGTGCTGGGAGGTGCCGTGGGCGGATAATGGAGAACTGGTTCAAAATACTGCAATTGGACAAGCTGTTTACCATCAGCAATACAGAAATATGCTTTTGGAACAGGTAAAGCATAAAGAAGGCACAGGCTAAACCGCCTGTGCCTTCTTTATGTGATAGGCATAGGCTTCTTGATAATGTTCAGGTCTGTCAGGGAGAAGCCATGCATGTACAGGCCGAGATTCAGCTGGTTCTCCGAAGAATATCTGAGCAGCCTTTTAACTGGTAACTACCATCCCCTACTGCTTCAGCAGCTCGCTGTACAAAAATCCTTTTCGCACTTCACTACCCACATACTTTTGCTCGCTGTCTCTGAAGCCGGGACTAGCCAGGCTTTTCAGGGAATCATCTTTTATAATACCAACATTGGCTATATCCAGCAGGGTATAAAAAGTGTTTTCTCCTCCAATTTTCTTATTAAGGTTTTCCCGGAGAGCCTGCTGCTTCTGAGGGTACTGCTGTTGGTAAAGATCAGAGGTCCAGATAAATAATGGCACCCGCAGGGTTATGGGCGATACGCTTAAATGATAGTCTATCTGCGAAGGATCATCATCAAAAAGATCTTCACCATGGTCTGAGAGAAACATAACAGAAGAAACCACATCCGATCTGTCGATGATGTCAATGGCACTGTCAATGATATAGTCGGCGTACAGAATGCTATTATCATAAGAGTTCGAAACAGCTTCTCTGTTATCGGCTGACGGTCTGGATATAGGCACTGTTAATCCTGAAGGCTTGAATACATCAAATTCCTCCGGATATCTTCTGGCATAGTTCCAGTGGCTGCCCATGGTGTGCATTACAATAAACAGGTTCTCGTTGCTGCTTCGAATCAGACTGTCTAAAGCCGGTAGCAGACGCTCGTCATAGTGTGTATCAAATTCAAAATTAGGTGAATGAGAAGGAGAGAAAATGCTCACGTCTGCTGTTTTAGCATGCCAGTTAATAGCGCCGGAATAGAAGATCTCCTGATCTGTCTGATTGCTCAGCCAGATTGTTTTATACCCCACCTCCCTGAAAGCAGCCAGGATACTCAATTCTTCATAAATCAGCTCAATACTATCCGGGGTAGCCCGGGTGATCATCTGGGGAACAGCCATACGGGTTTGGTTACTTCCCGATACTACATTGGGATAAGAAAGCAGGTTTTTCCGCTTATTAAGCCGTGGTGAGGTTTCCCTTTCATATCCATTGAGCTGCCAACGGTCGTAGCGTGATGACTCTCCGATAATCAGTACAAAGATCTTGCGCTGAGGGAGAGAATCCTTTGCAAAAGCCTGGAAGGAAAAATCCTCAGGAACATTCATCTCACCATCCGAAAAGGAATACGCCTCTAACGCGCCCCCAACTAATGATACAGGATAATATCTGACAGCCAGAAGATTTTCAGCACTGACCTCACTTAGCGGTTTTCTGTGAAAGCCTCCCTCCAAATAAAGCCTGCCAAAGGAGAACAGCAAAGCCAGCAGCGAAAGGGAAAAGGCAAAATTGAAAGAGATTTTTTTGAAGCTTATCTTTCTGACAAAGTAAAGGTACAGCAGGCTGTAGATCAGTAATACGGGAAGAAATATGCTGAAATAACCCGCTATAGCTTCCTTGATTTCGCTAAGATTAGTTTGCATAATCAGGGCGATCAGCTCAAAACGGGGCCTGATGTCGTACAGCAGTATTGCAAAAATAAATAGGGGTGATAGCAGAATCAGGGGAAACAGCAGGTATAAGTATACCTTGATGTTTCTGTAGAAAATAACCAGTGGCACCAGGAAAAAGGATAATGCCAGCAGAATTTCTTTCAGAGAAAAGAACAAGCTGATAGGACCTTTAGAAACAAAGGTGCTGAATGTAGCCGGTAAGAGTAATAATACAACAGCCCCTAATAAAGGAATGCATTTGTACAAGTAGGAAAGGTAATTGTCTTTGAAAGAAAAGTTAGGGATTAACATTCTTGCCCGAAATGCCTTGAAGTTGGGGTTAGAAAGCTTTTGCATTTAAAAAGTAGATCTAAAAAACCGGGGGTAAAAAAATTGCAGGCCCTCAAGACCTATATAACTCTTTATTTAGTACAAGTTAACTTAAAATTAAATTATTATTAAATCAATTTATCTACTAAGTGTTTAAAAAATTAGGCAGCGATATAATATAAGCTGCTCCAGGGAGCCGCTGCCTGATAAGTAAACCCTCCCTGAAGCTGATGCCTGCCAGCCTGCCTCCGCCGCATTTATAGCACTTTAGCAGTAGCCACCTAAGCCTTGATGCAGCAGGCAGAAGCTTGGAGAAGGTATATGTTGCACCTCTAAGCTGCTTTACAAAATATGTGGAGGAGATAATAGTCCGGAAATATGCACTTAACGGAGTGGGGGCTGATGAGCACCAATGCTAAGCTCCCGCGACAGACTGTTTCCCCAAAAGTCAATGTTGCCTAACTCAGTATCAAATAGGCTTTCCAGGTTTAAGCCTTTTCCCCTTATTGGAGATCGTGCCCTAAGCTTATAAGCCCTGAGGCTGGGAAGTTCCCTGGGGTCTGAGATTGTTTTGCCCCTGCCAACTTTTTTTAAGCGAGGTTTCACCTGATAACCGGTTGCCTGTCCGTTTATTTCTTCCTGCTTTGTGGCATTCCGCCATTCCTCCAGAGAATGGTAGATCCTACTTCCCCAGTCAATTCTGAAATCTCCCCTTCTTACCCAGTAACTATTCCCCTCGAACCGGAGGTCTGCAGGCGTAACCAAGGTAACCAGGGCCACATCTCCCCTTGTTTGTATAATATTGTTGCGAACCCCTGCCCTTTGCACTCCGGCACTCTGTATGTAAACCGCTGCCGGGTTACCTGCTTCAGAAGGCTCCAGGTAAATGGTATTGTTGAAGATCTCTATTTCCTGAAGAGCACCGCTGCTATCGGCAGACCACAGATGGATAGCACCATGTATACCCCTGCGGGCATCATTCTCGCTTATGTTGAAACGTACTGTTATTCTTTTCATTTCAGGAGCACCCCGGTACTGAGCAACGAGGTAACCCGGGCCTTCATTATCATGAGAGTAATTGTACTGCATAACACAATCGGTACAGCCACCATCAATATCGAACCCACCCCCATCTTTGGCAGTACCCGATTTATTATGGTGGGATTCGCTGTGCTGGATCACCAGCTTATTGCAGTGATACCCCCAAATCCCCACTGGACCTCCCTCCTGCCAGGCATTGAGCCAGCCATTGTTAAAGGCTTCACAGTATTCAACAAGTGCCCCGTCTACTCCGCTCACAATAATGCCGCTGCCGGTGTGATGGTCGGTTCTGTGTGCTAAACCACTGTTATCATAGGCCCTGGTATAGCCAATGTAGAGATTTTTATGTGCCAATAGTGCCTCTTTTGAATAGGTGTAAATGCCACCTTCTCCATTACCATGCACTATGGCATTTTTAATGGTAATGTCCTCAAATCCGCCATTTCCCATTCCGCTGCCCAGCAGGATGCCAAAGCGGTGGTATCCCTCCACCTCTACCCCCTCAATATGGATGTACGGGAGCCTCGCTGCTGGCAGATCTGTATAAATATCAATTCCAGAACTGCTGTTCTGGCTGCGGCCTGCCCCCCTGAAGACTAGCTGACTAATGTAGAAACCTGCTGTATTATAGGCTTTGAAACCTGCAGCATCGCCACTGCTGATAGTAGCCTTACCCTCTCCGTAGGAGCTAATGGTTACAGGATCTTCTGCTGTCCCCCCTGTTTCAGTTCCAAAGGTTATGCTTCCACTAAAAGTGCTGCCTCCCTCAAACAAAATACTGTCGCCGGGCAAAAAACTACCGCTGTTTAACCTGGCAATACTTGCCCAGGCCTGTTGTGGGGATGTACCCCTATGGGCATCGTTACCCGACACACTGATATAATAGGTTGAAGCCATGAGTAAATTGGGAACGAAGAATAACATGCAGGCTACTGCAGTCTGTAGTTTCATAAATAGTTTGTTTACCGCAAAAATTAGCGCATGAATCCCATCACCTGATTCAGCACTTTGCTATGGTACTTCCTGATCAATTTATACAAATGGCTGTGGTTGCTCAATCTAATGTAATCAGAAACAGCAGATAAGGTGATTTACCTGCTATCCCCAGGACTTTCTTTCCGCTTTAACTTGTACTGAATAAAATAACGCTGAAGGAATACTCCTGTTTATTTTTGAAAAAATGGTCTTTGGCAGATCTCACTAACTACCAGCTTCCAGTCCTCCATTTATTGGCGCAGTAGATTGATCAGAAATCAAGTTAGAATTATGGTTTTTAATGCTTTTGATTAGCATCTACCCCTCTTAAATACTGCAGACATTGATTGATTGCATCTGTGCAACTATAAAAGGCTCAACCCATAAAACGACAAAGTTAAATTATTTGTAGGAATAACGATATTATTTTTGAAACTTAACCCTATAAAATATTCATAATCAAATGATTAACACACTCCCTCATCTAACGACTAGCTATGCTACACAAGTTTTCATTTTTGCTATTCTTGCTGCTATTTTTTGGGGCAGCCGTCTATGCTCAAACCGTACTTCAGGGTAAGGTGCTCGATACTCATCAAAAACCCATTGAATTTGCTACAGTAATGTTATTAAGTACTTCAGATTCCTCTTTGGTGAAGGGTGCTATCAGTAATTCGGCTGGTGAATACAGCTTACCACAAATCATGGAAGGTAAGTACCTGCTCACGGCCAGCATGACGGGCTACGACAAAGCCTGGAATGGTCCTGTTGTGGTGAAGGCAGGCAGCAGCACAACTTTACCACAGCTACTGCTTAGAGAAAGTGTAGAGCAGCTAAATACTGTTACCGTGACCGGCCAAAGACCCTTTATAGAACAAAAAGCCGACAGGATGGTGGTAAATGTGGCAGGTAGTATTATAGCCAGTGGTGGCACTGCCCTGGAGGTACTGCAACGTGCACCCGGTATCATCATTGATCAGGACGACAATATAAACCTGAATGGTAAAGAAGGCGTGATTGTAATGATTGATGGCCGGCGCACACGCATGTCGGCATCGGAGGTTACAGCCCTTTTGCGCAACATGCCCTCAGATGCAGTAGAGCAGGTAGATATTATCACCAACCCATCGGCTAAATACGATGCCGAGGGCAACTCAGGTATAATTGACATACGAACTAAAAAAGGCCGGAGCGAAGGCCTTAATGGCACGCTTACAGCCGGTGTAGGCTATGGCCGCTACGAAAAAGCAAATGCTGGTTTAAACCTTAACTACCGCAGGGGCAGGTTTAACTGGTTTGGAAACTATACTTATAATTACAACCCGCGCTTTCAAAATCTAAGTTTCGACCGTCTGGTAGATGTTCACCAGGAACGAATTAATTATACTTCCAATACCTTTTGGGCTCAGGATGTTCATAGTCATGGCTATAAGGCAGGGGTTGATTACTCAATCAATCAAAAGCACCTGATAGGCTTTGCTTTCACTGGTTTTGGTAACCGTATATCGGAGAATGGCAGAGGTGAATCTCACTTAAGTAATAGCAGGGACGTAAGCATTGAAGATCTTAAAACAATTGCAACTGGTATTTACAACAGAAGTAATCATACTTATAACCTTAATTACCAGCATAATGCGGGAGATGGCAGGATGGAATTAAGTGCGGATATGGAGTATACCCTGTTCAGAGGCTATTCCCGGGACCACATTACTAACCATTCGCTCTACCCGGACGCAAGCCTGAATTACGATCAGCTGATATTCAGCACCATGCCAACGGATGTAGATATTCTGGTAGGCAAAATAGATTATAGCAAGCCCATCCCTACCGGAAACCTGGAATTTGGAGTCAAAAGCAGTTGGGTTGTCACCGATAACGATATGAAATTCGACACCCTGGCTCATGAAAACTGGGTAAGTGATGCCAGCAAAACCAACCATTTTCGCTACAAAGAACTGATTAATGCAGCATACGCCTCTGCCAATATTAAAATAGGCACACTTTCTCTACAGGGAGGGCTACGTGCTGAACACACCTGGTACCAGGGCAATTCAATTACCTGGCAGGAGGTAAATACCCGAGAGTACCTGAAGCTTTTCCCGAGCATATTTTTACAGTACCCCCTGGGAGAGCTGCATCAGGCAGGGCTCTCCTACAGCCGCCGCATTGACAGGCCTTCTTACCAAATGCTAAATCCTTTTGTGTACCAGCTCGACAAGTACAACTTTAGCCAGGGCAATCCTTTACTACAGCCGCAACTAACAGATCAGCTTCAAGCTACTTATGTTTTTAAAAAACAATACAACCTTAGCCTGGGCTACAGCCACACCACCAACATTTATCGGAGGGTACCGGAGGTGCGGGATGAAAATGACGAACGCTATACCTTTGGATATATGCGCAACCTGGATAATCTGTACAATTACAATATGAGCCTCAGCCTGCCGCTGGAGCTGGGCAGATGGTGGAGCGTACAAAACAACTTAAGCTTGTTTCACAATCGCACCAGGGGCGAGTTGCTAAATGAGCAACTTGATCTCGGAGTTACTTCCTACAACATCAACATCATAAACCGCTTTAAGCTGCCGCTCAACATCAGTGGCGAGCTGGGGGGCAACTACAATTCTCCAGGCATATACGCCGCCATGCGCACGCGCGAGATGTGGGGCATCAATGCAGGATTGAAATATACCTTTCCTGATAAATCGGCCAATATCAGCTTCAACATTACTGATATTTTCAGAACAATGCGCTGGCAGGCCAGACAGGAATTTGGAGGGCAGGAGTTTACCATCAGAAACAGTTGGGAGAGCCGGGTGGCACGCCTAACCTTCAGTTACAATTTTGGCAACCAGGAAGTGAAACCCATCAGGCGCCGCAAGAATGCTGGTGAAGAGGAACAGCGCCGCCTCGAAAGCAGCCAGTAGTACTTTCCTGCTTCGGGAATAAAAGCGGAAAGGCGCTGCTGTTTTGTAATTTACCCATCCGGTTTCTCTTAATGTTCAGGCAATTTGCTAAGTCAGGGCGCGGTCCAGGTGCACGTAGCCACCGTCAACAATCAGTTGCTGGCCTGTGGTGTGGCCGGATCTGGGGGAAAGCAGAAAAACAGCTGTATCAGCTATTTCCTCTGCTTTGGTCATGCGCCTGCCCAGTGGTATTTTAGAGATGATGGCTTCAAGTTTTTGTTCAGGATCATCGAAGGTATCCAGCCAGCTGCGGTAGAGTGGTGTCATGACCTCTGCCGGGATAACAGCATTTACCCGCACCCCAAAGGATAATAGCTCTGCCGCCCACTCGCGGGTAAGGGCCAGCTGTGCTCCTTTGGAAGCCGCATAGCCAGAGGTATTTCCCTGCCCGGTAAGGGCGGTTTTAGAGCTGATGTTTACAATGCTCCCCCTGCTCTTTTTCAGGTGGGGCAGTGCATAATGGGCCATATTATAATAGTGTGAAAGGTTAAGCTGCAGCGAAGCCATGAATTTTTCCGGCGATCCGCTCTCCAGGCCGATGCCATCATTTACACCGGCATTGTTCACCAGCCCGTCTATTTTGCCGAATTGTGCTACTGTTTCCTCCACCACCCTGGCACAGGAGGCTGCTTCGGCCAGTTCCACCACAATGTTCAGCACTTTTTTCCCGGCAGCCTGCAGCTCTTCCACCAGCTCTTTTCCAGCTTTTTCAGATCTGCCTACCACCACCGGAATTGCCCCCTCTGCTGCAAGACTCCTGGTAATGGCCTCGCCTATGCCTTTAGCGCCGCCCGTTACAATAATAACTTTATCTTTTAGCTCCAGATCCATTTTTAATTATCCAGATTGTAAAACATACGGGCATTATTGCCCATGATCTTCTCCTGCTCCAGCTTAGGCAACTGCCGGATGTAGTCCCTCACCAGTGCTATTACCCGTTCATAAGGGGCAGCCAGCAGGCAAACAGGCCAGTCGCTGCCAAACATCAGCCGGTCAGCACCAAAAGCCTTAAATACCACATCCAGGTAAGGCTTTACCTGATCCTCCTGCCAGTGCTGCCAATCGGCTTCTGTTACCATACCCGAAAGCTTGCAATGCACATGCGGGTGCTGTGCCAGCGCCAGGATATTGGTTGTCCAGGGCTCCAGTTGCCCGGCCTTTATCGGTGGCTTTGCAATATGGTCCAGCACAAACTTCTGGTCCGGAAAGGCTTCTACCAACTGTATTGCTTCCGGCAACTGCTGGTGGCCGATCAAAATATCATAGGTGAGTCCATAGGATTTTAGCGCTGCTATGCCCTGCTTAAAACCAGGCTTAAGCATAAAACCCTCTGGCTGAGACTGTACAAAATGCCGAATTCCCACCAGCTTTTGATCTTTGGCAAGCAACTGCAGTTCCTCTTCAAAAGCATCTCCATTAAAATCAATCCAGCCTACCACACCTTTTACCACGGGATTTTGCGCTGCCAGCTCCAGCATAAAAAGATTCTCTTCCATACTTTCACGCGCCTGCACCGCAATGGTAGCGGTTATGTTATACCGAGCCAGCTCCGGCCCCAGGTCAGCTGGCAGAAAATCACGTTTGATGGGACTGTGTTCCTGTCCCATCCAGCTGAATTCCTGTGGGTCAAACTTCCAGTAGTGGTTATGCGCATCTACTACTTCCATAGGCTATGTTGATTGGTATGAGAAGTGCTCCGGTGCCTATTCTCCCCAGGCCACCAGCTGCTGTTTTGCAGATCCCAGACTGTCTATTCCTAATTCCACGGTATCTCCGGCTTTCAAGTATATGGGTGGCTTAAAGCCCAGCCCTACGCCTGCCGGGGTGCCAGTAGATATGATATCACCAGGCTGCAGCGACATAAACTGGCTGAGGTAGCTTACCAGGAATGGCACCCCAAACACCAGGTTGCTGGTACTGCCATCCTGCATAGTTTTATCATTTACCTTTAACCACAGGCGCAGCTTATTTACATCTCCTATCTCATCGCGGGTAGCCAGGAAGGGCCCCAGAGGTGCAAAGGTATCGCAGCTTTTCCCCTTTACCCATTGCCCGCTGCGCTCCAGCTGAAAAGCCCGCTCGCTGTAATCGTTGTGCAGCATGTACCCCGCTACGTACTCCATTGCTTCGGCTTCGGATACATAAGAGGCTTTTTTGCCGATTACCACGGCCAGCTCTACTTCCCAGTCGGTCTTTTCGCTGCCTTTTGGTATAATGATGTTATCATTCGGTCCACAAACTGCCGAGGATGCTTTAAAGAAAATGATCGGCTCCTTTGGTACCTCCATATTGCTTTCACGGGCATGATCGGAATAGTTAAGGCCAATGCAAATAATTTTACCGGGCTTTTGGATGGGCGCCCCCAAACGAACCTCTTCTGAGACCTGTGGTGCGGTCTGGCCATTCTGCTCCAGCCAACCCCCCAGTTTCTTCAATCCGTCTGCTGCAAAAAATGCTTCGTCATAATCCTGAGTAAAAGCACTTACATCAATGCGCTTTCCTGCTGCCGTTATCACGCCTGGCTTTTCCTTGCCAGCTTCACCAAATCTGATTAGTTTCATTTTAGGTTGGGTATAGAGTATTGGGTACTGAGTGTTAAGTATTAGTTAGAACTGGAATACAGTGGCTTAAGCATCTTAGCATGCACTGCATTCAAACATCTAACTTTTTTTTATCTTCTGATTTAGGTATTGAGGGTAACAAAGCCACCATCGATGGGATAGTTACTGCCGGTGATGAACGAGGCTTCGTCGGAACACAGGAAGAGGGCAAGTGCGGCCATCTCTTCAGGACTGCCCATGCGGCCAATAGGCTGGGTTTTAGAAAGCTTATCAAACATTTCCTGCTCCCTGCCAGGGTAGTTTTTTTTCAGAAATCCGTCTACAAAGGGGGTGTGCACCCTGCCTGGTGCGATGCAGTTACAGCGGATGTTTTTATCTACAAAATCTTTAGCTACGGAATAGGTCATGGTGAGTACGGCTCCCTTACTCATCGAGTAGGCAAAACGATCCTGCAGCCCTACTGCAGAGGCTACCGATGCCAGGTTCAGGATTACCCCGCCGCCACTGGCAAGCATTTTTTCCACGCCTGCTTTCAGGCAATTGTACACGCCTTTTACATTCACGGCATATACCTTATCAAAATCATCTTCGGAGGTGGTGAGCACATTGCCTACATGGGCTATTCCTGCATTGTTCACCAAAATATCCAGCCTGCCAGCCTGCAGGTAAATCTGTTCAAAGGCTTTTGCCACTTCTGACTGGCTGGCCACATTACAGGCAATGGCAGAAGCTTTTCCTCCTGCATCACGTATGGTTTTCACCACATCACCAGCCCCTTCTTCATTAAGCTCCAGTACAAAAACCTCTGCGCCCTGCTGGGCAAATAATTGGCTGATGGCCTTTCCGATACCACTGCCCCCACCGGTTACAATAGCTGTTTTATTTCTAAGGCTGAACATATTGAAAAATTGATAAAGCGTTTTGATCCGATAGCTGTATACATGAGCAGAAAAACAGGCTGCTATACAGACATCCATTTAAAAATGTAATAAAACTCATCTATGCATACTGATCAAATCAAAGCTCAACAAATTTCACTTTATGCCTGAATTTTCGCTATACAGATACAAATGGGCTGTAGCAGTAGCAGCAGGAAGGGTTAGGCAACGAAAATTTGTGCAAAGGCAAAAGTATACATACCCGTAGCTGGCAATAAACCTATGGCTCTAATCCAGGATTTACATACTATCCTTTAGCATTTCTTTCAGATTGGTAAAGGTATTGAAGGGCCCCGTTACCCCTGTTAAGTTTACAAGCCAGGGGGGAATGCTGCCAGCAGGATCTACCCTGACAGAATATTCAATGTCGAGCTCACGGTTATCCAAGCTGGTTACCTTCCAGCTGGACCTGGAGGATACCACCCTTACCTTTCCATCTTTGGGAGGAATTAATCCCTGTACAGAGTTTGCTTTGATAAAATAAATATCCGGAATGGAATCTGTTATCATTTTAATGCGGCAGGTCAGGTCCCTGTTGCTCACTGGCCAGGGCAGATGAAACTCGGTGTAGTAGTACACTTCATTTTCACTGACAGGTTTGATCAGATCAGAGGCTTTGGTGTTATAGACCCATTTTTTATGGTTATCAACATCCAGCACCAGTTTTTTAAAGCTTTCGAGGGTGCCCTGGCATTTCATCTTTACTCTAACCTCCTTGAAGGGTGAGCCCTCCACCTCTCTCATAAACACCTGTATCCCATTCTGATCTTTCTTTAAAACCCAGTTTTGCTGCGAAAAAAGACTAAGGGGCATTAGCAACAGCAATAATAAAAAATACTTCATATTAACTTTCAATATGGCTCCTGGGAGCGTCATGCAAAATTTTCAAAAATCTGGTTTTGTTCCCAAACCTCCTGAGCCAGCTTACTACTTCCGGCACAGAAGTCCTAAAATCGGTAATGGGTCTGTAGTTTAAAATCTTTTTTGCCTTTGAAATATCAATTACAGCATCTTTTGTAATAATATTCCACATCATGGGCGTAAGCGTCTTATTTATATCAAAATGCTTGTTAATCAGCATAATGGGCTGTAACAACAAGGGAGATACGGGTAAAACAGCCAGCTTTTTCCCATAATATACATAAAACAGATCATTTAAAACAGTCTCCAGGAGGTACTCAGGCTCATCGGCAATGTTCAGGCAATAGATCTCTGCAGGAAGCTGTAGTTGTAAAAATAAGCTGATGGCTTCCTGAATATTGCTGACATGGGTTAAAGGAGTCTTCACCCCCTTTTTAACAGGAGAAATAATCATTCCTCCTTTTTCAAGCCTCAGCAATTTGGGTAATAATACCCTGTCGCCCACACCATAAATTGCCCTGGGCCTGATAATCATTACCTGCTGCCCCTCCTGATAAAGCCTTGCTACTTCTTTTTCTGCCCCGTATTTTGATTTGCCATACAGCGGCAGCCGATCCGGATCAATAGGATCAGACTCCCTGGCAGCGCTATTTTCAAAGTGATAAACAGAAGAAGATGAAATCACCACCACTTTTTCGCATCCGGCAGCAGCCTGCATAAAATAACGGGTGCCTGCTATGTTAGCTGCCACATACTCCTCCCATTTACAGCCATCGGAAGCCAGCCCTGCCACATGCACAGCCATATCGGCTTTGATGGGACAGACTCCGGCACCTACATCCCACTGTACATATGCTGCATACTTTTTTAGCAGTGCCGGAGGATAGTGGCTTCTGCCAGAGGCAATTACATCATGCCCCATTTCAGTAGAAAACCTGACCAGGTTAGCCCCCACAAATCCTGTGGCTCCGGTAATAAAAATCCTCACTGGCGTAGATTTAAAATCAGCTGTGCAATGGCACCACGGTCTATCATGTTTTGCCTTCCTTTTCTGGGTATCTGCATAAAGATCATCCGGTCAGGGAGCGCCTCTTTTTCTATCTGGCAACTGCCAAAGGAAAGCTTTTCCAGTATGTACTTTTCTGTGAGGCCTTCAGTGCCCTCAACCGCCAGGTAAACCTCTTCATCCTGCTTTTCATGCTTATAAACCCCACCATTACAGCTTCCTCTATGCCGCATATTTTTTTGATGGTCTTTTCATAGAGTGCAGGATAGATATTGGTATTTCTCCTGATGATCATTTAATCAGTACTTTTTTATACACGCCTGATTGTATGAGTGAGGTAGCCAGGAGAATCCCATTGAGAAAGCTGTTGCAGGCATTCTTAACATCGAAGGCAGGACATGTCAATCCCAGCTTATGCTGTACAATATTTGCAGTAGCCGGCTCAATCAGGTCGCCACAGGCCGATGCATAGATCAGGCAGTCTATGGCGTGGAGATCTATTTGTTCCAGTATTTTTCTGGCGGCAGCAGCTGCCAGATCCGAGCACTGCTGCCCTGGCGCAGCAAAGTAGCGGGTTTTAACGCCAAACAGTTTTTCCAGTGAACCCGGGGCAATAAATAGTTCTTTCTGGTTGATCCTGTCTTCTACCTCCCTGCTGCTAAGTTTATGTACAGGTATGTATGAACCAACATGGCTGATTTTTACATTCATACCTTTGCTTTTAATAACCACCTCCAGGCCCACCTGGTTGCCCAGTTAAAGCCTTTCCACTCCTCCACTACCGCAGTAATATCTCCCAGACACTCTTGTGCAAATATAATTTCATAGTATTTAAGGGCGGCCCTGTACATCCTTTCCGGGTCTGCTGCGCCAATCCGCTCAAAAATCTCTTTTTTCACATAGAGCGTCCGCATAAAGTAAATATTAAGCAACACCAGGTAGCTATACCAGCTGCGCCTTAAAAACCCCGCCCTGGCTACAAAACGGGATAAATAATCTTTTGCAAAAATAATATGCCTGGCTTCTTCAATGTTGTGCAGCTCCGAGACTTTGCGCAGCACCTTGTACACACTTGGATCTTTCCGCAGGTAGGTGCCATAGGTATCTGCCATTACCTCTACAGAAAGGTCCGATAAGAAAACCGCATCGGAGGGCATAAACCTGGCGGTGAATACACCAACAAACTTATGCATAAAGGTAGGTTTAACAGGTTTTCCATTTATTCTCAGAATGGCATCCGTAAACATATCCTGGTGGCGAAATTCCTCTATGAGCTCACGCAGCAAAAACCTGTATTCAATACTGTCGGGCATCAGGGTAAGAATGTACCTGTTCATGAACAGGCAAAAAAGTCCTTCGCTCCAGGCATAGGAGTACATGACCTGTACCACCTCATGCCTGCCAAGCTCTAACTGTTGCTGCTTATTTAAGGTATGGTAAAGAGGGTCTCCATAAAGTGAGGTTAATTTCTCTGTGAGAAATATTTCATGATCAGCAGGGTCTTCCTTCCAGGGTACAAATACTTCCGGAAGCAGTGGTTTATTCTTACTGATCTTAATGAGCCTCTCAATCTGTTCTTCTTGCATTTAAATAAGATGTAAATTACATATAAGAAGATTTCTGACATAAATAAATTTTCCACCGTCATCACAAGCACTAAATAATATTCATGGTTTACTGCCTGTCTGTTAAGCTCCGACTGTTGATTATTACGGGGCAGGAAAACAGGTAGTATCTGCTTGTTTGGAATAGTAATCCGGAAAAAGGACTCACCTATTTCTGGCGGTAACCAAAACCCAGCAAGGTGTGGAGGGCAATATTTGGCACCTCTGCATAGCCACCTCCTGCCAATGGCATGCGGGCCCAGGCTGCAGTTAGCTTTGCCTCCGGGTTAACAAACCAGTGGTCTGTAATACCAAACTGTCTGGACACCCCAAGCTGCAGGCTTACGCCGGATATATGGTAACCACCGCCCAGAAAGCTTTTTACCGGATTGATTGTTTTGCCACGGATGCGCCCCTCCGGATGCCCGATTACCAGCCCCAGCCCCAGCCTTAAAACAAGAGGTGCAGCAGGTACCGTTAGCATCCTGCTTACATAGGCAAGGTTGTAGCCATGCGATACCTCAAAATGTTCTATTTCCGGCGGCGGATTCTCCAGGTATATTTTATGGTGTACCAGTTCGGCCGTCCATTGCTGGTAGCCCAGCCGGTAAGCGTAGTAAGGCGAGCCCCTCCATGGGCGTGTGCTGTAGCGGGCCCGGAAACGAATGGTTTCTTCTCCTGGCTGCTCAATACGCAGGGGCATGGGCAGGCTCCAGGCAGTGCCGGCAAACACCTCTGCCGTTAAACGCTGTGCTTCGGCTTTGGCAGCGGAAAACAACATTGCCAAAGTCAACAGACAGATGCCAGAAAGATACCACCACCAGGAGGTTCGCTGCTGTTCATTCAATCCATCCATATCATCATAAGCAATGTGATTGCTGTATGTTTTAGCAAAGGGACTGGAAAGTGGCAGAACCGGCCATGATTAATTCCGTACTACTAGCTTGCCGGGTTTGTAGCTGTACCCACAGCAGCTGGCCCTCTTAAAAGATGAAAGCTAAATGGAACAAAGAGAAGTAACTGATCAGGCAGGCACCACCTGGACCTGTGTACAGGCATTTGCAGGTGTAAAGGGTGAAAATGCAGAAAAAGCTAAAGAAATATCCGAGAACAACCACCACCAGGTACCAGTGGTATGCACCCCCAGGGGTGGTGCGCAATCGGTAAGGCTTGAGCTGGCAACAGACTGGTTTGATAATTTTGAGGATGAAGACCTGATTCTGGCTATTGGCAAAGCTCAGCAGGAGCAGCAGTAACCTTTTATTAAGCCATTGCAGAGCATTCCCCTTCTGTTTATTGAACTTAAAAGGTAGTTTTGCTGGTTAAACTACAGCCCCAAATAAGACAACGACTTGAGCCAGAAATTACTGCTGATAACGCCCCCTTTCACCCAGCTGAATACGCCCTATCCCGCCACAGCGTATCTAAAGGGCTTTCTGAATACTAAAAATATCCCTTCGTACCAGACAGACCTGGGCATAGAAGTAATCCTGGAGCTTTTTTCTGCCAGGGGATTTAAGACACTTTTTAAAGAAGTTGCCCGGAAAAAAGCAATCCTCTCTCCGAACAGCCGCCGCATCCTGGCCCTGCAAAAAGAATACATCAGAACGATTGACCTGGTAATTGATTTCCTGCAGGACAACAATCCCACCCTGGGCCACATTATCTGTGAAGGCAACTACCTGCCGGAGGCATCGCGCTTTGAACAGCTCGACGACCTGGAGTGGGCCTTTGGCACTATGGGCACCCGCGACAAAGCCCGGCACCTGGCCACCCTCTACCTGGAAGATGTTTCCGATCTAATTGTAGAGGCCATTGACCCTTTTTTTGGCTTTAGCCGCTATGCCGAACGCCTGGGCCGCTCGGCAAATAGCTTTGATGAGCTGCATGAAGCCCTGCATGCACCCCATAGCTTTATTGTGGATATCATGCTGGAGCTGCTCAGGCAGAAGATTGAGCAGGAAAATCCAACGCTGATTGCCCTTTCGGTACCTTTCCCTGGCAATTTATTTGGTGCCTTTAAATGCGGCCAGTGGATAAAGCAGCAGCATCCTGAATTAAAGATCGTAATGGGTGGAGGCTTTCCCAATACTGAACTCCGCTCCCTCTCCGATGCACGGGTATTTGAATATGTGGATTTTATTTGCCTCGACGATGGAGAAGCTCCCATTTACCACCTGATCGAACACCTGGATGGAATCCGTCCGGTTGACCAGCTGAAGCGGACCTTTGCACTGCAGGAGGGTAAAGTGGTGTACTTCAACGGCAGCCCCGAAAAAGACTATCCACAGCGCGAAGTAGGCACCCCAGACTATTCTGACTTTCCCCTGGACAGCTTCTTATCGGTTATTGAAATAGCCAATCCCATGCATCGCCTCTGGAGCGACGGGCGCTGGAACAAGCTAACCCTTGCTCATGGCTGCTACTGGGGCAAATGCACCTTCTGCGATGTGTCCCTGGATTACATCAAGCGTTACGAGCCTGTTACGGCCGCACTGCTCTGCGACCGCATGGAAGCAATCATTGCACAAACCGGTCAGAATGGTTTTCACTTTGTAGATGAGGCTGCCCCTCCGGCTCTGATGCGGGAGCTGGCGCTGGAGATCATCAGGCGTAGCCTTACGGTGGTGTGGTGGACGAATATACGCTTTGAAAAAAGCTTTACCCGCGATCTTTGCCTGCTCCTGAAAGAATCAGGCTGCATTGCCATTTCGGGCGGATTGGAGGTTGCCTCAGACCGGCTGCTTGGCCTTATCAAAAAAGGTGTAAATATTGCCCAAGTATCACGAGTGGCCGATAACCTCACACAGGCGGGCATAATGGTGCACGCTTACCTGATGTATGGCTTCCCTACACAAACTACCCAGGAAACCATTGATTCGCTGGAGGTGGTGCGGCAGCTTTTCATGAATGGTGTGGTGCAGTCTGGTTTCTGGCACCAGTTTGCCATGACGGCCCACAGCCCCATTGGGCTGAACCCCGAAGTTTTTAAGGTAAGAAAGGCCACCGCCGAGACAGGCACCTTTGCCAACAACGACATCGTGCACCTGGATGAAACAGGGGCCGATCATGATGCCTTTAGCGAAGGGCTCAAAAAATCGCTCTTCAACTACATGCACGGAATATGTTTTGAGTTTTCGCTTGATAAATGGTTCGATTTTAAGGTGCCCCGCACCACCATACCACCCAATTATATAGAAAGAATATTAGCTGCCGAAGATACCGCTCTCCCCAAGCCTACAGCCAAGGTGGTGTGGCTGGGCAACACCCCTGCCCTCCGCTCCTACACCAAGAGCAAAAAGGGCAAAAACATTGCCATGGCCGAGCTCAGCTTTTTTAACAAAAAAGGGGATTTTACCTTGCAGGTGCAGGAGAATTGGGGCCGCTGGCTGGCTGCATTTTTACCTGAACTCTCTCCGGATAATACCCATACTTACTCCTTTTCGGAAATAGAAGCCCATTTTCAGCAACAACAGATGGGAAGTTTCCATCTATTCTGGTACAGCGATACAATAAAAGAACTGCGGGAACAGGGCTTATTAGTGCTGTAATTATAACTGTATATTAACTACTGTGGCTTATTTTGCAGTAGAACCTGAATCCATTTGAATACATGGCAGAAGAACAACCTAATAATCCGCTCCATGGTAAAACCCTTGAGACCATTTTGAACGAGCTGGTAGAAAGGTACGGCTGGGAAACGATGGGGTCTCTGATCAACATTCGTTGTTTTAATGAGAATCCCAGCATTAAATCAAGCCTGAAATTTTTACGCACCACCCCATGGGCCCGCGCAAAGGTGGAGGAGTTATACATAAGATCAGTAACCGCTCCCAGGTTTTTTAAAAAGGAGCCCCCGGGCAATTCCTGATACAGTGCTTCGACTGCACAAGCTGCTGGTATCCACTTCTGCAAAACTGTGTATCCTTTTATAGTGCCTTTTTAGATATCCCGCAAAAAGGAAAGCTATATTTACCTCAACATTTTTTGATGTACCATGAAGTTTGATGATTACCCCTTAGCCCCGGAAATTAAAAGAAGCCTGGAAGAACTGGGCTTTAAAAAACCTACCGATATACAGTATAAATCCATCCCCCCCATTGTAAAGGGCGAAGATGTACTGGCCATTGCCCAGACTGGCACCGGCAAAACTGCTGCCTTTGCCATTCCGGTGCTGCACATCCTGCACGAGCAAAAGAAAAGAGCCAGCCGGGAAGATGGCATTAAATGCATCATCATGGTACCAACCCGCGAGCTGGCCCTGCAGATTACAGAGGTATTTCAGAATTTGGGCAAATACACCCGGGTAAAGACCTACAGCATTTTCGGTGGTGTAGATCAGGATCCGCAAATCAGCAAGCTGGAAAAAGGTTTCGACATACTGGTGGCCACCCCCGGCCGTATGTTCGACCTGGTAAGCCAGGGCCACCTGAAGCTGCACCGCATCCAGATCCTGATCCTGGATGAAGCTGACCATATGCTGGACCTGGGCTTTCTGCGAGACATACAGGACCTGATGCACGTAATTCCACGCCAGCGGCAAACCTTATTCTTTTCGGCTACCATTAACGAAACCATCAAAAAGCTGGCCTACTCGCTGGTGCGCAACGCCATTCGTATCCAGATCTCGCCCAAAGATCCGGTTGCCAAAAACATCAATCATGCTGTAGCCTTTGTGGAGATGGACGACAAGCGCTTTTTCCTGGAGCGGGTGATCAATGAAAATCCCGACAAAAAAATACTGGTGTTTGTGCGCACAAAAGTACGGGCCGAGCGGGTACACAAAGCCCTGGAGCGCATGAACATCAGGAGCATGACCATCCACGGAGATAAAGAGCAAAGCGATCGGCTGCAGGTGATGCAGAAGTTCAGGAGCGGAGAAGTAATGGTATTGGTGGCCACCGATGTGAGTGCCCGCGGCATCGATATTCAGGGGGTGGATTATGTGGTGAATTACGATTTACCCGAGCAGCCCGAAAATTACGTGCACCGGGTAGGGCGTACCGGCCGGGGCACCCAGAAAGGACAGGCAGTCTCATTCTGCAGCACCGAGGAAAAACCCATACTGGAAGAAATAGAAAGTTTCCTGGACAAGCCCATCATCCGGATGGACATCAGCAAGGAAGCCTACAAAGAAACCCTTGATTTTACCACCGATGTGGATGATAACTGGAAAGCCCTGCTAAGAGAACAGGAAGAGTTGGAAAAGAGTGGAGGCAGGAAGAAGAAAAAAAAGAAGTAGCCCCTAGAAACCCATTTCTACCTGAAAGCGGTACATCAGTTCATTGTTCTCTGCGTTAACACGCAGCAGGCTAACATCGGTCTGAAATTTAACCGTATGACCGGCTATGTATTTAGACAGACCCAGGGTATACTGCTTAAGATCTTCTCTTTGTGTTAAGGCCTCTGCATCAATGTAGGTGTAGCGCCCGGCAATTTCATAATTATTGCTGAACAGGTACCCCCCTTGCAGGTTGATGCCGGAGCCGGTCCGGAAGGTTCTGACTACCCTTCCCTGGCCATCTGTTTCTACCACTGGCGAGCCAACTGTTTCTTTATCGGCATACTCGGCCATCATAGAAAAGCCCTGGTACTTGAACATGGCATCTACAAATAGTGCTTTCAAGGTGCGTTGCGTATCAACAAAAGAGCCTAGTTGTCCACCCTGCCTGGACGCCCGGTCGTTATAATCATACGATACGCCTACTGATAGTTTGGGCGTTTTTTCACGGGCAAGGTCTGAAGCAAAATAGTCGCCTCCTGCTGTGAATTCTCCAAAAGGCAGTACCTCTACCCTGCCGGTGTAATCATACCCGCCTCTGTTAGTAACTGTATAATTACGCCCTTCGCCCAGAGAAACAGCAAAGGCCTCCCTGAATACTACTTTGCCTGCGCTAAAGGTATGGTGGAGCTGTACCCCCGCATCACGATCTATGTTGAAATCAGAATTGAGCAGGCTGCGGTCTACAAACTGCAGCCGCTGTGATGAGATAACGCGTTCCCGATTACCCGGCAGTTTTGTCTGCCCAAACCATAAAGCAAAATTTGGGGCAAACTCCCATTTCACTACAGCATCCAGCACTATATTGGCCGTATTATTGAATTCTGGCTGCGTACTGCCCCCAATATCTCTGTTACTTAAAGCAAGTTCTATTTTATACTCCAGGGATGGGGAATAGGCGAAACCCTCCATTTTAAATCGGGCTCTTCTGATCATCATCTGATCGCTGTAGGTATCATCTTCATAGCTGTAAGCACCCTCATACAGTGATTGAAATCGTGTGTTCAACTGCAGGTAAAAAGAGCTGTCGGCAGCCAAAAACTGAAATCCTTCGCCCATTCTGGTCTTATTTATGCTTTGCGACTTCACCGTCTCCGGCGTAACGATAAGAATGGTGAAAAAGCTAAATAGTAGCAGAGTTCGCAGCTTTTTGTGCGACAACAAGATGAGATATTGATGGAATGATAGCATATAAAAGCCCCTGCCGCGTCAGTTTATATATTTTTATTATTCCAAACAATGCTGATCCCATTTCTTTCCCCACTGATCTGGCTATTTTCTTCAGCCAGTACAGGTTGCAGTGAGGTATATGCCCGGCTACTCCATACGCTCCAGGCAGCACAAAACTGAAGACTGAAAGACAACACTTTGTACTTAGCAGGCACTGAAAAGATTGTAGCAGTCAGTAACATTATCTTAACTGTATTTTAATGATTTTTTAACATTAACGGCGCAAATTAATTTAAACTGAGCTATTTCAATGATTTTAGTCTACTTTTTCCTTCCCTAGGAAAAAGCTACTCCTCTTTACCTTCCCTGAGAGAAAGCCAAAAAAAATGAGTGCCTGCTTACAGACACTCACTATTGCTATCAAATCTTGAAACTTTTTAGAAGTTTAGCTGTGCCTGGAACCGCATCAGGCTGCCCTCCTGCAGGTTTTCCTGCTGAGCAAAATCCTCGAATCTCCTGGAGGAAAAGGTATACATGGCTACAAGTTCCAGGGCAGGAAATGGCTGCCACTCCACACCCAATTCCAGGTCTCTCACTCTGTAGCTTCTGGCATCCAGCTCATGTTTTTTACCACCTTTGTAATACTGCATCCTGGCAAATGGTATAATGATCTGATCGCCTACCTGTTTCATATAAGAAAGTGTGGTATAACCGCCATGCAGCTCCTGCACTTCAATGGCATCTGTAAAGGTATTGAATTCCGGTCCCTCTCCTATGTTGTATTCTGCCTGAATACCGAAAGGTTTCGGGTACAATACAAATGTTGCGGCTACACGCCTGTCAATATATTCCCGATCAGTTTGTAATTCAGTGCCGGCCGAGGCACTTGTAATAACATACTTTCCTGTGTAGCCCTGAATAGAAGGTTCTATAATCTGGTTACCAATTGCAAACGGATAGGTTAACCTGGCTACCACATGAGGCTCCCCGTTTTCGTCGGGCCTGTTGGCCGTCTGGCCATTGTAAATACCTAAACCAAATATTCCATAGTCGCCTGAGCCTTTGAGGCCGTCTCTTACCAAAGCAGAAAGCAGCTTGCGTTTTTCTGTTGGTGCCCAGTAGAAAAACACACCCAGATCGCGCTCGTTGGCTACTGCACTGTTGGTAGGGTCGGCACGGTCTAGCGGAATACGGTTCTGGCTCGACTGCAGGTTCTCAAAACCAAAAGGCACCTTGCTTTGCCCGATCCGGAACCTGAATTCATTTTTCTTATCTAATCCAACATCAAGATAAGCATCCCTGATCTGGGCAAAATTAAGCGCATTTGAGGAGGGAGCACTGGCAAAGTCAGGCTGGATGTAGAAGTAAACCCTTTCGCTGATTTGTCCTGAAAAGATAATCCGGATTCGTCTGATAAAAAAGCTGCCACCATCTCCCCAGCTTTTGTCGCATTGCTCACAGCCCAGCCGGGGATTTGTTTCGAACAAACCATTGTACCTTACCTGCGCATAACCACGAATGTTAAAACTCTCATACCAGGGTTTTTTAACAGCTTTTGGCGGCTCCGCTGGTGGGGTTTGTATATTTTCCTGCTGCGCACTAACACTACTGCAAATACCCAAAAAGGCAAAAGCAAGGAGTAGTTTTCTCATAACAATTTGTTAACACTTTTTTAAAATGATCGCGCAAAACTAAGCATTCCACATTATGTAAATGTTAAGACAATATTACTTTGCAGTGAACCTTTTTTCATGCCAAACCCTTGCTCACAGCCTATCTACATAGCAGCCATGTGCACCCC
This sequence comes from Flammeovirgaceae bacterium 311, assembly GCA_000597885.1. Lineage (NCBI taxonomy): Bacteria > Pseudomonadati > Bacteroidota > Cytophagia > Cytophagales > Flammeovirgaceae > Flammeovirgaceae bacterium 311. The sequence continues at coordinate 1,419,496 of CP004371.1, forward strand.
CTCAGCCCTGCAGTCAAGCGGGTAAATCCATAACTAATGCTGGAGCACCCGGTAAATAACTTATTTCAGCCTTAGGCAGAAGTTTTAAAATAGATCTTTAATTTGCAGTCCCGGATTTAAGATTGTTTCAAGCATTTACAACAAGCAAATCATGAGCACCGATAGCAAAAAACAGGAACTATTTCAGCAACTGGAACAGCAATTACAAGCACAAGGCTTTTCTATAGATAAGAAAGATATGTCTCGCCCCTGGGGAGGTTTTTTTGTGATCAGGGAAGACCAGGCACAGGCATTTGCCAACCAGTATTTTGATGGCCTTTCTATTGACACTCTTAGGATTTCTGGCAAGCTTAGCCCAAAAGTCCTGGTTGTTGCTCCTGAAAAAAGGCTTTCGTGGCAGTACCATCACCGCCGTGCAGAAATATGGAAAGTGGTGCGGGGCAAAGTGGGTGTAGTAACCAGCGATACCGACGAGGAAGGCCAGCTGAAAGAATATGAGCCAGGCCAGCTTATTACGCTTAAGCAGGGTGAGCGGCACCGGCTGGTAGGCCTAAATGATTGGGGCGTGCTTGCAGAAATCTGGCAGCACACCAATGCAAGCCATCCCTCTGATGAGGATGACATTGTACGGGTTCAGGATGATTTTGGCAGATAGTATAGCGTAGCCGTTTGTAAACCTTTTAAAATACTCATCAGCAGGACCCTATGTCCTGCTTTTTTTTTGCTCACATTGCTGGCTGCGACAGCAAAAATCAGGAGCCTGTTAAGCCTGGCGGCAGGGCTTTGGACTAAACATTTGGCCATAGGAAGAGTTTGAGGAAGGAAGAACACTGCTCCCATCCTTTCATGAAGAAGCTGATATATTATCTGGTTGCCGGATTACTTATATGCCAAAGCAGCTGCATTACGCGCGCTTACTATGGACCCGAAACAACAGAATGGCAGGAACATCAGATGCCTGCAGAAGCACCGCTTTATACCGTTTACCTGCTGGGCGATGCAGGCGACCCAAGCATGGATCCGCCTGAGCCTACTCTGCAGATTTTGAAAAAACAGATGGCAGGACAGCCCAATAGTGCGCTGGTGGTGCTGGGAGATAATATTTACCATGATGGTTTACCACCCGAAGGTCATCACGACCGTGAAAATAGTGAACGAAAACTGGTAGAGCAACTGAAGGTAGTAGAAAACCATCCCGGCAAAGTAGCCTTTATACCTGGCAACCACGACTGGAATTACATGCGTGAAGGCGGGCTTAAAAGAGTAAACCTGCAGGAACAGTTCGTAGAGAATTACCTGAACAAGGGTAATACCTATGTGCCGGATAACGGATGTCCCGGCCCGGTAGAAATAGAACTAAGCCCCGAGGTGGTGCTACTTGTTCTGGATACCCAATGGTGGCTGCATCAGCACGAAAAGCCCTACGGACGCTTCAGCGGCTGTGCCGCTGCCAACGAGGCCGAAATGCTGCGCCTGCTAAGCCAGATGCTGGAACGCAACAGCAGCAAACACGTAATTGTGGCGGCTCACCACCCGCTTATGAGCAACAGCAATCATGGAGGGTATTATTCAGTACTGGATCACCTCTTTCCCCTTACCCTTATTCGGGATGAGCTTTATGTGCCAATACCGGTGGTTGGCTCCCTCTACCCCTTTTACCGCATGTATGGCGGCGTTGATCAGGATATTCCACATTACCGCTACCAGCTGCTCATCGATGAGCTGATGCGGGTATTCCGCCATCATGATAATGTTGTTTTTGCCGCCGGCCATGAACACGCACTTCAGCTGCACCGCACCGAAAAGTTAATACATGTAGTGAGTGGCTCCGGCTGCAAAACCAGTCATATTGTAGAAGGCAATAATGCAGAATTTGTAGCGCGTGAAAAAGGCTTTGCAAAGATCATGTATTACCCCAACTCCGAAGCCTGGATAGAATACTGGACCGAAGGCAGCAATGGTACCGAAGGTAAGCTAAGCTACCGTACGCGCCTCTACGTAGGCAGAAGGAATACTGATTTCTGCGATCCTGCAGAAAATGATGATCTGCCTGCAACAGTTACCGTAGCTGCCGACACCGTATCAGAGGCCCGCCTGCAGTTAGGCAGGGCTTTTTACGGTCGCCACTATACCCGTGAGTGGACAACACCTGTGAATATACCAGTTGTAGACCTGCAGGATACAGCAGGCGGCCTTACACCATATAACACCACCGGCTCAGAATATCACAAGTCTTTGCGCCTGAGAAATTCAGCCAATCAGGAGTTCCTCTTCCGCTCGCTCGACAGAAGCGTGCTGAAGGTTGTTCCTGAAGAGTACAGGCAATCCAGATCGCTGGAGAACCAGACCCGCAACCACGTGATGCTGCAGCACCCTTATGCACCTCTTATCGTTGCGCCGCTGGAAAGAGCAGCCGGCCTGCCGTTCAATCATCCGGAGCTGGTTACCCTGCCGGACAGCGAATGCCTGGGACCCTGGCAGCAGAATTTTGCAGGAACCATAGGCTATATGGAAGAGCAGGCCGAAGACCAGCACCTGGAGAAGCCGGAGAACATAGCTTTCCCGGGTCAGTCGCTGGAGTACGAAAGTCTGATAGACGCCCTGGAACGTAATCAGAATCACTGGATCAACGAACCTACCTTTGCTAAACTACGCCTGCTCGACATGCTGGTAGGCGACTGGGACCGCCATGAACACCAGTACCACTGGATTGGCATACGAACCAAAGGAGGCATTGAGTATTTACCCGTAGCTGACGATCGTGATAATGCCTTTTTTAGCTTTCAGGGTCCGCTGCCCTGGCTCATCAGCAGAAGGTGGGCATTCAGAAACCTGCAAAATTTTAACGGTAAAATAAAGGACCTAAAGGGGCTGAATAACTCTGCCCGCACCATGGACAGACGGTTTCTAACCTCTTTAAGCCGGGAGGACTGGAGAACAATTGCTGCTGAGTTACAAAACAGCCTAACTGATCAGGCCCTGGGAGATGCCGTTAAGAAGACCCCTCCGGAAGTTTTTCCCATCAATGGCCCAAAAATCATCAATCACCTGAAAACCAGACGCGAGCAACTTCCGGAGGTTGCAGACCGTTACTACGAGCTGCTGGCCCGTTACGTGGATGTGTATGGCTCTGATAGTTCGGAGTTATTCGTTATCGATCATTTATCCAAGCGTGAAACCCAAATAAGCGTTTTTGTGATTGACTCTACCGGCACACAGGGCAGAAAGCGATATGACAGGGTATTTAACCGCAAAGAAACTAAAGAAATCAGGCTATATGGGTTGGAAGGCAATGACCTGTTTAGAATTAGCGGCACCAACGATAGTAAGATTAAGATCCGCGTAATTGGCGGTAAGGGCCTGGATCGTGCCGGTGATACTACACTCATCAGCTCTACCAGAGGCAGAACTAAAGTTTACGATGAAGGTGAGAACCCCTATGTACTTGACCATACAGCCCGTACAAATTTAGACTATCCTTCAGGAGAAATTAGCAGCCAGCCAAGTACCGACCGCTTTTTCTATAACTACCTGGGGCCCCGGCTGGTGTTCCGCTATAACCAGGACGATGGATTGATGCCGGGGGCTGGTGCAACATTCCGTACCTATAAGTTCCGCAGTTTCCCCTATGGTACCGAACACCGCCTGCTTTACCACTATGCATTTGGCACCAATTCCGGACGTATTTCCTACACCGGTAATTTTAACAAGCTCTACAGGAATTACGACCTGGTGATTAACACCTGGGGCTACACCCCCTACTACGTAATGAATTACTATGGCTGGGGTAACGAAAGCATTGGTGCAACAGATACAAATGATGAATACTACAGGGCACGACTCCACCACACCTACATTAACATCTCCCTGAATAAATCTTTTGCTACGTTTTTCACCCTGGGTGTGGGGCCTAAATTCGAGTACTTCCGCCTAAGCAACTGGGAAGGTAAATACTATACCGACAGGGTAAGCGAGCTGGAACGAAACCCTTTTTCTTCTAAAAAATACGTGGGGCTGCGGGCATTTATAGAAACAAATATAAAAGACAATATTTATAACCCCACCCGGGGGCTTGTACTGAAAGCTGAAGCAAACCTGAATGAGGGACTGAGCAAAAACACACCCAACTACAGCCACTATTCCTACGAAGCAGGTTATTATATGAGCCCAAGCTGGCCTTTTCAGCTAACCTTTGCAGGCAGGCTGGGAGGCGCTTTCAACACAGGCACTTATGATTTCTACCAGGCGAACATGCTGGGGGGCGGCACGCTGCCAGATCTTTCGCAAAACCTTAGAGGCTTTCCTAAAACTCGTTTTATAGGCAAAAGCAGCCTCTACACCAACCTGGAACTGCGTGTCTCTTTACTTCAGTCTCGCCTCTACCTCTTACCTGTTAAAACAGGTGTACTGGGCCTGTACGATGCTGGCCGGGTTTGGGCAAACGGAGAGAAATCAGATACCTGGCACAGGGCCTACGGTGGTGGGATATGGATCTCCATACTGAACCGAATTACTATTTCTGCTACCATGGCACACTCGAAAGAAGGCAACTTTATCAACATTCAAAACGGATTCTTCTTCTGATACTATGCTAGCGATCTATTGACCACCACTACTTAGGTGAAGATTTTTTAAACTTTCCACCGCTACACATTTTTTGCTATGGATATAGAAGAAGCTTTTCAGGCATTTCAGGAATATGATTTATGGCTGGTCATTATTGGACTTGCTGTACTGGCTACTGCTGTGCTTCCGCGTCTTATAGCAAAGTATCCCATGACTATGCCCATTGTGTTGCTTATGCTGGGATATGCGGTAGTTGCCCTACCTTTTGGGCTTGATGCGCCTGATCCTATGGAGCATGGCAGTATTGCTGAACATTTGACCGAGCTGGGGGTGATTGTTGCATTGATGGGTGCCGGATTGAATATAGACAGGAAGTCCAGCCTGAAGGGATGGAATGGAACCTGGCGCCTGTTGGGCGTTACCATGATCTTGTCTATTGCCCTGGCTGCTCTGGTAGGCTGGTGGCTAGCAGCCTTTGTACCCGCCACTGCCATGCTCCTGGGTGCTGTTATTGCGCCTACCGATCCGGTACTTGCTTCGGAAGTACAGGTGGGAGCCCCCGGAGAGGGGGCTGAAGATGAGGAGACAGAAGACACCGACCCAACCGGAGAAGGTGAGGAAGACGAAGTTAGGTTTTCGCTTACCTCCGAAGCAGGTCTTAATGACGGACTGGCTTTTCCTTTTACCAATATGGCAGTTGCCATGGCCATGGCAGGTGCACACCCGGAGAACTGGATTGAAACTTGGCTGCTGATGGATGTACTGTATAAGCTTGGGGTAGCGACTATTCTGGGACTACTGCTTGGCTACATACTCGCAAGAGCAATTTTTGCCATGCCGGCAGATACTCCTCTGGCTAAATCGATGGTAGGACTAGGGGCCCTTGCTGCCACCTTATTAATTTATGGCATTACACAATACCTGGGAGGATATGGTTTTTTAGCAGTTTTTTTGGGTGCTGTAGTGATCCGTAACTACAAAAGCAAACATGAATATCATGATCACCTGCATGCGCTCACTGAAAAATCAGAGCGGTTGCTAACTGCTCTTATACTTTTAGGATTGGGTGGCGCCATTGCGGGTGGTTTGCTCCAACCGCTCAACTGGCAGCTTGTGGTAAGCGCGCTGATCATAATTTTTATCGTGCGCCCGTTTGCAGGTTTAGTGGGTATGATAGGTTTTAAAAGAGCTCCCTGGCGTGAGCGCCTAGCCATTAGTTTTTTTGGCATCCGTGGCATAGGATCGCTCTATTACCTAGCCTTTGCTCTGAACGAAGAGAGCTTTGAAGGTGCAGAGGAAATATGGGCGCTGGTTGCCTTGGTTGTCGTTATATCAATTTTCGTTCATGGCATCACAGGCGCCCCCGTTACCAGCAAGCTCGATGAGCTAAGGGAACAGGAGAATGGTAAGAAGAATGAAGCAAATTAAAAAAGTAGCCACTTGTGCAGCTACTTTTTAGACTGTAATACCAAGACAGAATATTTCCGTTAGCATACAGGGCACCTCTCTTATATCAGAGTTGGGCTCTTTATAAGGGATTAAGAGCTGTGGTTCTGTCAATGAATAAAAAGGCATCGTAACGCTCCGGCATTACGCTGGGTACATAATTTCCCAGCTCCTGTTCGGGGTTGTACACCACTCCTATTGCCCTGTGTCCGCGTTCATTCATAAATGCATTGTTATCCTGCAATTCATGCAGCAGCAAAATCTTGTCGGCAGGCTCCATGCCATGCATCAGGGCCTCCCAGCTGTTTGCTCTTGCAGCGGGTACACGCATTGTTTGCACCGGAGCTCCCCAGCTCGAAGCTGCCAGTACAGTACCCTGGTAAGAGCCAAAACCAACAATATAAACCCCTTCATCGCTATGCTGTTCCCGCACCAGCTGGCCTACGTTCACCATACCTGCATCGGCCATATCGGTAGCACGGGCATCTCCAACATGTGTATTATGCTCCCAGATTATGATTTTAGCATCCCCGCCATGGAAATCAACCAGGTTGTTGATTTTTTCTACCATATGCCGGTCGCGGATGTTCCAGGAAGATGAATTACTCTGCAGGGAGGTAGTATAGTAACGTTCTGCATTTACAGTCACAAGTGTATTTTGCAGCAAATTCAGGTGTTCTTCCTTAGCTGCTGATTCGTCAAGCTCATCCTGCACGCTTGCCAGTAGGGTTGCGAGTTCATCAGCACAGCTGTTTGCAGTCCTTACAGCTGCCTGTGCATAGGCCCATTCATCTTCATCATAAGGAGCAAAACAAGCCAGTGCATTCCTTGCCTGCTGTGCAGCCGCAGGGTCTGTGGTATCCAGATAAGCAATAACTTCCTCCAGGGAGTCCCAAAGACTGTAAACATCCAAACCGTAAAAACCCACCTGACGACCTGCGTCCCTGTTCTGATTATAAGTTCGCAACCATTCTCCCAGTGCTGCTACCTCTTCGTTAGCCCACATCCATGCAGGCCAGCGCTCCTGCTGCCTTAACACCTCAGCTGCACTGCTGCCATTGGTATCAGATCCTTTAATGTACTGGTTCAGCCTGTACATATCGGGCCAGTCGCCCTCTACAGCAATGATGGTAAAACCTTTTTCCTGCACCAGACGTCTGCTGATTTCGGTACGCCAGCTATAATACTCTGAGGTACCATGAGAGGCTTCTCCCAATAATACATAGCGGGCATCTCCTATATCATTGATCAAAATATCGAGATCATCTGCAGTTTCCAGTGCTGCAATTGCACTGGCAGGCACTTCATTGATCAGGTTTCTATCGTTATCACTTAACTCCTCCTGCTGTTTACATGAAAATATTGTAACAAGCAGCAGAAGACTCCAAAATAAATTAGTCTTAAACATACTGTTATTAAAAATAAAAAAATCAGAAAGTAGGGCTAAAAATATCACAGACTCATACTAACATAAGCATCTGCTAAACCCTGTATATCAATCATTTCTGAAGATATATTTTATAATACGGGTAAAATTCATGAAAAGATATTATTCCATATCAAAATATATCATCCGCATTTAACACAAATACTAAGTCGTACTTTAATATGATTATTGGAGAAATTGCTTTGATATCCTGGCTGCGCGAGAAGCAGGCAGGAATAGGCATGGGTAAAAACCTGATTACGAAGGGCAAACAATGGTCCTATTGCAAGAATAACCACTAAATTACTGAGGATCAGTATTTTAGTTTTTCACCTGGTCGCCAGCAGGAATTATCAATATCAGAGGATCTGCTTTTCTTTGTTTGTATTTACAAACAGGATTTCGCCAACATCATCATAACCTTCAAACACATGTGCTTCTTTGTGGCGGATTAGCTCGTGCCTGAAACCAACAATGGTCAAATCTGCATCCCTGGAATGTTCGTTGATGATTGTTCGCGGGTCTTTTCGCAGCTCCTGAATGATGAACTGTACGTTAAGGGGGGATATAGGCAGTCTGCCGGAATTAATCAGAGAGAGAATTCTGTCGCGCTGCACCTCTGCTTCCTCTTCAGGTGAGATAACAAATATTTTGATGCTTCCCTGCCTCCATTCTTTATGGCCCAGAATAATGTATGCCATCAGGATCATCAGGTTGGCATTTTCATAATCCTGGGTAGTAATCCATATGTTGATCTGCCTCTTTAATCCAAATTTGCGGTCTGAACAGCCCAATATACAAATATCAAAATCCATGGATTTGATCAGCTGAATATTATCTACAATATCTTCCAGGTTATCGGGCTGCAGTTTCGAAAATTCAAAAAGGATCATGTTGTTTTCTTTACCGGAAATACCCGGCAGCTGGATTACCTGTGCAATGGCAGAGGTGTAGGACGGACTGATCAGCGTATCGAGGTAAACATTGCTCTTTGAATATTCCGAAATCTTGATTAACCTGCTCATCACCTCCCGGGCCTGGTTGTGAGACTCTCTGGACAAATAGCCATCGATGCGGTGAATGTAGGTACCAAAGCCGTACTTATAGGAGATCCAGCGCAAAAGGTCAAATGCTGCAAGCCGTTTAAAAGTACTGTTGGTAATACAAATAACCGAAGGCCTCCAGTGGCCCAGTGCTGTTTCTTTTTCAGTTTTTTGCAGGTACACGTGTAACCTGCGGCTAAGCTGAAAAATTGCACCCTGGAAGATAACGGATAATCCTTTGTTGTCTTCCTGTGTTCGGGTCAAACCTATAAAGATCATCAGCATAAAAAACAGAGCCATGATGGCATACTGTGCGTTCATCTGAAACATGAGCCACAAACACAAAAGAGCTCCCATCAGGGATAAATACCAGCGTGATTTAAAAGATGGCCTGTACGCCGGATCACCCGCAAAATGTTCCAGAAAAGATATCAGGCAGATGGCGCCATAGGTCACCATGAAGAACATTGAAATAATCTCTGCCACAAAGTTGACATCACCGACACTTACAAAAAAAAGTGCAATAACAGAGGTTAACAGGGTCGCATTAAGGGGCTCATTCGTTACTTTCTTTCCCCTGGATAACCAGGTATTAAGTTTACCCACCGGAAAAACCCTATCGCCAGCAAGGGCCTGCAGGGTGCGCGGTGCCACCAAAATAGAACCCAGTGCCGAAGATACGGTAGCAGCAGCCAGGCCTATGGGTATGATCGGCCCCCATAGGGCAATCCTGCTCATGATCAGTTGATCGGCAGCAAGATCTTCGGCACTTGCCGATACATATAGCTTGTAGACGATAAAAACGTAAATCAGCATTCCACATAAGGTTGCACCCAGCGTGCCTATGGGAATTGCCTTTCGTGGTTCCTTCAAATCGCCTGAGAGGCCAACACCTGCAGTCATACCCGTAAATGCAGGAAAGCAAATGGCAAACACATAAAAGAAAGGGTCGGCATTCTCTACCGTTTTGCCAAAGGCAAAATCTTCGCCGGTGCCGGCATAGTCGGTACTGCCCAGAAAAAACATGATCAGTGAAAGAAATAAAATACTTGCCACCAGGTAAAGCACTTTAACTCCCAGGTCTGCCCCCTTGGTAGTGACAATCAGGATCAGTAAAAGTGTGGCAGGAATACTGACAATCCGGTCGTCGTAAACCAGAATGCCATACTCCTGCAGCAGGAAATCAAAAACCGGTCCGAACGACTGGGCAAATGCAATGATATAAAAGGCCACACTGATGGCCTGTGAGAAGTACAGTGCGATGCCAATAGAAGCACCGATGTTGAGGCCGAATGAACGTGAAATGATATAATACTCTCCCCCTCCCTCTACCTTCTGATTGGTAGCTATCTCTGCAATGGCCATGGCTGTAGGAATGGTAACCAAATGGCCAATAATCACAATGCCCAGGGTGCCCAGCATACCAACATGCCCTACAGCATATCCAAAACGCAGGAACATGATTGCTCCCAGAATTGTAGAAATAGCTGTTAGAAATACAGGGGCTGTACCCAGGCGTTTACTACCAGAAGTAGCTGACATGCTGGAAATTTAGATGTTGAGAACTATCTTGCTTTGTTGTTGTAACGGTTAAATAGATGAACCCGGCTAAAGCCTCCATAGTTATGGATAATTTTAAAAATACTTTAATAATATCTTTTTCTCCTTTTGTCGAGCATATTTCAATAAATCACCTGTGCCGGGACTTTTACCATCCCAGAAAGCTACCACCAGTTGTGCTGCTGTAATAATATTATAGGTGCGGGAGGCATTGGAGGTTTCGGGGTGCTCCGTATGCGGAATAATCTGCAGCGGAATACTTTTCTCCTCTGAATATTGCTCTGCCAGTTTATCGGCTCCTGTATCTCCACCAGAAACTATTTCTGTAATGTGTATACACCTTAAAGTGTCCTTCAGAAGCTCATAATCTGAAAATGTTCTCGATCCAATCACTGCTACTTTCAAAACTATTTACCCTCCTGATTAATTTGGTTCTACATAGTTAACGAAACCCGGCAGGAAGTGATTGGTAAATCCTGCATTACCTGCCAGGCCTGCTCCTTTACACATAATAGTCCGTTGCAGAAAAGGTAAAGGTAAAGAATTTATTCTAAAAATGATATTTATAAATATTACATAAAAAAAGCAGCCCCTAAAGGCTGCTTTCGCTATTTCTAAAATAAGCAGGTTCTGGCTGCTATACATAATTATTAAGCATTACCGGCATTACGAGCATCAAAATGTCTTCATTCTCATCTTTATCGCGCGGTATCAGCAGGCCTGCCCGGTTTGGTTTGCTTAGGTTTAGCTGCACATCGGTAGAATCAAGATTGTTGAGCATCTCGATCAGGAAACGGGCATTGAAGCCAATTTCAATATCTTCTCCATCGTGATCGCAGCTAAGGCGCTCCATGGCTTCATTCGAGAAATCCAGATCTTCTGCACTAATCTGCAGCTGGTTGCCGCTTATCTTCAGACGCACCTGGTGGGTGGTTTTATTGGCATAAATGGCAATTCGCTTCAGGGAACTTAAAAGCTCCATGCGGTTAATCACCATATTATTGTTATTATCAACCGGGATTACATTTTCATAATCAGGGAAACGCTCATCAATCAGCCTGCAGATCATCTTTATGTTATCGAACTTAAAGAAGGCATTGGAGGCGTTAAACTCTATGGTAACCGGCGTAGCACCAGAAGGCAGCGTTGTACGCAGCAGGTTCAGCGCTTTTTTAGGGATGATGATGTTATTGTCCATATCGGCTGCCACATCTACCCTGCGATAACGGATCAGGCGGTGACCATCGGTCGCTACAAAGGTAGCATTTGTATCGCGCAGCTGAATATAAACCCCCGTCATGGCCGGGCGCAGCTCGTCGTTGCTAACGGCAAAGAGGGTATTGGAAATCGCATTCTGCAGTGTATCGGCTGGTACATCAACCCCATACGGATCGTTTACCTCGGGCGTACGCGGAAAATCTGTAGCATTCTCCCCGGAGAGTTTATAGCGGCCGTTGTCGGAGCTGATCTCTATGGTGTAGGTTTCTTCATCAATGCTGAAGGTAACCGGCTGCTCCGGCAGGTTTTTTAGGGTGTCCATCAGGATGCGGGCCGGCACGGCAATGCTGCCACTTTCGCGGGCTTCCACATCCATTTCGGTTATCATGCTGGTTTGCAGATCGGAAGCTGTTATTTTCAGCGCCCCATCGTTGATCTCAAAAAGAAAATTCTCCAGAATTGGCACTACCGGATTGGAGGTAATAACCCCGCTGATAGCCGAGAGTTGCTTTAAAAGGGCGGAGGAAGAAACGATAAACTTCATATGCGGCGATGAAAAGTCTTGTTGGTTTTAGCGGCTTAAAGTTAAAAAAAATTACACAAGCACCTAAAGGCAGTTTAACAAGAAAGCTTGTTTTTTCCAAGCTTTCTGCCCGATCAAACGGTTTAGCCGCCTAAGTATGTTATTTATTGCGCTAACATCAGGTCGCGTCGGCGAATAAGCATGGCCTGGGCCAGTCGTTCGTCGAGCAAAACGGCTTCTTTTTGGCCGGGCAAATAAGCCAGCCGCTGGCGCCTCCCCTGCAGCTGCGGATACAGGTGCAGCTCCAGCCCCTGAGAGTTACCCACCGTCTGCATCCTGAACAGGGCTAAGGGCTGAGTCTGCAAAAGGCTGTCGTAGGCAGGATCTTCGCCAGGTGCTAAATATCCTGATATCTGCAAAGGCTCATAGATCATCATGTACTGAAATAGTACAGAGCTATCCGGGCGCAGCAGGTTTTCTACGCCCAGTATATTATTCTGATAGCGTATGCTAACATTCTCGGCAGTATCGGCCGGATACACCACATCAAGCCCCTGGAAGTTCATGCTGTTGAGGCTGGTTAGCATTTTATTGCGCAAATCACTCTCCCGCAGGCGAAAGATGCTGCTGATGTAGCTAGAGTAGCCTGGCAGCTCCATTACATAAGCATTTTCATCCATGGCAAAATAGGAAATCCGTTCTGCCTCTGAACCGCCTGCCATAAAACGTGTGATTCCATTTCCCTCCAGCTCTACCTCTACCCCCTGCTCCGTAAGTTGCTGGAGCACCGCTTCCTGCTGGCTGCGTGCTACCGGCCGTTTTACCTGTACCTCACTTAGCACGCTCAGCAGCACATTGATGATGGCCGGATCGGCAGCATGGTTTTCATTGAGCAACCAGAAGCCATTGCGCTTCTGCAGGTTTTGAACCCTGCCATCGGGCTGGCGTAGGGTTATTCTTTGAATAGCTGCTGTATCACTTACCGCAAATAAATTTCTTTCGACCTGCTGGTTGCCCGCAGGACCTTTGCGGCTGATCATGATAGCGAAGACAGCCGTTAGTATCAGGAGTATAATGGCGAGTGCCCAGTTCTTTCTTGTCATGCTTCTGTAGGTTTAGCGAAGCGGGTATATTTACGTTTGCGCCAGAAATGATGACCTACCCCCAGGAGCACCACCATTAATACAGGCAGCAGCAGGTTCAGGGTTTGCCACCAGCTCTTTTCTGCCTCCACGCGCACAGGATCCAGCGGCCGTATGGCTATTTCTTTGTTCCTGGCCAGAATCAGCCCACTTTCGTTGGTGAGGTAGGCCATTGCGTTCTGTATAAAATCGCTGTTGGCAAAAATCTGCTGGGTAAAAGGCGCTGCTCCCAGGGGCAGGGCTTCGTTGGTGCGGCGGTTTACTTCGTTGATGAGAAAATCGCCATCGCTCACCACCACAATCTTTCCTGCCTGCCCATCGGCTACAAAACTGCTTTCATCTACGCCTTCGGGCAAAAACCTGTTTTTATAGAGCGAGCTGAAACGCCCCTCTAACAGGTAAGCTACCGGCTGCGGACCGGCATTATAACTCTCGGGCCTGACATCGCGCCTCAGATCTTCCACACTTACCCGCACCGGGGCATTAAACAGGCGGCTGTAGGGTGATGTAAAAATTAGCGGTGTTTTCTGTACGCCTTCTGCCTTTACGGTGTCCAGGCTGCTCACAAAGCGGGCATAGGTAGCATCCAGGTTACGCACAATGGGGTGTGCAGCATAATTGTTCATAACAGGGTAAAAAGGCCAGCGCAGCATACGCATCTGCGGCTGATCGCCCATATTGCCCACCACCACCGGATAAGCACCGGCACTAAGGTCCTGCACCAGGTTCTGATTCAGGCGCAGGCCCCAGCGGAAAAGTAATTCCTCCAGACCCAGCGGCTGTGGCACTGCCACAGTACCTCCCTGGCCCAGGCTGTCCATGTTTACCCGCACGGGATCCAGGAACATCAGCAGGTTACCTCCCCGCAAAACATATTGGTCTAAGAGGTAACGTTGTTGTTCGGTATACTCACGGGTGGGGTTGGCAATGATCAGCGCAGCCGGCTGTTGAGTAGCAAGTGCTTCAGGCCGCATGCTGCTGATCACATACTGCTCCTGCAAGGTTTGCCTGATGCTCAGTACCTTGATGGAATCGGCTTCACCGTTACCCACCAGCCAGCCCACCTGTGGCTTGCCCTGCTGAGTTAGCTCCCTGATGGCCGATGCAAGCTCGTACTCCACTCCTTCCACAGACTGGTTGAGCCGCTCCTCTGAGGTAGCGGCCATGTTGCCCTTGAGCAGCATTACCCCCCGCTCCTGTCCGCCGTAGCTAACCACTGCGCCGGGAAACACCAGCTTTTCGGTTCGCTTGCCCCCCTGGTTATCGAAAATATTTGTTGGCTGTATGCCTTTGGCTGCCAGGTTGCTGTAAAATTCATTACGGGCATTCTGGCTTACTGCTGTAGAGGGATCGATAAAATTATACTGAATATTGCCACCGGCATAGGTGCGGAATTCTTCCAGGGTTTCGCGCACACTACGCTGCAGGCGCTTGAAGCCTGCAGGCACATCGCCCTCCAGGTAAACATCCACATATACCACATCTTCCAGATCCTCCAGCAGGGCTGTGGTGGCGGGTGTAATGGAATAGCGCTTGTCTTCTGTCAGGTCCAGCCGAAAAAAATGATCTGCAGCCCATACGTTCAGGATCAGCAGCAGCATAATGCCAATGCCTAACCAGAGCAGGTCTTCTATTTTCTTAGGGGTTCCGCTGTGTTGTGTTTTCTTAATCTCCATACCACTATTACCATTTACGGCTGCTAAGCACCAGTTTGGTGAGCATCAGCATCAGCACAATTACACTTAGAAAGTAGATCACGTTGCGTGAATCGATCAGCCCTTTACTCAGGGCATTGTAGTGATACAAAATTCCCAGTTGCTGCACGACATAACCGCGGGCGCTTAGCACATCTATGGTTGCCAGGGAGCTAAAACCTGAATAAAGAATAAAGCACAGGAACAGGGCAATTAGGAATGAAACAATCTGGTTTTCCGTAAGCGAAGAGGCAAACATCCCGATGGCTGCAAAAACAGCCCCCAGCAGGAACAGCCCCAGGTAGGAACCTGCCACTGCGGCCGTATCGATGTTGCCGGGCGGATTACCCAACTCACTTAGGCTGTAATAATAGAGCAGGGTGGGAATCAGGGCCAGCAACAGCAGAAAAAGGCTGCTGAAATACTTGCCCAGGATTACCTGCCAGTCTGTTAACGGGCGGGTGTAGAGCAGCTCCAGGGTTCCTCCCTTTTTTTCTTCGGCAAAGGTACGCATGGTGATGGCCGGCAGCAGAAAAAGCAGCACATAAGGACCAAAGGAGAATAAGGTTTCCAGATCTGCATAGCCCCACTCCAGCACCGATGTTTCAGGAAACACCCATACCAGCAGGCCAACCCCCACCAGAAAAACACTTAAAACTATATAGGCAATCAGTGAATTGAGGAAGCTATTTACTTCTTTCAGAAAAACTTGTATCATGCTACAGGCTGTTGTTGGGTTAGCTCCCTGAATACTTTTTCGAGTGAATTTTCCTCCAGCCTCAGGCCAACCAGCGGCAAGTCATTATCGGCGGCCAGGCGGAAAATGCGGGAACGGACGCCCAGGTCATTGGTAGTATGGAGCAGGTATTGGGCAGGGCCTGCTGATTCTATGCTTCTGATGCCTTCTACACGTTCAAAGAGTACAGGGTCTACAGGCGCATCAAACTCTACCCTGATAAGTCTGCCGCCTGCAGGCTGTTGCTGCAGCTGGCCTACAGGACTGTCGGCTACTACTTTACCCCTGTTGATGATCACCACCCTGTGACACAGCGCCTGCACCTCCTGCATAATGTGGGTGCTGAAGATAACGGTTTTGTAGCTGCTGATGCTGCGGATCACCCCCCTGATCTCCTCGATCTGATTAGGGTCCAGTCCGGTAGTAGGTTCATCCAGGATCAGCACGGTAGGGTCGTGCACAAGGGCCTGAGCCAACCCCACCCGCTGGCGGTAGCCCTTGCTAAGGGCCTGTATCTTTTTGTTTTGCTCACGCTCCAGCCCACAGAGGCTTACCACCTCGGCAACCCGCTGCTTTAGCAGTTTGCCCCGCATTTTGTGCAGAGAGCCTATAAAGCGCAGGTATTCGTGCACATACATATCCAGGTACAGCGGATTGTGCTCGGGCAGATAGCCAATTTGCTGTCTTACCTTCAGGGGATCTTCGAGTACATCCAGCCCGTTGATAATTACTGTACCAGAGGTGGGTGGCAGGTAACAAGTGGCAATTTTCATGGTGGTGGATTTGCCGGCGCCGTTTGGCCCCAGAAAACCTAATATTTCACCCTGAGCTACAGCAAACGATACATCGTTTACTGCCCACTGTTCTCCGTATTTTTTGTATAGATTTTTTACTTCCAGCGACATGCTGCCTGTTTAACGCCCCAAAGATAATAAAATTATTAGCCTTTGGGCTTTAAGGGTCGCATCTCCACATCTACAATATGAAAATTCTTATGTGTGCCGATGCAATGCATAATTGTTTCGGCTATATCCTGTGGGCGCATCATGTTTTCATTGGCTGTTACGCTCCCTATTTCATCAAAAAAATGGGTGTTTACCGAGCCCGGATATATACAGGTAACTTTTATGCCCTGCTGCCGAACTTCCTTGTAGAGTGAGTGTGAAATGCCCCGCACTGCATGTTTGCTCCCTACATAACCACTCATGCCATTTATGCCTGTGGTGCCGGCTATGCTGCTTAGGTTAATGATGTGCCCTTCTTCCTGCCGCTTCATCAGGGGCAGAACAAGTCTGGTGCAATAGAAAATACCATTTACGTTTACATTCATCATGCTGTGCCACTGTTCCAGGGGCATTTCATCAATTTTGCCTTCATAGCCAATACCGGCGTTGTTCACCAGCACTGCTATTACCTGGCCAAAACGATCTGTGGTTGCTTTAAAAGCCTGCTGCACCGAATCCCAATTACCAACATCACAGGGCTGCCACTGAAAATTGTCGTGCTGCAGCTTTGGTTCAGAGCGACTCCAGCCTGCCACCTTCATGCCTGCTTCCAGCAACTGATGTGTAAGCGCTAAACCAATGCCTTTGCTCGCACCAGTTACAATGGCTAATTTATCTTTCAATTCCATTATCAGTAAATATCATGTTTAAAAAATCACCTGAATAGAAGTTATAACTTAAATACCCGAAAATTACCTTACTCCCTGAAAAGCTAATCTGGCAGGGAAAAACGGATCCCCTCATTTGAGGGGATGACGTCTGTTGATTATGCAATAGATTCAGGTTTTCTATTCAGGTAATCAGGTTTAACACTGCTCAATCAGGCTCTTACCAGCTGAATATCCGGAAAGTAACGTTCCTGCAAAATGCGGAAATGGTGTAACTGATGACCGGCAATCAGGTAAGCAAGTGCAAGTACCGTTATTGGATTATCATTGGCAATTCCCCTGCGGCGAAAAGCAGCTTCGTCGAAACTCTGAAAAAGGCAAATACTTGATTTGCGCACCAGCTGCAACTCACCTTTAAGTTCGGCCAGGCTTCTGTATTCAACATTTGCCTGACGGGCATAAGAATTTTCGTCGAAGCCCGGAAGTGGTGTGGTATCACCACGGGCAATGGTGAGTGCCCGGTAGGCCATGATACGCTCAGTATCGATCACATGCTGCAGCAGCTCTTTTACCGTCCATTTATCCGGGGCATAGCGGTAGTCGCTTTTACCTTCAGGCAGCAGCGTTAAGAAGCGGGAAATTTCTTCTGCAGCTTTTTCCAGTGCCGGAATGGGTTCCATTTGCGGCACCTGTTCAATATACCCTTTGTAAAAAGGTGCATAGTCATTCTCCTGTGGTCTCATAGCTATAAGGTTTGGAGTGATACTAATTCTTCAACAAGGGCGGTGAGTTTTGGTTCTGCCTGTGCAGCAGCGGCCAGCACTTTCTCAATGGTTACATGCTCCATGATCTCAGGAATGCCCATATCCGTAATTACAGATACGGCAAAAACAGGCAAATTCATATGCCTTGCCACCAGCGCCTCCGGCACGGTAGACATCCCAACGGCATCGGCGCCTATAATCCGCAGGTAGCGGTACTCTGCAGGTGTTTCCAGATTAGGTCCTGTTACGCTGGCATACACTCCTTTGTGTAAAGTAAAGTTCTGTGATGCCGCAATTTTACCTGCCTGCTCCAGCAGCAGCTCATCGTATGGTTTAAACATATCCGGAAAGCGGGGTCCAAAGCTATCCAGATTTTTTCCTCTCAGGGGGTTCTCAGGCAGCAGGTTGATATGGTCTGACAGCGCCATCAGATCAGCCAGTTTATAATCAGGATTCAAGCCGCCTGCCGCATTGCTGATGTACAGCTGGCGGATTCCCAGCAGCTTCATTACACGTACTGGCAGGGTAATCTGCTGCATGTTGTAGCCTTCGTAATAGTGGAACCTTCCCTGCATTACCACTACCTGCTTGCCGCCCAGCTCACCAAAGATCAGATGCCCGTTATGGCTCTCAACTGTAGAAATAGGGAAATTGGGAATATCTTCATAGCGGATACTATGATGCACCTTTACTCTATTTACCAGCAGTCCCAGTCCGGTACCAAGTATAATTCCTATCTGAGGATCGAAGTTTGTTTGTTTACGAATGGCAGCAACTGCCTCCTGGATTTGTTGTAGCATGAAGATGAATTCTTAATAATTATAGGTGCATTGCAATATTTAAAACCGGACACAAAAGTCGGAAATATCATAGCTAAGAAACTATGATATACATCAACCCATTTTGAAAGTGTGTGTTCAATACTAATTAAATATTGGGTGGATTTGCAACATGCAGGAAGGAACCGCAAATTGCAGCTCCACAATTCAGGAACATTTATGATAGAAATAATTTCAGGCACCAATCGACCAGGAGCTGTATCTGCAATGGTGGCACAATGGTATCAGGCGCTGCTGCAGGAAAGGGGCACTGAGAGTCAGATTCTTGATTTGATTGAGCTGCCCGAAGATTTCACGGTATCGGCGCTGTACGACAGCAGCGGAAAAAATGAAGGCTTTAATGCACTGGCTGAACGGCTTCGCCTGGCTAAGAAGATGGTATTTATCGTACCGGAATATAACAACTCTTTTCCCGGTGTACTTAAGGCTTTCATTGATGGTATGGACTACCCCAGCCCTTTTAAGGGTAAAAAATGTGCCTTGGTGGGTGTTTCATCAGGCGTGCAGGGCGGTGGCATGGCCATGAGCCACCTGACAGATGTTTTCAATTACCTGGGCATGCATGTGCTGGCCCAAAAGCCACGCCTGGCCCAAATAGAAAAAAATATGGCTGATGGGCAGTTAACAAATACAATGTATAAGCAACTACTGGTGGAGCAGGTGGTGGCGTTTGTGGAGTTTTGACAGGCAGGCCTCTTCATACCCCAGCCGACACCAGCAAACACATGATCACCAAACGACTGTAGCGTCGATGCATGCATCGGCGTGGTGGTGAACAACAGTACAGCTAGAAAATTAACCAAAGAATATTTAACAACAGCGCCTCCCGTTTTGGATAAAGTTTGTTTTTCAGCCAGTGCACCAGACAACTATCATTCTGCCAATCCGCTACCACATCGATGCGTGCATCGAGGCTACAGGGGCCCCTGCGGTGAAAAATCGTTTTATGGCAGCCATGCTTTGTTTTTTTTTGCCCTAAACAAAAAAACCAGGACCGTGGCCCTGGCTTTTTTGTTTTGGTTGAAATTTGAGAGAATAAGGTGGGAGTGCCTTAAACCTTCCGACCTTCGTTTACATTATCGACCTTATAGTCAACAATATTGACGCTAGTCGACATTATCGTGCAGAAACTTATTGTTTCCCAGTATCTGGTTTTCGTCGTTGAGGTTGTAGCGCGAAACGTTCTTTTCTGATGAATGGGGTACATCCTTCAGGCGAACATTTTTGCGCAGATAAGCCGGAACATCCAGCATCTCTTTCAGGTCCTCTGGTTCATTAACATTGCTTGTAGGGCGTAGACCTTTGATCCTGCGAACACGGTCTTTTGCCTTATCAATCAGGAGCTGGCGTTTCTGACGAAGGTCTTCTTCATACAAAAACTCATCTTCCTCCATTTCCTCTTCAGCTTCCGGGCCTGATACAAATTCATATTCAGGCTCAGCATATATCTCTGGCTGAGGTTCTGGTTTTGGGGGGGTAGGTGCTGGCTTTTCGAAGGCATAGCCACGCCCTGCCTCAGGTTCGCGCTCCTGTGGTTGAGCCTGAGGCTTTGTAAAAGAAACAGGCTTGTTCTCGATAGTTCTGTTAGACTCAAGATCAATAACACGCTTCTTATCCTGCTGGAAGGGATCTTTGCTGATCGGTTCCTCTTCCGCAATAAAGCCGGTTGCAATTACGGTTACCCGTATGCTGTTGCCTAGTTCAGGATCCACACCGTGACCGAAGATCATCTCTGCATCTTCGCCGGCTTTCTCCTGAATGTATTCTGTAATTTCAGTCAGCTCGTCCATTTGCAACTCTGCCTCTTCGCCGGATATAATGGAGAGCAGAATTTTCTGCGCACCATGTATATTTCGGCTGTTCAGCAGCGGCGAAGAAATCGCTTCTTCGGCAGCACGACGGGCCCTGTTCTCTCCTTCTGCAATAGATGATCCCATTACGGCAGCACCGCTGTCTTTCATGACGGTTTTCACGTCTTCAAAGTCAACGTTTACATAACCGGGAACGGTAATGATCTCCGCAATACCTTTAGCCGCTGTGGTTAACACATTATCGGCCTGGGCAAATGCATCGCGGATGGGCAGATTGCCATATATTTCGCGTAGTTTATCGTTTAATATAACGATAACCGTATCGCAGTTATCTTTCAGCAGGTTGATACCGTGCGATGCCTGTGCCAGCTTCTTTTTACCCTCCCAGGCAAACGGAAGTGTAACAATGCCAACGGTAAGAATGCCAAGTTCTTTTGCTACTCTGGCCAGTTCCGGGGCTGCACCGGTTCCGGTACCGCCGCCCATACCAGCGGTAATAAACACCATTTTGGTGTCTTTGCTAAGCAGCTCCCTGATTTCCTCCTTGCTTTCTACAGCGGCATTACGTCCTTTTTCAGGATTTGCGCCGGCACCCAAACCTTCGGTAAGGCCGGTGCCAATCTGCAGGCGGTTAGGAATAGGGCTGCTTTTGAGGGCTTGTGAGTCAGTATTAACAACCACGAATTCTACATCGCGAATGCCCTGGTTGTACATATGGTTTACGGCATTGCTGCCGCCCCCGCCAACGCCTATCACTTTGATAATAGACCGATGATGTGAGGGTAATTCAAATTGGTATTTGTTTTCAGGCATGATGGCTTTCTCGTTAAAGGTTAGTACAGATCCTGGTCCTCCATATCATCAATCAGCAGGTTACGGGTACGGTCTATAATATTCTTAAAGAACCCACCTGACTGCCGCTGCTGATCTTTCTTCACCTGTTTGCTCGTAATCTGCTGTTGCGGACGACGCTCGTTGTACTGATTTTCACGATCGTCTATTGCTTTGAAGCCAGATAGTACCAGACCTACCGAAGTAGCATACATCGGGCTCTTAACCATTTCAACTTTACTTTTGCCCAGGTGCTCATTGGGGTAACCAATACGGGCATCCATGCCAATCATATATTCATATAACTGACGGATACCTGCCAGCTGGGAACCACCACCCGTGATCACGATGCCACCTGCCAGGCGGTTATCGTAGCCACTGGAAATGATCTCGGCATGCACCAGTTCAATGATCTCCTCCATACGTGCCTCAATAATATGAGACAGATTGCGGATAGAGATTTCTTTTGGCGGACGGTTGCGCAGGCCGGGAATTGAAACGATTTCATTCTCGCTTGCTTCCTCGGCAATGGCACGTCCGAATTTAGTCTTCAGCAGCTCGGCCTGATGTTGCATTACCATGCAGCCCTGCTTGATGTCGGATGTAATGATATTACCTCCGAAAGGAATCACTGCTGTATGCCGGATGATGTTGTCATGGAAAATGGCAATATCGGTTGTACCGCCACCAATGTCTACCAGGCAGACACCGGCTTCTTTTTCCTCATCGGTCAGCACCGCCAGGCTACTGGCAAGGGGCTCCAGAATCAGGTTATCAATTTCAAGGTTAGCCCTGCGAACACACTTATTAATATTGTTAATAGCGTTGGTCTGAGCCGTTATGATGTGGAAATCAGCCTCCAGTTTTACACCCGACATGCCTACGGGATCTTTGATCCCGTCTTCATAATCGACGGTATAACTTTGTGGCATGACGTGTATGATCTCGCTTCCCGGAGGAATTACGATACGGTACATATCATTGGTGAGGCGGTTAACATCCTCTACCGTAATTTCATCATCTGCAGAATTGCGGGTAATGCTGCCATGGTGAATAGAGCTCTTAATATGCTGGCCGGCAATGCCTACATTTACTACCCGGATATCAATCCCGGATTGCTCCTCTGCTTCAGCAATAGCCTTTTGGATACCCGTTACCGTTTTATCAATATTGGTAACGATCCCGCGAACTACTCCGTCAGAAACAGCTTTCCCCATCCCCATCACTTCGAGTTTGCCGTACTCGTTCCGGCGCCCCACAATAACGCAGATCTTGGTGGTGCCTATGTCTAAGCCTACAACGATTTTATCTTCTTGCATGCCTGCGTGGTTTATTCACAAACAATTTGATTATTATATTTTAAACTCACCCGGTCATATGTATTCCAGCCCTTAGCAGGCAATATGTGGGTATAAAAAATCATCAACTTTCTAAATTTTTCTTCAATATCTTCTGCTTTCCCAAACTCCACCACTTGCCGTGTTACCTGCGGGTAAAGCCGTATGTCTCCACTCCGGTTAATACTAACCTCAGCAATCTGCGCCTTCCAGAATGGGTCCTGATCAATATACAGCAGCAACTCTAACAACTGTTGTCCGTACGGAGTCTCCTCCAGGTTATCGAGCCACAACTTGCGGGTGTAGTCTCCGCTAAGGAGCATTACCCGTGCCGTGTATTTTTCTGAAAGCGGAAGCACCTGGCCGACATTACTTACATAAGCTCCCGGCCCGTCTTGCCGCAAGATTCGCGCTATAGGCTTGCTCTGGGTGATACTGACAAACAAGTTACCCTGAAAGTCTGTAGATACCTCAGTATTACTTACAAACTTATGATTCTTCAGGCGATTTTCAAGTATTTTTAAGCTTAAGTTTTCTACACTCGCTCCTACAATTTTTTCTTCGCCCCCATCTGTTAAAAGCTTTAATACATCTGCTTCGTCCAGAAAATAATTATTGATCTGGTTATCAATCTCAACCACAACTTTGCGCACCGTTCTGCCATCATTACGAAAGCTGATCCAGCCAATACTGGCTGAAATGAACAGCATGCTCAGTGCCCAGGGTAATGTACTTAAAAACCTTTGCTTATCCATTCGCCTCTTCTTTCTCCTTTTGCTCCAACAGGTTTTTGATGCGCGGCACCAGGGTATCAATACTGCCTGCGCCCACCGTCAGAAGTACCTCATAATTACCTGCTTCAAGTAAAGCTATAACCTCCTGCAGCTTTACAACCTTCTTCTCTTTAGCAGTCAGTAAGTTATAGATCATGTAGGACTCCACTCCATCCAGAGGTTCTTCACGGGCAGGATATATGTTGGTAAGAATTACCTCGTCTGCCAGACTTAGTGCCTCTGCAAAGCCCGTGTGAAAATCGCGGGTACGGGTGTATAAATGCGGCTGAAAAACCACTGTTATTTTCTTGTCCGGGTACAGGGCTCTCACTGAGGTCAGGAAGGCCCGGATCTCTTCCGGATGATGTGCGTAATCATCGATTAAAACTGTTTCGGAACCCCGATAGATGACCTCAAACCTGCGCTTCACTCCTTTGAAGGAAGCAAGTGCATTTCTGATATTATCTGCTGAAATTCCCAGCTTTAAAGCAACAGAGCTGGCCGCTACTGCATTTTCCACATTGTGAAAACCTGGTATGCCCAGCTGCAGATCCGGGATCTCCTCTCCCAGCCCGATATAATCAAAATAAAATGCGCCATTCTCCACCCTTACGTTTTCTGCCCTGCATGCGGCAGCATCACTTAATCCGTAGGTAAGCACCTCCACCTCTTTTCCTGCTCCGTTGGCAATGGAAGCATGGCAGCCTGTGTTTATAAAAACAGTGCCACCTGCCTGTACCTTGCTTACAAACAAGCCAAAAGCCTCTACCACTTTAGCAGAATCTCCATAAATATCGAGGTGATCGGCATCGGTTGCCGTTACCACTGCCAGATCTGGCTCCAGCCACAGAAATGAACGGTCAAATTCGTCTGCCTCTGCCACCACTACTGCTATTTCCGGCCCCTCATGCAGAATCAGGTTACTACCATAATTGGCAGCAATACCACCCAGAAATGCAGAGCAGGGTTTGCCCGAAGCTTTCAGCAGGTGTGCAATCATGGAAGAAGTGGTGGTTTTTCCATGCGTACCCGCCACTGCCGCCGTATAGCGGTTGTGGGTAAGCATGCCCAATACTTCTGCCCTTTTTTTTATGGTAAACTCCTCAAACTTCAGGTAATTCCAGCCCAGGTGAAATTTAGGAATTGCCGGTGTGTAGATCACCAGCGTTCGCTCCCGTTCGTCTTTCACCCATTTGGGAATGGCAGCCAGGCTGTCTTCAAAATGAATGGTAACGCCTTCGGCTTTCAGCTCATTTGTAAGTTCAGTTGGGGTACGGTCGTAACCACCCACCCTGAAACCATTTTTACAAAACCAGCGGGCCAGGGCGCTCATACCGATGCCGCCAATGCCTAAGAAGTAGATATTATGGTAATCCTTTAGCCTCACGCAATTAAGGATATTATTTCGTTAGCAATATTTTCTGCCGCATTGGGTTTTCCAAGACGGGCTATTTGCCTGCTTAGCTCCTTTTTGCGGTCTTCATCATGCAGCAGCGCCAGCGTTTCGCGCACCAGCTCTTCCTGAGCCTGGGCATCGCGTACCAAAACAGCTGCATTTGCCTTTACCAGGTTAAGGGCATTTTTAGTCTGATGATCTTCGGCCACATTAGGCGAAGGCACCAGCACAGCAGGCTTTGCTGCCAGGCATAATTCTGATATGCTTAAAGCACCGGCACGTGATACCACCACATCGGCAGCGCCATATGCCAGGGGCATTTCCTTGATGAATGGCATTATCTTTAGCTGATCTCCCTGTAAATGTCTGGTGGCTTCGTTCAGTGCATCATAATACACTTTACCCGTTTGCCACAAAACCTGAATCCGCTGCTCAAGCAGCTGGTCAATCCCCTTCAATATACTCTGATTTATGGTGCGGGCACCCAGACTTCCGCCAATAATGAGGAGTGTTTTCAGATCTTCCCTGAAGCCAAAAAAGCTAAGCCCCTCCTGCCGCAACTGCTGTGCCTGCAGAATGTCTTTTCTAACAGGGTTGCCGGTAAACACAAGCTTACTGGCAGGGAAATAGTTTTCCATTCCAGGGTAAGCCACGCAAATTTTCTTAACATATTTTGCCAGCAGCTTATTGGTGAGACCTGCATAACCGTTTTGCTCCTGTAACACCGCAGGGATGCCCTGGCGGGTGGCAGCAAATACAAGGGGTCCGCTGGCATAACCGCCAACGCCAACTACTGCATCAGGTTTAAACTTCTTTACCAGCGCCGTACTCCTGGCAACACTGCTGAGCACCTTCAGGGGAAAAGCCAGGTTATCCAGGGTAAAGCGTCGCTGCAAACCACTGATCCAGAGGCCTTCAATTTTATACCCGGCTTCGGGTACTTTTTGCATTTCCATACGCCCTTTTGCACCTACAAACAGGATCTCTGTCTGAGGCTCAATGCGGCGCAGTGCATCTGCTATAGCTATGGCCGGATAGATGTGACCACCCGTACCACCGCCGCTAATAATTACCCGATATGGTTGTGAAGAGGAGATTGCCTAACAAAATTTAACTATCAATGTACAAGTATTAAATGGTATTTGATAAAGAAGAATGATATTAATTTATCCACATACCCTAGGCTGACTTTACATAGTTGCCTACATCTTTAGGGGCTGTGGCAATATCTTCCACATCTCCCCTGCTCACACTTAAAATGATACCAAGGGCTAATCCATTGAACAGTAAGGAGGTACCCCCCATACTGATCATGGGCAGCGGCTGCCCTGTTACCGGTAAAATACCAACCGCAACACCCATGTTAACGAATGCCTGCAATACCAGCGCAAAGGCCAGCCCTGCAGACAGCAAACCCCCGAAGGCCCGTTCACTTTGGGAGACTGCCTTCATGCCCCGATACAGCAAGGCCATATAGAGGAAGATACAGAGGATGCCTCCGAACAATCCATACTCTTCTATGATGATCGCATAAATAAAGTCAGAGTACGGGTGCGGCAGCAGGTTGCGGCTGTCGCTGTTGCCAGGACCCTTGCCGGCAATGCCGCCGGTGGCTATAGCAATATAAGACTGCTCTGTCTGGTAAGAGATTTCTCCGGGACTGGTATAGCTTTCAATACGGGCAAGTAAAGTACCCCCCCGCTGCCCAAAGGCAAATGCAAGACCGCCACCAATCGCACCGATCAGGATCAGCATAAACAGGTATTTGGCCGGTACCCTGCCAATGAACATCAGGAGCAGACAGGTGGCAAACAGCAAACCAGCCGTAGAGAAGTTTGAGAGTGCAATTAGGCCGCAGATCAGGCCAATCCAGAACAAAACTGGGGTTAGCAGCTCTTTATCGGTGATGTTTTGCTGCCGCTTGCTCAGCATGGCCGCCAGGTTGGCAATCAGTGCCAGTTTGGCTAAGTCAGAGGGCTGAAAGGTTTTGTTGATGAGCGGTATTTCTATCCAGCGGCTGGCTTCGTTGATATTTGATCCGAAAAAGAAGGCATACAACAGCAGGGGCACCGATAAAATAAGAGCAAAGCGTGAAAGCCTGCTGTAATAGCGGTAATCTACCCGGTGAGCCACCCACATGGCACCAAGGCTTAGGAACATCAGCAGCGAGTGGTTGATCAGGTACTGTTCTACCTCTACATCGCGCTTAAAGGCAAGTGTGCCAGTTGCACTGTAAACCGCTGCTACACTAAGTAGCGACAGCATAAAAACAATGATCCAGATAACGGGATCACCTTTCAGGTTGTCCTGCATCCATAGTTTTACTTCATTCATAGTCCTGCCTCCTATCTGCTATTCTTAAATTCTTCTACTTTCTGCCTGAACTGATTGCCTCTGTCAACATAATTTTTGAAAAGATCAAAACTGGCGCAGGCCGGCGCCAGCAGCACTACATCGCCTGGCTGTGCGGCCGCTGCTGCTGTTTGCATGGCTTCTTCCAGACTGCTGCTGCTATACAAGTTAGGCACGATGCCATCAAAATACCTCAGTAGTTTTTCATTATCTTTTCCCATACATACCAAGGCTTTTACCTTCTGGCGCACCAGCGGTGCCAGCTGATCGTAATCATTGCCTTTGTCTACACCACCTGCAATCCAAACAATTGGTTTCTGCATGGCATCCAGTGCATACCAGGCAGCATCTACATTGGTTGCCTTTGAATCGTTCACCCATTCTACCCCTCCTGCTTCGCCTACTTTTTCAAGTCGGTGCGGCGCATTTTTAAAGCTTAGCAGTGATAGCCTGATAGAAGCTTCAGAAACGCCGGCACGATAGGCTGCCAGTACAGCGCAGGCGGTATTCAGGTAATTGTGGCGGCCGCGCAGTACAATATCGTTATGGGGATACAGGGTATCTCTTACCGGTCCTTTTATCCTGATCCACTCTTCATCCAGATTCGCTGCTGCTTCTATACCGGGGCCGGCAACCGGTAGTAACTGCCCTTTTGAAGGCTGCGCCTGCAGCGCCGATAGCAATACCGGGTCTTCGGCATTGAAGATCAGCGCATCCTCTTCTGTCATGGAGCGGCAAAGCTGCAGCTTGGAAGCTACATAATGCTCAAATTTGTGGTTATACCGATCCAGGTGATCAGGGGTGATATTGAGCAGGATGCCGGTATTTGGCCTGAAGCCGGGCATTCCATCCAGTTGAAAAGAGCTTACCTCCAGCACCAGCCAGTCGTACTCATTGCCGGCGGCCAGCAAAGCAGACAAACTGTAGCCCACATTGCCAGCCAGCCCTACTTTGAGCCCTGCTTCTTTCAGCAAATGGTAAGTGAGCAGCGTGGTGGTAGTCTTGCCATTGGTACCTGTTATGGCAATTACTTTTGCACGGGTATAGCCAAGTGCAAAGGATAGCTCATCTATCACCGGCACCCCTTTTTCCCGAAGCTGCACCACCATGGATGCCGTATCCGGTATTCCCGGGCTTTTAATTACTTTATCAGCCCTAAGTATCTGTTCTGCAGAATGAGCACCCTCCTCGAAAGGAATACCCCTTTCTACCAGCTGCTGCCGGTAAGCATCTGTCAGCTGGCCTTTTTCAGAAAGAAAGACTGCATAGCCTTTTTGGGCAGCCAGTAAAGCAGCACCAGTGCCGCTTTCGCCACCGCCCAAAACCACAATCTGTTCTTTTCTGCTCATAAGCCTTAGCGTAATTTAAGGGTAGTAAGGGTAATAATTGCCAATAGAATACCTACAATCCAGAAGCGGCTCACAATTTTACTTTCGTGGTAGTCCATCTTCTGGTAGTGGTGGTGCAGGGGCGACATTTTGAAAATGCGCCGACCTTCGCCGTATTTCTTTTTGGTGTATTTAAAGTAGCTCACCTGCATCATCACTGACAGGTTTTCTACCAGGAAAATGCCGCAGAGGATAGGAATAAGCCACTCTTTGCGCAGGGCAAAAGCAAGCACGGCAATAATGCCGCCAAGTGAAAGGCTCCCTGTATCGCCCATGAACACCTGGGCCGGATAAGCATTGAACCAGAGAAACCCGATACAGGCACCTACAAATGCAGCACAGAAAACCACCAGCTCGCCGGTATTGGGCAGGTACATGATGTTGAGGTAATCTGAGAAGATTACGTTACCCGATACATAGGCAAAGATGGCGAGTGTAAGCCCTATGATGGCCGAGACCCCTGCTGCCAGCCCATCGATGCCATCGGTAATATTCGCCCCGTTCGAAACGGCCGTAACAATGAAGATTACAATCAGCACATAGACCAGCCAGGTGTAATTTCCATACTCCGCAGGAAGTATATTGCTGTAATTGAAGGAATTGTCTTTTACAAAGGGAATGGTGGTTATGGTACTTTTGATATCCCGATAGGGAGTTTTGGTGGTGATGGGCTCCGGCTCCGGCTCTCCCTCCACCTCTACCACCAGCGGATCGCGAATAAATTCGCGGATCACCACATCGTTATGGAAGTAAAGCGTAAGCCCCACGATTAGCCCCAAGCCAACCTGACCCACCACTTTAAACTTGCCGGCCAGGCCTTCTTTATTTTTACGGAAAACCTTAATATAGTCGTCCAGAAAGCCAATGAAGCCCATCCAGAGGGTGGCTACGATCATCAGGATCACATAGATATTATCCAACTGAGCAAATAGCAGAGAGGGAATAACAATGGCGGCAATAATAATAATACCACCCATGGTTGGTGTACCTTTTTTTTCAATTTGGCCCTGCAAACCCAGGTTACGCACAATCTCACCTATTTGTCTTTTCTGCAGATAGCGGATAATTCGCTTACCAATCAGCAGGCTGATGATGAGTGACAGAAACGCGGCACCGCCCGCCCTAAAGGAAATATACTGAAAAACCTGTGCACCGATCAGGTCAAACTCTCTCTCAAGATAATCAAAAATGTAATACAGCATCTTAGCTGGATGTTAATGGTTTTTGGCTAAACCAAATTAGAAGCTTTTTTGGGTTTTTCTAAGAAATATAATTTAACTAAGACCTGACTTCACGTAAGATTTCTGCCAGAACCTGACGATCATCGAAGGGATGCTTTACTCCTGCAATCTCCTGATATGTCTCATGTCCCTTTCCGGCCACAAGAATAATATCTCCCGGACAGGCCAGCATGCAGGCGGTGCGGATGGCTTCTTTCCGGTCCAGAATACTTAGTACTTTTCTGGTGTTGATTGGCCCAATACCCTTCTGCATATCGGCAACGATCTGGGCCGGCTCCTCGTTTCGCGGATTATCTGAGGTCAACACTACACGATCGCTCAGATTGGCGGCAATTTCAGCCATCAGGGGTCGCTTTTCTTTATCGCGGTTTCCACCACAACCAACCACAGTAATCACCTGCTCGTTTCCGGTGCGGAAACCGGCAATGGTTTTCAGAACATTTTCCAGTGCATCGGGCGTATGGGCGTAGTCTACCACGGCAATTATATCAGAACCGGTTGCCACCTGCTCAAACCTGCCGGGAGCAGTGGAAATGCTGCTAAGCTGGGTTAGTACCTCATCAGCATCCTCTCCCATCAACATGGCTGCAGCATATACCGAAAGCAGGTTATAGGCATTAAAATCACCAATCAGTTTAAACCACACCACTTTGCCATCCACATCCAGTTCCAGGCCCTGCAGGGTATTGCTGAGAAGCTTTGCCTTGTAATCAGCAGGCTTTTTCAGTGCGTAAGTATGTTTGGCAGCCCTGGTGTTCTGCAGCATAACCATTCCACGCTTGTCATCAATATTAGTAAGCGCCCAGGCGTCTTTGGGAAGCATGTCGAACAAACCCTTTTTCGCCTCTATGTAAGCATCAAAAGTCTGGTGGTAGTCCAGGTGATCGTGTGTAATATTGGAGAAGATGGCACCACTCAGCTTCAGCCCGCTTAAGCGCTGCTGCACGATGGCATGCGAGGAAGCCTCCATAAAGCAGTGGGTACAACCCTCGGCTACCATTTTTGCCAGCAGCCGCTGAAGCTGCAGTGCATCCGGCGTGGTGTGGGTAGCCTGTACTTCATTATCATTGATGTAATTGCATACCGTAGAAAGCAAACCGGAGGAATACCCCAGCGCCCGAAAGAGCCTGAATAATAAAGTAGCTGTGGTGGTTTTACCATTGGTGCCGGTAACCGCCACGATGGTTAATTTCTCTGAAGGATTATCGTAAAAATTGGCAGCAGCAATGCCCAGCGCAGTGCCGGAGTTCACCACCTGCACCCAGGTAATGCCCTCGGGCAGGGGGCGCGGCAGCGTTTCAGCTATAATCGCAGCTGCTCCTTTTTCAATGGCTTTTTCGATATAGTCGTGGCCATCGCTCTGTGTTCCTTTCACAGCCACAAACAGGCTGCCGGGGCCCACCTGCCTGGAGTCGAAGGTTACATCCAGTA
Organism: Flammeovirgaceae bacterium 311; assembly: GCA_000597885.1. Lineage (NCBI taxonomy): Bacteria > Pseudomonadati > Bacteroidota > Cytophagia > Cytophagales > Flammeovirgaceae > Flammeovirgaceae bacterium 311. The sequence goes on from CP004371.1 coordinate 1,450,625, forward strand.
TGCTGATATCAGTTGGGCCACTTACAGCCTTTAAATTTATCTTATACAGAATATTCTGTAGAATTGGCATTATCCAAGTGTTAACGTAATATAACTTCCTTTTAGGGCTCTGCTGCCCGGCTCCTGCGATTGCCGCAACACCCGGCCATGGCCCGAAAACCGCACCTCCACCCCTTTATTTTCCAGCAGGTACAAGGCATCGCGCAGGGTCATGCCCCGTACATCGGGTATGCGGCCTACTTCTGTAGAGCGTGGTTTCCAGTCAATGGCAGCACTGTCTACCTGGGCTTTCACCCAATCTTCGGCAATTGGTGTTTTATAAGCCAGCCCAAACCTTTTGCTCAGCTCAAACAACTCGGGCATGTAACCCGACTGCACCACCGGAAAACCAGGATCGATCAGCGGGGATGGTACATAGGGCGGGTGCATCTCCAGGTCGCGGGCATATACCTTATCGGCAATCTCCTTGAACACCGGTGCTGCCACATCGCTGCCATACTGGTTGTATCCTTTCGGATTATCAATTACTACAATGGCACTGTATTTAGGCCTGTCGGCCGGGAAATACCCTACAAATGAGGTATAGTACTTTTTAGCGTACTTTCCGTTCTCCAGGGTTTGTGCCGTACCGGTTTTACCGGCAATGGGGTAATGGCTGTTGCGGATGTTATTGGCCGTACCATGCTCCACCACACCTTCCAGCATTTTGCGCACACTCTCCAGTGTCTGGGCAGAGCAGATCTTCTCCTGCATTACCTGAGGCTGAAACTCCTGCTCCAGACGATCAGCCCTGCGAATGGCCGAAACCAGCATGGGGCGCATCATTTTACCGTCGTTGGCTACTGCATTGTAAAAAGCCAGGGTTTGCAGGGGGGTAATCTCAAAGCCATAACCGTAGGCCATCCAGGGCAGGGTAATACCACTCCATTTTTGCTGGGGCGGAAACTTAGGCAGGCCCTCTCCTTTCAGCTGAAAGCCCAGCGGCTCAGTCAGGCCCATTTGCCTGATGTAATCCATGAAGCGCTGTGGCTTAAGGCCAAAATGGGCATCTACCAGTTTGGCTACGGCTATGTTCGATGATTTAGCAAAAGCCTCTTCGATAGTGATCTTTCCATAGCCGCCTGGCTTATGGTCGCGGATAACTTCTTTGTAGAAGCGCTGCAAGCCATTTCCGGTATCGACAGTGTCGGTAAGTTTTAAATTAGTGTCTTCGAACAGGGCAATCATGCTGGCCAGCTTAAAGGTAGAACCCGGCTCCCGCAGACCATGCTGCCCTACGGCCAGGTTGTAGCTTTCGGCATAGTAACCAGATGCATTGCGGCTAAGGTTAGCCATTGCCTTTACATGCCCGGTTTTCACCTCCATTACCACCACACAACCCCTATCGGCATTGTGGTACTGTAAGTGGCGCAGCAGCGAAGATTCTGCCACGTCCTGCAGGTTAACATCCAGGGTAGAAACAATATCAAGCCCTTCTACAGGCCGCTTTTCGGTTTCTACAAAAACAGGCTGCCAGCTACCACCGGCCACACGCCTGAAGAGTGCCTCCCCATGCTTGCCCATCAGCTGCTCATTGAAGCTATACTCTAAGCCGGCGCCGGATGCTGATTCGTTGATATAGCCAACCGTACGGTTTGCCAGGGTAGAGAAAGGCTTAAACCGTTTTTCAACCTTTTCAAAAATAACGCCGCCCTTGTATTTGCCTTCGCGGAAAAGCGGCCACTTCTCCATCTGTTTTTTATCCTGGTAGCCGATCTGCAGCCGGTTTACGATCAGGTACTGCCGCTTGCTGCGGCGTGCATCATTAATGCGGTGCTTGTACTCTTCCTTGCTGCGGTCGCCAAAAAAGCGCGACAGCATAAGGGCCAGTGAATCTATATTTTGCTTGTACAGTTCTTCTTTGGCAATGGTGGGGTCCATGCACACCCGGTAAAAGGGCAGCGAAGTAGCCAGCAGGCTTCCATTATCAGAATAAATATTTCCCCTGGTGGCTTTAATGGTGCGGTACTGCAAACTGGTAGATGCCGCTACCTTGCGCCACTTGTTTCCCTGCAGCATTTGCAGGTCGAAAATGCGGTAAATGATTGCTGCCCCAAACAAAAAGACAAAGAGGAAGGCAATGCGTACCCGCAGGAGCATGGACTGCTTAATCTTCATCGTCTGAAAGTATTAGTTTGATTGGTGGTTGCTGACTTTCAATAATGCCCATGGGCTGTACCTTACGGGCCACTTCCGACTGCTTGCTGGAAAACATATAGTCGGCTTTCAGGGTGGTGTAGTCGGCGCGAAGGTCTTCTACCTCGCTCTCCAGCCGCTGAATTTTGCGCTGCATGCGCTCGGCATAGTGGTTGTTACCAATATAGGTAAGCAGTATCAGCATCAGAAAGATACCAAAAGGAAAATAACGTACCGGTACACCCTCATCAAAAAGGCGCTGCATGCGGAACATGGCTTCCACACGGGCAAACAGGTTCTTGCGATCCTTCTGCTTTTGCTTCTTTTTAATTTTTGGTTTGTTTGCTACTAACATCAACATACCCCACCTCCTTATAATTTTTCTGCCACGCGCAAACGTGCACTTCTTGCTCTGTTATTTCTGACTATCTCCTCAGCAGAGGGCTCTACCGGCTTTCGGGTTACCGGCTCCAGCGGCCGTTGCATATTTCCATAGAAATCCTTTTCGGCTTCGCCCGAAAATTTACCCTTTGCCATAAAGTGCTTTACCAGCCTGTCTTCCAGCGAATGGTAGCTCATCACCACCAGCCTTCCTCCAGGCCTTAACACTTCTGCCGTCTGCTCCAGCATTTCTTCCAATGCCTGCAGCTCGTCATTTACCTCAATGCGCAGGGCCTGAAACACCTGAGCCTGGTATTTAAATTCTTTGCCCCTGGGGGCATATTTGTTCAATACCTCCTTGAATTCACTTACTGTTCGAATAGGAGTATTGATGCGACTTGCCACAAGAGCTGCCGCAAGCGACTTTGCATTCTTTACCTCGCCGTACATGCCCAGTATTTTATGCAGCTCACGCTCCGGATATGTATTTACTATTTCACTGGCTGTCAGGCTGCTAGCCCTGTCCATCCGCATGTCCAGATCAGCTTCGAAACGGGTGGAAAATCCACGTGCCGGCTCGTCGAGCTGGTGGGAGGAAACTCCCAAATCTGCCAGGATGCCATCTACCGCCGTAACGCCAAAAAGCTTTAAGTATCGCTTTAGGTGCCTGAAATTGGTTTCTATAAACCTGAAGCGGGGATCTGTGATAGCAGCAGCCTGCTGGCGGGCATCATCGTCCTGATCGAAAGCAAACAACCGCCCCCCTTCTTCCAGCTGCTGAAGAATAGCTTTGCTATGGCCACCGCCACCAAAAGTAAGATCTACGTAGGTACCGTTTGGCTGCAGCTGTAATCCTTCCAGCGTTTCCTGAAGCATTACCGGCTCGTGGTAGGACATTGGCAACTTATTCTGAAAGATACTTTTCTGCTAATTTACTAAACTCGTCTCTGTCCTGAATCAGGTAATCCTCGTACTTAACCGGATTCCATAATTCAAAGCGATTACCCATTCCTACTACAATTACATCTTTGTCAAGATCGGCATACTTCATCATAGTCTTTGGAATAAGCAGGCGACCGCTGTTATCCAGTTCCACCTGCACATTACCTCTAAAGAAATTCCGCTGAAGCGTTCTGTACTCTTCATTGAACTCATTTAGAGAAGCAATCTTGGAAAAGATCTTTTTGTATTCAGTATAGGGATAGACCACCAGACACGGTTCAAACCCCCGGCGAAGCACAAGCTCATCCGTTGCCGAACTTGGTAGTGCGGATTTGATGCGGGCGGGCAGCATCATTCTGCCTTTCGCATCGAGCTTACATTCATATTCGGAAGTGAAATATGCCATGGGTCTACTGCAAATCTAGAAATTAAAATGACATCTTTATCCACATTCTACCACTTTCTCCCACCATTGCTTCCACCAAAAACATGCTCAACAGTTAATATTCGTTTTATTATAAATAAATAGGCTTTTTTATTTATTTTAAGCACTTCACCATACCAATAATACAAATAAATTAAATTTTTTAACAATTTCAAATCTGGCAGAAAGGGCTCAATTTCAGTGGTTTATCCTTCTTTTACCACTTCAAAATATACACAAACAACAACCTTCAATATGCTGATATTCAGCGTTTTATATAAATACATTTAGACTTATCCACACTACTTTTGTGCACAAGTCAATCGAGAATCTAAATGTTTAGTTTTGAGGGTGATTTATATCAACAAAATGAGCATCCATATTTGTGGCCAATTCCTCATTATTGAGGAAAATATACACATTACCATCTTTTATTACTTAACATAATGGTAACATCAGGGCACGATCACTTCATTAAAATAGCATATCTGAAACTTCCCACTTTCTCCCACCAGGCTAAAAAACAACTTCTCTTCCCACTATTCTTACACTACTCATTATTTAGCTCTTTTTTTGACAAAGCCCGGCTAATTGATAGATTAGCATTCCTGCTGCAGGTAAATCATACATCAAAGCAGGCAACCAAGTCCTCCAGCTCTCTAAAAGCTGGCCTGTAAGTTATATCAGGAACTCGATAATCATTGATAAATAGCTGTAAATGTGAAGATTACAACATTCTACCAGGGATCTTACATTAGGCAAAGGAGCTGAAAGCATTAGCGTCCGCACAAGGCTTATCGGTGTACTGCGGATTATCATTACAAGAGACACCGCATGTACTAAGCCCCGTGTTCATCTATGATTTGTTCTGATAATAGTTATTGTAAAAGCAGAGGCTGACTGCTTTGAAGAAATGAATACAATATGTTAAAGATCTGGAACAAGCCCTGTCCGGTGCAAACGGGCGTGCCTTACATCATGCGCACATCCCTGCTGGTAGGGTTGTTTGTAGCGCTGTTTCTGTTCTTTTTTCAGCCATTTGGCATTCATGCTGTTCCCACCCAAAACCAGTACCCTATTCTTGCCGGTTATGGTTTAATTACCAGCTGTGTAATGCTGCTCTATGGCGGCAGTTTATCCATGTATATGAGACAGCATCCGGAGAGAGAATCGCAATGGACAGTTAAACGACAAATCGTGTATGTGCTTTTACAAATCAGTACCATTGCAGGTGCCAACTTCTATTATAGTGCTGCCATCGGCATGATCCCGTTCAGCTTAGAAGGTCTGCTCTTTTTTATAGGAGTAACCTTTGCCGTTGGATTGTTTCCCACCATTACGCTTACACTTTACGGCTACACCCATTATCTGAAAACTCATATTGCCATTGCCGAAGCTACCAATCTGCAACTGGAGCACAGGCCTGATCCTGCTACTCCTGAAGCAGGAACCAGAACCCTTCAGCTAACAGGGGAAAATAAAACGGAAGCCATAGACCTGGACCTGAAAAGGCTGCTGTTTATTGCTGCGGCAGGCAACTATGCCGAACTGCACCTGCGGAAAGACAAAAAGGAACAGAAAATTTTATTGCGAAGCAGCCTAAGCCGACTGGAAGATCAGCTGCAGGGAGAACCCGACATTGCCCGCTGCCACCGCTCTTACCTGGTTAACCTGGAGCAGGTGGTGCATGTATCCGGAAATGCACAGGGCTACCTGCTGCATCTGAGGGAGAGCGAACTGACCGTGCCGGTAGGAAGATCTTTTGCCCGAAAAATCCTGGATAAAATTGGTCGTTAAAGATTTGCTGTTCATCCCTGATCCTTTTGTATTCGTCCCAAATCGTGTTTTTGATCCCTCCGATTTAACCCTCAACCCAATTTTCTGCGGCTAAATACAGGAATGCTTATTCTTGTAGCATCACTTAACAGCTAAGCCGATGCTATACACCGTTATCCTGATTCTTCACATTGCCGCGGGCTTTACAGCACTTTTCAGCGGCGGCATTTCTTTTACCGCAACAAAAGGGCGCAGACTACATCGTATTGCCGGAAAGGTATATACCATTGCTATGATTGGGGTTGGCTTTACCGCTATTACCATGTGCCTGCTGAAGTATAACCCCTTTCTGTTTACGATTGGCATCTTCTCTACCTACATGACCCTGACCGGCTACAGAAGCCTTCGGTATGACAAATACACACACAAGCCAAATCTAGCCATGGACTGGAGCTTTTTGGTGGCTGCCCTCCTGTTGGCAGGAGGTTTTACAGGCCATATGCTGCTGAACGAGGGCTTTCATTTACAGGGGCTACAGCTGGTACTCCTGATCTTTATGGGCATCTTGTTGCTGATGCTGCTGGTAGATGTACAGGTATTAAGAAATCCGGAAGGGCTGAAAAAAGCTGATTTACTGAGACGCCATATCAGCCGTATGGGCGGTGCTTATATCAGCACCATCACTGCTTTTCTGGTAACCAATGTACACACCGAACCGGTATATATCGCCTGGCTCTTGCCTACTGCCATTGGTACACCATTCATCATTTATTTTATCAGGAAGTATAGCTCTAAAAAGAAGCCGATGAGGCAGGCAACAAAGGCATAATCAACTCCCTGAAGTAAATAAGCCTCTCAAAAATGATGATGAAATTATAAACACCAGGAGGGGTGATGAGGCTGCATACCTCATACCCCAAACCTACTTGTTCCGCTCAATGGTGTAGATCACCAGTTGCTGCAGGGAGGTTTTGTAGTCAGAATCGGGCATGGCCGACAGGAGCTGCATGGCTTCTTCCATATATCGCTTCATCACCTCTTCTGCATACTGAATGCCTCCGGACTTTTTGACGAAATCAATCACCTCACGGACTTTTTTAGGTCTGTGGCTCTGGTTTTTTACCTTGTAAACAACCATACGCCTGTCCATCCAGGAGGATTTTTTCAGAGCATAAATGAGTGGCAGCGTCATTTTACGCTCCTTGATGTCTATGCCTACAGGCTTCCCTATTTCTTCCTCGCCATAATCAAATAAGTCGTCCTTGATCTGAAAGGCCATACCGACTTTTTCTCCAAACAGGCGCATACGTTCTATGATCTCTGCACCGGCCCCTACAGAGGCAGCGCCGGCAGCGCAGCAGGAAGCAATCAGGCTGGCAGTTTTCTTGCAGATGATATCGTAGTAAACCTCCTCGGTGATATCCATCAGGCGAGCCTTTTCTATCTGCAGCAGCTCACCCTCGCTCATTTCCCTCACGGCTGTCGATACGATTTTGAGCAGATTAAAATCTCCGTTATCTACGCTTAGTAGCAGCCCCCGGCTCAGGAGGTAATCGCCTACCAAAACGGCAATTTTGTTTTTCCAGAGAGCATTAACAGAAAAAAATCCCCTGCGATGGCTGGCATCATCCACCACATCATCGTGTACCAGGGTGGCTGTATGCAGTAATTCAATCAGGGAAGCCCCGCGATAAGTAGCCTCATCTATTTTACCGCCTGCAGTGCCTGCACTTAAAAATACAAACATTGGGCGCATCTGCTTTCCCTTGCGCTTTACAATGTAGCGCATGATTTTATCAAGCAAAAGTACCCGTGTGCGCATGGAAGCACGGAATTTTTGCTCGAAAGCCTGCATTTCTGCCGCAATGGGGGCTTGTATTTGGTCTAGAGAGATGGACATTTTTAACGGATACAAGTATACAATCCCTTTTTTTGCAAACCAAAGTCCTGTTTTCTTATTTTGCCTAATATGGATACACTAACTTATACCGGGAATCAGATTCTGCATTCCCTTCACAATAACAGACCCTTTATTTACGATGCCCGATACAAGCAGGATGGCGTACCCAAACCTGTAGTTGTGTTTGTACATGGCTTTAAAGGATTCAAGGACTGGGGCACCTTTAATTTAGTGGCAGATCGTTTTGCAGAACAGGGGTTTGTATTTGTAAAGCTCAATCTTTCTCACAACGGCACCACGCCAGAACAACCAACAGAATTTGCAGACCTGGAGGCTTTTGGACATAATAATTTCACTATTGAGCTGGATGATTTATCCGTGCTGGTAGATCATCTGGAGAATGGCGAGAGCAGCATACCTGCCGTAGAATTGAACCTGGGGCAGCTTGCACTAATCGGCCATAGCCGTGGCGGCGGGCTGGTACTTCTGAAAGCTGCCGAGGAGCCCCGGGTGAAAGCCGTGGTAAGCTGGGCGGCTATCGACAACCTGGAAGAGCGCTGGCCAAAAAGCTTTATCGATGAATGGAAGAAAAAAGGACTGGTACACATTGCCAACTCCCGCACCAAGCAGGAAATGCCCCTATACTACCAGCTGGTAGAAAATTTCCAGGAGAATAAAGAACGCCTCAACATACCTGCAGCAGTAAAAAGTATGCCGCAGCCCCTGCTGGTAATCCATGGTACTGCAGATGAAACCCTGCCTGTGAAAATGGCCAAAGACATAGCCTCCTGGAAAGAGGATGCTGAACTATTGCTCGTTCCGGAAAGCAACCATACCTTTGGGGGTACTCATCCCTGGGAGGGGAATGATTTACCACTCGACACCGATTTGGTAGTAAATGCAAGCATTGCTTTTTTAGAGAAGCATCTGAAAAAATGATCACAATAGTTGTTATAGCATCTTTAGCCGCAGGGCATGGGGTTTCTGCGGCTTACCTCCTGCGCCATTTAAAGCTTAAGCCCAGGCCTAAGCTTAGGCAGTGGCAGGCGGCCAGCCTTGTTTTTCCGGCAGGGGTTATGCTTGCTTTCTGGCTTAGCAGTAAGCAGCAACAGCATCTCTAAGCATTCTTCAGACTATCCTTCTGTTTTGCTCATGGCCCTGGATGCCAGCGCTGTTGTTACACCGTATACAACATGGGCTAAAACCAGATGCGTATAATACTTTCCTTTGTTCAGCCTGGGCGGTGTTTCTCTCAGTCTGATGGTTGCCTCCCAGATGGCTACACCAGTTAAGCCGGCGAGCACGCCGTAGGCGGCCCCTTTCAGCACGGTTGGCAACTTAACTGCCGGTTTCCACAGATACTCGTAGCCAGCCGAAAAGCCGGCTCCTGCCAGGTAATGAAGCAAAAAACCAGTAGTTTTATTTGCTGGTTTGTAGCTTCCTGTAAGTTTAACCAGGGGTTGTTCATGCACCAGAAAACTTAAAAATTCAGGTTCTCTGAACTGCTCTTTCAGGGTTTTGGACAAACCATAGCTATAGGCGGTCATAACAGTTGTGCCCGCTATACCGCTCAAAACAATTCTGGCTGGCGTAGAGGAATCGGCAAGTCTATTCATATGTTATTTATCTATTTTTATCATTCAAATGCTACTGATCATCTTCGTTCTGCTGCAGGTGCCCGCCCCTGGTTCAGACATAGCGGGCCCTGCAACTTTTTAACTAAACTGGTACCCGTACCCACTAATCCTTATCCAGCTCAATCTTATGAACCAGGTATTCGGTTAGTTTTCGCCATTGAATTTCCTGGAACAGGATCCAGCCTCCAACGGCTATCAGGGTATTTACAATTTCACGGCCTCCGGCTTCTTTTCCACGATTGTTGATTCCTTCTTTCATGCCTATTTCGCAGGCAGAAATAATATTCCCCTTTCGCTCCACACGAAAAGTACTGGTGGCTTCGTCGGCAAAAAAATGCTCAACTTTTCGCTCCGGCTTTCCAGTATCTTTCGGGTCATGGCTGGGCCTTACTGTAAATTCAGCCCAGTCTGCACCTTCGTTCACATCGATTACTTCTACCCAGGTATCCGGACTTGGACCTGGTAAATCAATAAATAGAAAATCCCCTACCTGTGGAATACCACTCTCCTTTACTTCTCCACTGGCATGATGCACCTTGAAACCTGAAGCTACGCCAGGCAGACGGGACCAGTTGTTTACATGAAAAAGCTTTTCTTTCGACAACTGAAATGCACTGACTGCCTCATCAATATTGGGGTATTCAGCACTGCTAAAAAAAAACTTATCCTTGGTCTCATCCCCTTTGATCACGTCGACCTCGGTCTTTATTTTCTTCAAAAAATCATCTATTCCCATAGTAAGTTCTGTCTACTTCTCAATCCTTTGCTTTACAGACTTCCCTGTTATACTTATAAACCTTCCAGTCAGTTGTAGTTTCTGAAATATTTAATGCTGATAAACAGAATTGGAAGCTACTGCTGCACCACATTTGTCAGCTATTCATAAAAATCTTATATTGTTCTACTCTCTCATTGATTATGAGCAAATACCATTTTCAGACCGAAAAGGCAGGCTTTTCCGATCAGGGCCTTCACCTGCTGCGCAACCGCTTCAATTTTAAGACCATCCCCTATAAAGCAATTAATAGTATTGAGATAACACAGGGATGGGAAGTAAATAACTGGCTTATTCTGCTTCTATTAGGGCTCACCCTGATTGTGTTTGCTTTTATCGCTGCCCTCTCAGTTTACCTGGACTATATTGACCCTGGTGTACACCGTATCCACACAGAACGCATCCTGATGATTCTGTTACCAATTTTAATAGGCTACTTTTCCATTTATTCCGCCTTGCAGCGGGGTGAGGTTCTGTGGGTATCCACCAACTCCAATAAACTTAAGCTCCCCCTGAAAGCTCTCCATAAAAGCGGAAAACGTGAGGAATTTGTGCAGTTCCTGAAAAACCATGTAGAGCTGCGGCATAAGTTAACAACCTAAATTTATTAAGCCTGAACTGAGAGTTACTCCAGTCTACCCTCTACAAGCATTGCATTCAAAACTGCACAAAAAAGCCAGCCCCCATTTGGAGACTGGCTTTGAATATTCATGCAGGAAAAAACTAATTTTCCCTGTACTATTATTTAGAATACATCAGCCCAATGCAGCCAGGCTTTCTTCCAGCGCCCTGATCTTCGCTTCGGCGTCGGCTTTCTTTTTGCGTTCGCTTTCCACAACTTCCGGTTTTGCGTTGCTAACAAAGCGCTCGTTGCTAAGCTTTTTGTCTACCGAAGCTAAAAAACCACGGGTATACTCCAGCTCCTTCATTACATTATCACGTTCTGCTTCGGCATCGATGCTTCCTGCCAGGGGCACCGATAATTCATCCGGTCCTACCACCATGCTCACGGCTGCATCAGGTTTTTCGCCAAACTGCAGGTCGCTAAGGTTTGCCAGCTTGCGCAGCACGCCTTCCCAGTTTTCATATAGCTGCGGGCGCTCGGTACGCACCACCAGCTTTAGCTCCTCTTTGGGCGACATACCTTTGCTGTTACGCAGGTTGCGTACGTTCTGTACGGCATCAAAGGCTACTGCCGCTTCATCGAGCAGTTGCTTTTCGAAGCTTTCGGCCTTTGGCCAGGGGGCAATACAAAGGCTCTCCCCCTCCTGCCGCTCACGCAGCTGGTGCCAGATTTCCTCTGTGATGAATGGCATAAAGGGGTGTAGCACCTTCAGCACCTCTTCCATAAAGCCAACCGTAGCTTCGTAAGTAGCAGCATCAATGGCTTCGCCGAAAGGTGGCTTTACCATCTCCAGGTACCAGCTGCAGAAATCATCCCAAGCCAGCTTATAAACAGTATGCAGGGAATCGCTGATGCGGAAGTTTTTGAAGTTATCTTCCAGCTCCTCGAGTATCTGGGAAAAGCGGTTGCGAAACCACTCTATGGCAACACTGTTAGTACTACCATCTTTGCTGCTATCAACTTCCCAGCCCTGGATAAGGCGGAAGGCATTCCAGATCTTGTTGTTAAAGTTACGTCCCTGCTCGCATAACTTTTCATCGAACAGCAGGTCATTACCAGCCGGGGAGCTGAAAAGCATACCTGTACGAACCCCGTCGGCGCCGTATTTCACAATCAGCTCCAGCGGATCGGGGCTATTGCCAAGCGACTTGCTCATTTTACGGCCCAGCTTATCGCGTACAATACCGGTGAGGTAAACATTTTTAAAGGGCTTCTCTCCCTGGTACTCATAACCGGCAATGATCATACGCGCTACCCAGAAGAAAAGGATTTCCGGAGCGGTTACCAGGTCATTGGTGGGGTAATAGTATTTCAGGTCTTTGCTTTCCGGATCCAGAATACCATCGAAAACAGAGATAGGCCACAGCCAGGAGCTGAACCAGGTATCCAGCACATCAGGATCCTGTTCCAGGGCCTCCATCGTTAAACCTGCATCTCCTGTTTTCCGGCGGGCCAGTTCCAGGGCTTCTTCTGCCGATTCGGCCACTACAAAATCCCTGGTACCATTAATATAGTATGCAGGTATTTGCTGTCCCCACCACAGCTGCCGGCTAATGCACCAGTCGCGCACATTTTCCATCCAGCTCCTGTACATGTTCTTGAATTTGGCAGGGTGCAGCTGCACCGTATCGTTCAGTACATTCTCCAACGCCGGTATGGTAATGGTATCCATTTTCAGAAACCACTGCAGCGAGATCTTTGGCTCAATTACAGCATTGGTACGCTCGCTGTGGCCAACATTGCTTTTGTAATCTTCAGTTTTAACCAGGTACTCTTTTTCCTCCAGCTCTTTGGAGATTTTCTTACGCACCACGAAACGGTCCTGGCCTACAAAAAGCTGTGCTTTCTCGTTCAGGGTGCCATCGTCGTTCAGTATATCGAGCACCTCCAGGTTGTGCTTCAGGCCCAGTTCATAGTCATTAGGGTCGTGGGCAGGGGTTACCTTAAGGGCGCCGGTACCAAATTCACGGTCTACGTAGGTGTCTGTAATAATCGGAATTGGCCTGTTGATGAGGGGTATCAGTGCCTTTTTGCCATGCAGGTGCATGTAACGTTCATCTTCGGGATGAACACAGATGGCTGTATCGCCCAAAATGGTTTCCGGACGTACCGTAGCAATGGTGATCCACTCCTCCGTGCCCTCCACCTGGTAGCGGATGTGGTACAGTTTGCCCGGTGTTTCTTTATGGATCACCTCATCGTCCGAAAGGGCTGTTTTTCCCTGCGGATCCCAGTTTATCATCCGAATGCCACGGTAGATGTAGCCCTTCTGATACAGATCTACAAAAACCTTAATAACCTGGGCGCTCATGTTGGGTTCCATGGTAAAGCGGGTACGCTCCCAATCGCAGGAGGCTCCCAGCTTTTTCAGCTGCTCCAGGATAATACCACCGTATTTATCTTTCCACTCCAGGGCATGGTTCAAAAATTCCTCACGGGTAAGGCTGCTTTTTTCAATGCCACGTTCCTTTAACATGGCCACCACCCTTGCCTCGGTGGCAATAGAGGCATGGTCAGTACCGGGTACCCAGCAGGCATTTTTGCCTTCCATACGAGCCTTGCGGGTAAGCACATCCTGTATGGTGTTGTTCATCATGTGGCCCATGTGCAACACCCCTGTAACGTTGGGAGGCGGAATTACAATGGTATAGGGCTCCCGCTCATCCGGTTCAGAATGAAAAAAATTGTGTTTCAGCCAATAGGCATACCATTTATCTTCTACCTCGGCGGGGTTATATTTTGCACTGATGGACATGCTGTTGTATAGGTTAGTTTCCTGATTTGTAAAAGTAATTGCCTGCCCGCTAAAGCCAGGCGCAGTTGTAGTTTTCTTAAAAATCAATTCCTGCCCGGGCATTATGCAGAACGCTGGTTTTTAATTTCCAGGCGCTCTTACGAGCTGCTATGGGGCAATATTGTTTTATAAGGTGCAAAATTAATCAAAAATGGCTAACCTGATGTTTATCATGTGAGCTTTTAGTGCATGCCATTTCCTGGTAGGTATTTTATGTTTATTACTATAAATTTGATTTTCGTCAACCAGAAACTACTTTTTTATGTACAATCCAAACGACCCGCATGTAAAAAGCTGGTTAAAAATTCCTGCTGATTCCCATTTCCCAATTCAAAACCTGCCCTTTGGTGTTTTCAAAGCAGGTAATAAAAATCCCCGCGCTGGTGTGGCCATTGGAGAGTATATTTTAGACCTCCACCAGCTACAGAAAGGTGGCTTTCTGAGCGAACTGAAACTGCCGGATAAAATTTTCAGGCAACCCTCCCTGAATGCCTTTTTTGCACTTGGCCGCAAAAAGGTAGGTAAAGTACGCCGGGAGATAAGCAAGCTGCTAAATGAGGCAGCCGAAAAAAAAACCATTAAATACATCAGTAAAAAAGCACTGGTTCCGGTTGATGTTGCTGAAATGCTCATGCCAGTGGCTGTAGCAAACTATACTGACTTTTACAGCTCCGAAGACCACGCCCGCAATGTAGGCAGTATGTTTCGTGATCCCGACAATGCCCTGCTCCCCAACTGGAAACACCTGCCGGTGGGTTACCACGGCAGGGCATCTTCTATAGTGGTAAGCGGCACTCCCCTGCACCGGCCCTGTGGCCAGACCAAAGCGCCCGATGAAGAAGCACCCAGCTTTGGCCCCAGCCAGCGGCTAGATTTTGAGCTGGAGGTAGCTTTTATCACCTGCCAGAATACCCAGTTGGGAGAACGCATTTCTACTGATGAGGCAGAAAACAATATCATAGGTCTTGTGCTCTTTAACGACTGGAGCGCCCGTGACATCCAAACCTGGGAGTATGTACCCCTGGGGCCCTTCCTGGCTAAAAACTTCGGCAGCAGCGTAAGTCCCTGGGTTGTTACCCTGGATGCCCTGGAACCTTTTAAAACAGATGGCCCCAAGCAGGATCCTAAACCGCTTGATTACCTGCAATACCAGGGGAAGCATCACTATGATGTTGTACTGGAGGTTTCCATTGGCACTACCGCCGGTATGGAGGAAAAAGTTGTATGCCAGAGCAATTACAAATACCTGTACTGGAATATGGCGCAGCAGCTGGCCCATCATACAGTCAATGGCTGTAACATCTGCGTGGGCGACATGTATGCCAGTGGTACCATCAGCGGACCTGATCAGGAAAGCTATGGCTCTATGCTGGAGCTCTCCTGGAAAGGCACCAAACCAATTGAAATGCCAGACGGCAGCAAGCGCACCTTTATTGAAGATGGTGATGTGGTAAGAATGTGTGGCTGGGCCGAAAGAAATGGCATCCGAATTGGCTTTGGAGAAGTAGTTACAGAAATTCTGCCTGCCGTTGTGGAATAAGCTTTCTGCTAAGCTTGTATTTACAGAGCACGCGCCGGAACTACAGCCCCCTGCGCTGGAGTAGGTCTTATTTCGGTCCGATACCATTTTACTGAATAAAGCTCCGGTTGCAGCCGGATTGCGCAATTAGCGTTTCATGACCTCTCCGTTACCATTGATACCGGTAAGGGCAGGAGATTATGGTGCGGCTGCAACACAGTAAGCTAGTTGTTAAGTTTTTTTATAACATGATTTAGATATGATATGCCTAAGCCTGCTTCTATGAAAAGAATTGTAATAACAGTTTTTCTATGCGTGATGGGGGCAGCGGTGCAGGGGCAGCATTTTCAGCTGACCATTAACGCAATTACCAGTTGCACTACACTGGCTTGCATAGAGGAAATACAACAGAAAAATAAAGCCCTTAAAAGTGTAACACCCCACAGGCGTGAAATAGGTTCGGGTGCCTACAGGCTGCTGCTTGATTTCAGCCTGCCACAACGCGTTGGTAAAGGTGAAGAAGAAAAGGAAGCAACAGCCGGGCAGAAAAATTTCAGGCTCTTGCTGCTGATTCAGGAAAATAACCTGCTATTTGCCCAGCTGGAACAATTTACGGAAGAGGATCAATTGGAAACCACCTATCTTTTTATCAACAAGGTAGAGGAGCTAAAGGGTTTTGTAGATCAGTACAACAAACGGAATAAGACCAACTACACCTACCAGAATCTGATCAAAACAATTACTTCCCCAAACCCATTTCTCTGGGTGTGGCTTTAGGAAAGCTGCCGACGACAACTACCCACTGCCTGTTACAAAGGTAAATTAATATCAAGAAATGAGTCTGAAATCTATATCTGTTGATCCGGGAGCCGTTAGCACGGCAGAATTTCACGGACATATGCTAAGTGCGGTAGCACCAAGACCCATTGCATTTGCCAGTACTGTAGATAAAGAGGGCAATGTGAACCTTAGTCCTTTCAGTTTTTTTAACTGCTTTGGTTCTAACCCTCCTACGCTTATCTTCTCTCCCTCGCGGCGGGTGCGCGACAATACCACAAAGCATACGCTAGATAATGTACTGGAGGTACCTGAGGTAGTCATTAACATTGTTAGCTACAGTATTGCAGAGCAAATGTCACTGGCCAGCACTGAATACGACAGGGGAATCAATGAATTTTTAAAAAGCGGTTTAACCCCCATAGCAAGCGAAAGAGTAAAACCACCCCGGGTGGCCGAAGCGCCTGCTGCTTTTGAATGTGTTGTGAAAGAGGTGATTCCCTTAGGTAATGAAGGCGGCGCAGGCAACCTGGTGATCTGCGAGGTACTGCTGATGCACATACAGGAGCAGGTACTGGATGAACAGGGGAAAATTGACCCGCACAAGCTGGATGCAATTGCCCGTATGGGCGCCAATTATTATTGCAGGGCAAGCGGCGCAGCTGTTTTCGAAATTGCCAAGCCGCTCAGGCATCAGGGAATCGGAATAGACCAGTTTCCGGAAGCCATCAGAAACAGCAAGATCTTAACAGGAAATGATTTAGGGAAATTAGGGAACACTGCCGTACTACCCGATGCTACTTCTGTTCAGGAGTTTGCCCGACAGGAAGCACTGGAAGATCAATGGTCCGGCCTGGGAGAACTGGATCGGGTACAGCAACAGCAGCTGCTGGCGCAAAAATATTTGCAGCGCGGCCTTGTTGAGGAGGCGTGGAAAGTGTTATTATCCTGAAGTACAATAAAAAAGGCGCTACAGGATAGCGCCTTTTTCTTTAGTTTTTTACCTTTTTTATCTGGAATGTATATATGTAGCAGTAAAAGACATTACAGATAACTTATAAAAGGGAAAAACTCATTTCTTTTAAGATTGGCAACAGTCTGGATACCTGATAAAACAGCCGCAGTACATTACAGAGGCAACTGAATCCTGGTTAAAAATTCACATCAGACACCAAACTGGAACAAACGCAGGAATAAGACTACTATTTACCGCCTACTGAAGTAGAGGTAATCTGAGTAGTTCCCTGACGCATAGTTCCAATATCATCATCCTGTCCGCCAATTGGCTTGTGCTTCTCGCCGGTGGCATCAATCATTTCTGAACCTGCCTGTACCTGCATCTCTTCCATTGGGTCGGAGCAGCCAGCAAGGAACAACATAAGGCCAGCACAAGCCAGCAAACTCTTTAGTCTGAAAAGGTTTTTCATAAGGGGAACTTGAAAATATTACGTAAGTAAGTTAACACTTAATATTAGCAAAGTTAAAATCAAAAGCCAACGTTTTTCTCTAAAAAATGTTTCGAAAACGTTTATTATTATTGAGAAAACCGATCAGGATCTTACTTCAGGTTTTTAGATACCCTTTAATGCATCAAAGTGGCTAAACAGGCCGAAACGGGCTTTCAGTAAATCTTCTTCTTAAAAAAGAACCTGTGTTGCACCATAAATTACCTGTACAGAAAGTAACCCTTAAAAAAAATACCCGCCCACTCAATTGCTGTAAGATTATACCTGTTTTGTAACTAAATTAAAGCTATCCCCTGCCCCTACTAAATCAGCATAAATTGTTAACGTGGTGACTAAATAAACTGGAGGTGTAACATCCATGCACAGCTGCACGCATGCCTGTATAGATGGCTTGATAAAGAGGCGTTGAGATATGATCGCAACCGTAAGCCCCACGATCTAAGAAGTGATTGAAGAGTGTGGGTCCATCCCCATAAAAGCGCCTGGTGGTTATCTGACCAGCAAAAGGACCCCAAGCATTACTACGATCATGAGCAAAACAAGAATCAGATACCCAGAAAGAACTACCCCGATTCCTTTACAGATATTCCGCAGCGAAAATTTTTCACTCATGATACTATTATAGAAGTATCCATAATACAGCAGGTTAAGCAGGGCCGAAATACCGGAATGAACATTTCCAGTGGCTTGATAAAGACTTGCCTGTAGGAGGGTAAGTAAGAACAGGTGGGCAGAGGAGTATATCATCATAACCACATGCTCCAAATAGTTGAATCCTTTTTTTCGGAAAAAGAAATAGCCGGCAAGTGCGAAAAATGGAACAAACAAAATTGCCATAAACCGGAATGCGCTGCTCATATACTGGAAAGCCAGCTGCTGCACTTCAAACACTCTCCCTTTTGGCGGCTCAAGGCTTGTAGTAAAACCATTGCCGGAGGCTTTCATAAATTCTTCGATATTGAAATCACTGGCTGACAATACAAGCAGCACCAGGGCGGTTACGATAAAATAATACCCTACAGGCCCCAGGTAGCTCACCCTGTTTCCCTTCAGGTAAGTTAGTATTACCTTTCCGGGCCGCAGGCTTAGGTCTATAAAAGTGCGACCTAACTGATTATCAAATCCCAGCCATGTTGAACCTAACTCCCGCCCCAGGCTTCTCCATGTAATTTTACTTACAGCACTCCTTTGCCCGCAGGAGCCACAGTATTTTTCCTCAACCAGCACACCACAGTTTACACAGGATACTATCTGTACTGCATCAGGCCTCTGCCTTTCTCCGACATTGTTTACAAGTACTTGCATGGTGTATAATTTGAATGATTTCTATATTGCAGGCATAGTACCTATAAACATGTATTGATTTGGTGTTGTAAATTGCATCTACATATCAGTATGGCTGTGGAAATAAAGCATATTAAAGATAAAATAGAAAATTATAAAGCCGAAGGTAAAAAACTTTTTACTACTTCATCTTTTCAGACACACAGCCTGGTACTACTGCACATCCTTAGCCAGATTGACAATACCATTCCTGTATACCTGATCAACACCGGCTACCATTTTCCGGAAACAATTGCTTTTGCAGAGCAGGTATGCCGGCAGTTTAAGCTGCCGCTGGTAGACCTGAAGAGCGAAACGCCAAAATCCATGCAGCGGGATACCGAAGGCCGTCTGCTTTTTACCTCCGATCCCGACTATTGCTGCTACCTGAATAAGACTCAACCCCTGGATATAGTCTTACGTACTCATGATGTCTGGATTAATGGCATCAGGGCAGATCAGAGCAAAACCCGGAGTGCCATGCTGGTAGAGCAGTCGGCGCCTCATGGCAGCCTGCGTTACCACCCTATGCTGAACTGGAGCAAGCAAGAAATCTGGCGTTATATCAAGGCGCACAACCTGCCCCGCCATGCTCTGGATGCCAAAGGCTATGTAAGCATTGGCTGCGAGCCCTGCACCCGAAGACCAGACCCCGGTATGCAGGAAAGAGAAGCCCGCTGGTATGGCCTGAAGAAAACAGAATGTGGCCTGCATACTGACCTGGTAAGCCGCTGATCATTTATTATAGTATAAGCCCTTTTTAAAAGATATATCACCTCACCTTCCGCCATGAATATTTTAATAACCGGTGGTGCTGGTTACATAGGCAACTCGCTTTTAAAGCACCTGGCCCAGCAATCTGACGTAGACAGGATCATAATTTACGATAACCTTAGTCGGGGCAGCTTTAACATCTTTTGCGGCCCCAGAATAAAAGGGGCAGAAAAGGTGACCTTTGTGCAGGGGGAACTGCTGGACTCACGCAAGCTTCGGAAAAACCTGGAAGGAATTGATACTGTTTACCACCTGGCTGCCAAGGTAACGACCCCTTTTGCCAATACTGACGGCCACATGCACGAGCAAATTAACCATTGGGGTACGGCAGAACTGGTGTATGCCATTGAAGAAAGCACGGTAAAGCGTTTTATTTATACCAGCAGCACCTCTGTTTACGGTAGCTCTGCAGAAGAAATTGAGGAGCAGACTATTCCCAATCCCTCTACTTTATATGGTATCAGCAAGCTGCGTGGCGAAGAGCATGTACAACGCCTTCAGCAAAAGATCGATACTTATATATTAAGACTTGGCAATGTGTACGGCTACAACAGAAACATGCGGTTCGATGCTGTTATTAACCGTTTTATGTTTGATGCCCATTATAAGGGCCGCCTGAAGATAGATGGTAACGGTACTCAATACCGGGCCTTTCTGCATATTGAGCGCCTGGCGCCCTTACTGGGCAAATTGCGAAAAGCAGCAGTACCCTCAGGCACCTATGCGGTGGTAGATCGCAACCTACAGATTTTGGATTTGGTAGATGCAATCAAAACACTCTATCCTGATCTTGAATTTTTATTTACAAACCAGCACCTGCAGCTCCCCCAGGTACGGGTGAATACTAGTTCAGCCTTATTCCAGTACGTAAAACTGGAAGCTGCCAGGCCTCTTGCAGAAGAACTGCTGGAGTTCAGAGACCACTTCAGCTTTTAAAAAAACCTTCTTCCGTTTGATCAGAAGAAGGCTTGATACTTTTATAGGTAATGATTATCTTATTTTATCGGCTGTATTGCCTTAATTTCTGGCAGCCATCAGCAGGTTCAGGTCTTTGTGCTTCAGGCCAAATTTTCGGGCTACGTGCTGGTTGCTCAGAAAGCCTTTGTAGGTGTACACCCCGTTCATGAACCACTTGTAGGAGAAGATCATTTCATCAATGCCGCCCAGATCGGCAGCCTGCAGCAAAATAGGGCTAAAGATGTTACTGAACGCCTGGGTAGCAGTGCGTGCCACCCTGGAGGGCAGGTTTGGTACGCAGTAATGAATAATATCGTGCTTAACAAAGGTAGGTTTACTGTGGGTGGTAATTTCAGAAGATTCAACACAGCCACCCTGGTCTATGCTCACATCAATGATGATGCTGCCTGGCCGCATGTTCATAACCATTTGCTCGGTTACCACTGTTTTGTTCCGGCCCTTTTCAGCCCTTATGGCACCAATCACCACATCTGCAGTACGAAGGCTGTTTGCCAGCGTAACCGGATCGAGCGTTGAGGTATACAGGTGGTGCCCCAGCGATTGCCGGATACGCCTAAGTTTGTAGAGGTGCATATCGTAAACCTGCACTTCTGCACCCATACCCAGCGCTGTGCGGGCAGCATACTCACCCACCGTACCGGCACCCAGAATAACCACTTTTGTTGGCGGCACCCCGGTAATTCCTCCCAGAATAATGCCTTTCCCGTTGGCGGTGCTGCTTAAATATTCTGCGGCAATAAGCATAACTGCGCTGCCGGCAATTTCGCTCATGGCCCGCACTACCGGCATACCACCTACCTTATCTTCCAGAAACTCGAAGGCAACGGCAGTAATTCTTTTTTTATTAAGCCTGTGAATATACTCCTCACGCTGGTTACCCAGCTGAAGCGCAGAAATAACAGTCTTGCCTGGCTTCATAAAACTAACTTCCTCTTCGGTGGGCGGCTCCACCTTGAGCACCACATCAGCCTCAAACACTTCTTTAGAGGTATATTTGATATCTGCACCGGCATTACCATATTCCTGATCTGAGTACTTTGCCGTATCGCCTGCTCCTTTTTCCACCCACACCTCATGACCGTTATTGACTAAAAGTGCTACGGCCTCCGGCGTTAAAGCCACCCGGTTCTCCTGCATTGCCCGTTCTTTAGGAATGCCCAGCAGGAGTCGTTTTTTGCCCTGCTTCATTTCCAGCATCTTTTCCTGTGGCACCAGAGATGTCTGGCGCGAGAGCGCCTGCATGCCGGATGTTGGGTTACTAGGTTGTTCCATGAATCTTTACCTCTATCGTTCTGCTATTATCTGGCTGCGGGTGAAGCAGTATTTGTACGCTCTCTTCCGGAAGCAGGGGCTGCACCCGTTCCGGCCATTCAATTAAACATATAAATCCACTATCAAAATACTCTGTTACACCTATTTGCTGCGCCTCTTCCGGTTTATCGATCCGGTAAAAGTCGAAGTGGTAAACAGTGTCACCCTCCCGGGTAAGGTATTCATTTACCAGACTAAAGGTGGGGCTGTGTACACTATCCAGTACGCCCAGGGCACCACAAAGATGCTTAATAAAAGTTGTTTTTCCTGCACCCATCTGCCCACTAAATTGCCATACGGTGGGTGCAACTTTCAGCAGGTCCAGCACTTCTGCCGCTACCTGAGGCAGCTGTTCCAGTGTTACCTGCTGCCAGACCTTCTGTTTCATATCAGCTTCCTTTGCCCCGCAGGCTCACCAGGGGCACCATCATTTCTTCCATAGAGATACCGCCATGCTGAAAAGTATCCCGGTAGTAGTTCACGTAGTAGTTATAATTATTTGGGTATGCAAAGAAATAATCTTCCATGGCAAAAACATAGGCCGTGGAAACATTAATCCGTGGCAGGCCCATTCTTTCAGGCTGACGGGCCTCTAAAAGATGGTTCCCATCCCAATTCAGGTTTTTTCCCTGCTTGTAGCGGAGGTTGGTGTTCACATTCCGGTCACCAATGATTTTGAATGGTTTGCGTACGCGTATGGTGCCATGGTCTGTTGTAATCACTACGCGGCAATCTTTTTCGCTGAGCCGCCTCAGCATATCAAACAAGGGCGAGTGTAAAAACCAGGAATAGGAAAGGCTGCGGTAAGCAGCTTCATCAGAAGCAAGCTCCTTTAGCATCTCCACCTCGGTGCGGGCATGGCTAAGCATATCCACAAAATTATACACCACCACATTCAGGTCGTTGCGCAGCAGGTTGTTGAGGTTATCGTTAACACTTTTGCCCTGGCTGTTGTGAATCACCTTGTTGTAGCTGAACTTGGTATTGCCCAATCCGCCTTTTTTCAGCTGGCGCTCCAGAAATTTATCCTCGTACTGATTTTTGCTTTCGTCGTCATCATCTCCCACCCACAGATCCGGGTGCTGTTTGGCCATTTGTGAAGGGAGTAGCCCGCTAAAGATGGCATTACGGGCAAATCCGGTGGTGGTGGGTAAAATAGAAAAGTAAATCTCTTCCGACTCAATATTAAAATACTCAGATACCAGCGGGGCCATGCTTTTCCACTGATCGTAACGCAGGTTATCAATCACAATAAAGAAAACAGGCTTTCTATCTTTCAGCAGCGGAAAAACCGCTTTTTTCATCAGCTGATGCGAGAGCAGAGGCTTATCTCCATTGGGCTCATTTAGCCAGTCTTCATAATTGCTGGCAATAAATTTGGAGAAAGCCAGGTTGGCTTCATCCTTTTGCATGCCAAACACCTCTCCCATACCGCCGGCCTCTGCACTGCCAATTTCCAGTTCCCAGTATACCAGCTTGCGGTAAATGTCTGCCCACTCTTCCCAGCTGCGGGCATCACCCACCTGCATGCTGATGTTCCTGAACTCCTGCTGATAGTTAAGATTGGTTTTCTCAGAAACCAGTCGTTTATTGTCCAGGATCTTCTTAACGGATAACAGGATCTGGTTAGGGTTGAGCGGTTTGATAAGGTAATCGGCTATTTTAGAGCCTATGGCATCTTCCATGATGTGCTCCTCCTCGCTCTTGGTAATCATCACCACCGGCAGCGCGGGCTTTTGTGACTTTATGTAGGCCAGGGTTTCCAGTCCGGTCATGCCCGGCATGTTCTCATCCAGAAATATTACATCGTAATTATGTTCTGCTACTTTATCGATGGCATCGGCGCCGCTGTTTACGGGGGTTACATCATAGCCTTTTTGTTCTAAAAAAAGTATATGAGGTTTGAGCAGATCTATTTCATCGTCTGCCCAAAGAATACTGTATCTTTGCATAAAAAATTGTTACTTGCCTTGGCTTAGTACAAAAACAGCCTAACAGAGGCAGATTGTTTAAAGATCCCGAAAATGTAAAACATTTGCTCCGGAATCGTTCTACAAGTTACACAAAGCGGCTTGAATAAGAAAAAAATATTTAACGATCCCGTTTATGGGTTTGTGACCATAAGCAGCGAACTGATCTTTGATCTGATCGAACATCCTTTCTTTCAGCGCCTTAGGCGCATTAAGCAGTTGGGGCTAACGGATATGGTCTATCCGGGTGCACTTCACACGCGTTTTCACCACGCCATTGGTGCCATGCACCTCATGAGCATTACGTTGGATAACCTGCGCAGCAAAGGGCACGAAATATCTCAGGAGGAGTATGTGGCCAGCCAGATTGCCATTCTGCTACACGATGTGGGCCATGGCCCCTTTAGCCATGCCCTCGAGTTCTCGCTCCTGAAGGGCATCCGGCATGAGCACCTGTCGCTGCTGCTGATGCATTATTTCAACAAACTGTTTAACGGAGAGCTGGAGCTGGCCATAAAAATATTTACCGGCCAGTACGAAAGGCGCTTTTTTCATCAGCTGGTAAGCAGCCAGCTGGACATAGACCGCCTGGACTACCTGCAGCGCGACAGCATGTTTACCGGTGTATCGGAAGGTACCATTGGAGCAGACAGGATCATCAAAATGCTGGATGTGGTGAATGACCAGATCGTGGTGGAGGAAAAAGGCATCTACAGCATTGAAAACTTTCTGAGTGCCCGCCGACTGATGTACTGGCAGGTATATTTGCACAAAGCAACGGTGAGCTCTGAGAAAATGCTCATCATGCTGATTAAGCGTGCAAAATATCTAAATAACCAGGGCGTTGGCCTTTTTGCAACCCCGGCCCTGCAGGTATTTCTGGAGCAGGATGTACATTTGGAGGATATTGCCGCCAATGTGGAAATCCTGAAAGCCTTTGCTTCGTTAGATGATTATGATATCTGGGCCGCTATAAAAGTATGGGCAAATCATCCCGATCGTATCCTGGCCTCTTTAAGTGCCATGATATTAGAGCGCAGGCTATTTCGGGTTATACTTTCCAGCCAGAAGTTTAACAAAGAGGCCATCGAAGATTTAAAGCTCAGGATCAGCGACAACTACAATATTCAACATAATGAATTAAAATATTTTCTGGCCTGCGGCTCTATGAGTAATGCCGCTTATGTGGCTGGAGGGCAGCATATCAACATCCTTACCAAAAAGGGAAAGGTAGTGGATGTGGCACAGGCCTCTGATCTGCCAAACATTAAAGCCATGAGCAAAATTGTAAAGAAGTATTACATTTGCTGGCCAAAGCAAATCAGTATGGAAAAAGCTTTGTTTATCTGATGAAATTTACGGTAGCACAAATCGCTCAATTACTAGGGGGTACGTTAGAAGGAGACGGGCAAAAGGAGGTATATACCCTGGGTAAAATTGAAGAGGCCAAAGAAGGCAATATTTCCTTTCTGGCGAATCTTAAATACGAACCCTACCTTTATACGACTGAAGCTACAGCCGTTATCATAAGCAGGGAGCTGGAACTGAAAAAAAAGGTTCAGGCAGCCCTGATAAGAGTGGACGATCCCTACAGCAGCTTTACCCTGCTGCTGGAAGAGTATAATAAAATCATAAACTTCCAGAAGGAAGGTGTGGAAGACCCTTCTTTCATGCACGGGAGTGCACAGCACGGCACCAAAATTTACCGTGGCGCCTTCTCCTACATAGGCGCCAACTGCAGGATTGGAGATAACGTTAAAATTTACCCCAATGCCTGGGTGGGCGATGGTACTGAAATTGGCGATAACACCATTATTCTGGCCGGTTCTAAGGTATATCCGGGCACAAAAATAGGGAGGAACTGCACCATCCATGCAGGTGCAGTGGTTGGCAGCGATGGCTTTGGTTTTGCCCCGCAGCCAGATGGCAGCTACAAGGCCATACCCCAACTGGGCAATGTGGTGCTGGAAGACTGGGTGAGCATAGGCGCCAACGCTACCATTGACTGTGCCACCATGGGCAGCACCATTATTAGGCGGGGGGTTAAGATCGATAACCTGGTGCAGATAGCCCACAATGTAGAGGTTGGCGAAAATACTGTAATAGCAGCGCAATCCGGCGTAGCGGGTTCTACCAGAATAGGCAAAAGCTGCATCCTGGCCGGCCAGGTAGGCGTAATCGGGCACCTGCAGATTGCCGATAAAACCACTATTGCCGCCCAGGCAGGTATTGGAAAGAATATTATGAAAGAAGGAAAAATTCTTATAGGCTCCCCTGCTTTCGAACGTGATGAATATCTGAAATCATATGTGGTTTTCAAGAATTTACCCGATTTGGATAAGCGACTTAAGCAACTTGAGGAAAAAGTTATAAATTTGCGGTCACCAGACGAGCATTCATGAAAATTAAACAGCATACTATTTGTAAACCTGTAACGCTATCGGGCGTAGGCCTTCACAGAGGTGTAATGTGCAATATGACATTTCAGCCTGCAAAGCCTAACCATGGCATCAAGTTTCAACGCATCGATATTGAGGGACAGCCTACCGTGGATGCTGATGTGGATTATGTGGTTGATCTGAGCCGCGGTACTACACTCGAACAGAATGGCGCCAGAGTTAATACAGTAGAACACGTTTTGGCCGCACTTGTAGGGCTTGAAATCGATAATATTCTGATTCAGCTGGATGGCCCCGAGCCTCCCATCATGGATGGAAGCTCAATTTTGTTTATTCAGGCGCTGAAAGAAGCTGGTTTTGAAGAGCAAAATGCACTCAGGAATTTCTTTGAAGTGCCTGAAGGCGTTTTTTACCGCGAGCCATCCCGCCAGGTAGAAATTGCAGCCCTGCCCCTGAACGATTACCGGGTAACCGTTATGGTTGATTATAATTCGCCGGTACTGGGCAGCCAGCATGCTTCTTTAAACAAGCTGGCCGATTTCGAAACAGAAATAGCCCACAGCCGCACCTTCTGTTTCCTGCATGAGCTGGAAATGCTGCACAAGCAGGGTTTGGTGCGCGGTGGCGACCTGAACAATGCCATTGTGGTGGTAGACCGCAAGATTGAAAAACATGAGCTTGATGAGATTGCCAAACTTTTTAATAAACCTACAGTAGAGGTTAGAAAAGAAGGCATTCTCAATAATGTAGAGCTTCGCTATAATAACGAACCTGCGCGCCATAAGCTACTGGACCTGGTGGGAGATCTTGCCTTGGTTGGCCGCCCTATGAAAGCGCAGATCCTGGCGGCACGCCCGGGCCATGCAGCAAATGTTGCCTTTGCCAAAAAGCTGAAACGCGTGATGAACGACTTCAGCAAAAACAACAACATACCGCCTTACGACCCGAAGTTACCGCCGGTGCTGGATATTAACCACATCAGCAAAATGCTGCCGCACCGCTACCCTTTTCAGCTGGTTGATAAAATTTTTCACCTGGATGAAACAACCGTTGCAGGTGTAAAGAATGTCACTATAAATGAACCCTTTTTCCAGGGACATTTTCCGGGTAATCCTGTAATGCCAGCGGTGCTTCAGATTGAAGCCATGGCACAAACCGGGGGTATCCTGGTGCTGAATACAGTACCGGATCCGGAAAATTACTGGACTTATTTTCTTGGTATTGATAATGCCCGTTTCCGCAGAATGGTAGTTCCGGGAGACACCCTTATTTTTAAGTGTGAGCTTCTGGCGCCTATTAAGCGGGGTATTGCTAAAATGAAAGGTTATGCTTTTGTTGGCGATACCCTTGTGAGCGAAGCCGAATTATCTGCCAGCATTGTCCGTAAAGATTCATGAATCAACAACATCCATTAGCCTACATACACCCCGATGCCCAAATAGGACCAAACGTTACTATTGAGCCCTTTGCAACCATTTACAAAGATGTTGTGATAGGAGAAGGTAGCTGGATCGGACCAAATGTTACTATTTTTGATGGTGCCAGGATAGGCAAAAATGTAAAGATATTTCCGGGTGCGGTGATTTCCGGCGTTCCCCAGGACCTGAAGTTCAAAGGTGAGGAAACTACTGCTGAAATTGGAGACGGCTCTACCATCAGGGAATGTGTTACCATTAACAGGGGAACGGTAGATAAGTATAAAACTGCCATTGGTGCAAATTGCCTGGTAATGGCCTATGTACACCTGGGCCACGACTGTATTGTAGGCAATGGTTGCATTATTGGCAACAGTACCCAACTGGCCGGCCATGTAGAGGTAGATGATTATGTGATTTTTGGCGGCGCCTGCGCCGTACAGCAATTTTCCAAAGTGGGTGCACATGCTTATATCGGGGGTGGCTCACTGGTGCGTAAAGATGTACCTCCCTTTACAAAGGCAGCACGTGAACCATTAAGCTATGCCGGTATCAATTCTGTTGGACTCAGAAGGCGGGGTTTTACCAATGAAAGAATCAACGAGATTCAGGAAATCTATCGCTGCATCTATCTTAGAGGCTTCAATAATTCAGAAGCACTGGATAAAATAGAACTTGAACTACCCGCCAGCAAGGAGCGTGATGAAATTGTTAACTTTATCCGCACCTCCACCCGCGGCATCATGAAGGGTTACTCATAAGCAGTTTGTGTTTGCTGCAAAACTCCTGATGCCTTGATCACCCTCTCTGCCCAACAATTAGGTAAACGCTACATTCGTCAGTGGATATTCCGTAAGCTGGAGTATAGCTTTCGTTCCGGAGAACCCTGTGCTGTTACAGGCCCGAATGGCAGTGGAAAATCTACGCTTTTAAGAGTATTATCCCACTTTCAGCCTCCTACTGAGGGTAAAGTGGTACTGCAGCTTAACGGCAGGGAAATCAGCGCTGATGATGCGTTCCGCTATATCTCTGTTGCTGCCCCCTATCTGGACCTGATTGAAGATTTTAGCCTGGCAGAGCTGCTGCGCTTTCATTTCTCCTTTAAACAGCTAAGCAATAATATAACGCTTCCGGAACTTGCAGACCGCATGTACCTGAAAGAGGCCTGGAACAAACCTGTTAAACACTTTAGCAGCGGCATGAAACAGCGCCTGAAACTAGGTTTAGCCTTTTATGCCGATACCCCTGTTTTATTTTTAGATGAACCTACCACTAACCTGGATGAGCAGGGCCAGCAGTGGTACGCACAGGAAGTAAAACAGGTGCTGGCGCACAAACTGGTGCTTATTGCTTCTAACCAACCCGCAGAATATAGCTTTTGCACCCAAAGACTTTACCTGCCAGAATGGAAAGGTTTGTAACATATTCTATAATTTTGTATTTTATTGCACTGTATATTTTCCTATTATTGCTTAATAAATAATTTCATACACATGTCCAATCTCAAAAACTTACTGGTAATGGCGCTTTTTCTTGCGCTTGGTGTTCTCTCAGCCTGTGGTGGTGATGATCCAACTGAAGAAACTGAACAGCAGGTAAAAACTCGTCAGTTAAGTAAAAACTGGAATATCACTTCAGTAGCTGTTACCGGTACCAATGATTACTCATATACTTCAGGAGCTTCAAGCATTCAGTTCAGAAATGATAATTCCTATACAGTAGGTTCACCAGCCAACCTGCCTGAAGTGCGCACTCCTTATGGCGATTTTCCTGCCAGTGGCTCATGGGCATTTGCCAGCGCTACAAATTTTAACTCTATTGTACTTACACCTACAGGTGGTACCGGCACAATTCCATTAACTATTACTACTCTAAGTGATAATTCTTTGGTGTTTACCTACAATGGTGCACTGGGTAAAGCTGAAAACGAGGTGGGTGTAACAGTAACTGCAGTTCCTCAATAATCCTTATTGCGCTAAAAAAATATAAAGGCTGCCCGTGGGCAGCCTTTTTTATTGCAATTTATTGCAGATACACCAGCGTTACACCGGCACCACCCCGCTCCACATGCTCATCTTCAAAATGAGTTACAAATGAGTATCCCTTCATGTGATTACGGATCATCTGGCGTAGTATACCATCGCCCTTTCCGTGAATAATGCGCAGCTCGGGGGTACCCAGCATGGCGGCAGAATCCAGCATAGCATCTACTTTTACAAGTGCTTCGTCAGTCCGCAGGCCCCGCACATCCAGGGTGGAGCTAAAGTTGGCCATGCGTTCATTCATATTGATCCCCTGCATGGCAGGAGCCGCCTGTGTTTCCTTTCTGAAAGCTTTTTTACTGATCTTCTCCAGGCGGTTGAGCTTAACTGTAGAGGTTAATGCACCCATGCTAATCTGCACATCGTTGCCGCGTATGGCTACCACCTCTCCTACGGCACCCTGGTCTTTAAGCCGAACGGCATCACCAGGGCTAATAGGTCCCTTCTCTACCGGCAGGCGCTCCTGCTCAACTACGCCCGATTGCTGCTCGGCAGTTGTGAGCCTGGTTTGCTTCCGGAGTGTTTCCAGTTCCTGGCGGTTCTTTTTGGTAGCTTCTTTTTCTGCCTTGTGCTCGCGTATATCACGTATGGTGGCTTCAATACGCTTGTTAGCATCATCCAGCAACTGACGTGCCTCCAGTTTGGCATCTCTGATATACTGATTACGTTTACCATCCAGAAATTCCCGTAGCTCGGTATACTCCTGCACACTTTCGCGCAACTGCTTTTCCTTTTTCTCAATAGAGCGGGTCTTGTCCTGAAAGATTTTTTTCTCTTCCTCCAGCTGTACCAGCAGCTTATCGAGTTCTACCTGTTCGGTACCAGCAAGCTCTTTTGCTTTTTCCAGTACATTGTCGGGCAAACCTATTTTACGGGCAATCTCCAGAGCAAAAGAACTGCCCGGCCTGCCAATATCAAGCTGATACATGGGCTCCAGCTGGCGTACATCAAAACGCATGGCCCCGTTTACCACACCTGTGGTGCGGTCTGCCATCTCCTTCAGGTTTCCATAGTGGGTGTTGATCACACCATAGCCTCCCTGGCGCAGCAGGTCTTCGAGTATTGCTTCGGCAATGGCACCTCCCAGTTTGGGTTCGGTACCGGTTCCAAACTCATCGATCAGGAACAGGGTTTTCTTATCTACTGCCCGTAAAAAGAAACGCATGTTCGTTATGTGAGAGCTGTAGGTACTCAGGTCGTTCTCCAGCGATTGCTCATCACCAATATCGATAAACAGGTTTCTGAAAAGACCAACTTTCGATCCATCTGCCATGGGCACCGGCAGTCCGCACTGCAGCATATACTGCAGCAGGCCCAGTGTTTTAAGTGCAACGGATTTACCACCGGCATTGGGACCGGAAATAATCAGGATGCGCTGCTGGCTGTTTAAAGCGATAGTGAGCGGTTCAACGGGTTTGTTCATAGCCCTGTGGGATAGCAGCAGCAGGGGATGCACGGCATTTCGCCAGTCTACCAGTGGCTGCGGCTGTACTTCGGGCACAATGGCATCGAGCTGCCGGCCTAATAAGGCTTTGGCCCTGATAAAATCAATCATGGCCAGGAAGCCGGAGGCTTTTCTTAACGCCCCTACATGCGGCCTGATGGTATTGGTTACCTGGATCAGGATGCGCATGATCTCCCGCTTTTCTTCCAGCTCCAGCTCACGGATGCTGTTGTTAATTTCAAGCACCTCGGCTGGTTCCAGAAACACTGTTTGCCCGGTGGCGGATTCATCCTGAACAAAGCCCTTGATACGCCTTTTGTGCTCTGCCGGCAGGGGAATTACCAGTCGTCCGTTACGGATCGTTAAGGAGGAGCCTTCTTCGGCATAGCCGGCACTGATGGCCGAGCGCAGAATAGAATCCAGGGTTCGGCGGGCCCGGGTTTGTTCAGATATAAGGGTACGCCTGATCTTTTGCAGCTCCGGGCTGGCATTATCACGTAAACGGCCGTTCTCATCCAGCACTTTTTCAATATCCAGTAGCAGCCGGGGGTCCAGCCAGATGGCTACCCCCAGTTCGGTTAGCTGCGGATACTGCTCTTCCTTTCCCTTAAAAAAACGAAGGCAGGCCATAATGGTCTGCAGGCTAAGCCGCAGGCTGTGGAGCTCTTCTTCTAAAAGATATGCTCCCTCCAGGCGGGCTTTATCGAGTTGCTTATCGAAAGGCAGGTAGTTAGAGGAGGGAAACTCCTCACCACTGGCCAGTATATTTATAAATTCACTGGTTTGTCCCAGCAGCCTCTGCAGCAGGGTTATATCGTCGGTAAATCGAACCTTGTCTACAAAAGCAGTACCAAGGCTACTTAGGCAGTTTTGCTTAAGTAGCTGGCGTATATGGTCAAATCCAATTTTGTGCTCCAGATTATCCGGATAGAGCATAAGTTATATTATCTTTCTTTTTTACGTCGCCTTTTCAGGGCATTTATATCTTCTTCTAACATCGGTACGGGCGTAATTAATTCGCTTGTATCTGCCGGTGTAGCATTATTTTGAACGGAGTCGGCGGCAACAGGTTCTTCCTGCAGGGAGCTTACTTCTTGGACTGGCTTAGGCCGGTCAAAAAGTGAATCGGGCATAGCCTCCAGTTTACGCTGCCGTTCCGTTAAAGTATCCAGCGTAGCCTGGTGTACCCTGGTCATCAGCCTGTGGTTATCAAGATAATATTGATAGCTGTGCAAGTATTTCTCGGGAGAAACGTTGTGCTTATCTAAGATCTGTAATTCATAAATGCTGTATAAATGCCGCGCAGAATCCTGAGAAACGCTTTGCGCTTTCACCCTGGCTTCTGCTACATGCAGATCTGCCATGATGGAAACCATCTTTCTTTCAGATAATACATTTTTAGGCGGACCCAGGGTTTTATCGCACGAAAACATGCAAAGAACCAGTAAACACAAAAAAAGCCTGTTCATAAGCCGAAAATTACGGAAACTATCCTAATTTTAAAATCCTCCTCAAGCGATGGAAGAACTGCTTAAAAAACTCCGTAAGTATGAAATTCGTATCCGCAAAGCCATAAATTGGCAGATGCAGGGTAATTATCATTCTATTTTTAAAGGATCGGGCCTTGAGTTTGATGATGTTCGCTCCTACCAGTATGGTGATGATGTACGGATTATTGACTGGAAAGTATCTGCCAAAGGCCATGGCACCTTCATTAAGGTATTTAAGGAGGAGCGCGAACAGCTTGTTTATTTCCTGGTAGATGTAAGTGCCTCACAGGACCTGGGCAGGGCCGACCGCCATAAAATAGAAGTTGCCAAAGAGGTTTGCGGGGTACTTGCCCTTTCTGCCATTAAGGAGGCAGGACAGGTTGGCCTTATCGCTTATTCAGATCAGAATGAACTGTACATCAAACCTTCCAAAGGCATCCGGCATGCTTATGAAATTATTACCAGGCTTTTTAGCCTGAATCCCGCCTCTCCCCGTACAAACCTTGGCGCCGCCCTACTTTTTACTCTGCGCCTGCTGCGCCGCCGCAGTGTTGTGATTGTACTCTCAGACTTTATCGATACCGGTTGGGAACACAATTTAAAGGCACTCTCCCGTAAGCACGACCTGGTGGTGATACAGCTGGGCGACAGGCGTGAACGTGACATACCCAGACTGGGTCTGATTCCTATACTTGACAAAGAAAGTGGTAAAACAATATGGGTAAATACCTCCAGGGGCTTCTTCAGAAAACGCATGGAGAAACAATACAGCACCAATACAGAGCATTTGCAGCAGCTATGCGCTAAATTTGGAGCAGATTATCTCTACATCGATACAGCTGATGATTATGTACCTCAGCTGATCACCCTGTTTAAAAAGCGTAATCAAAGTAAAAGACGTGCCTGAGAAGCTTCTAAAGGTTGTAATACTTAGCCTGCTATTGCTGCAGGTAACTTTGGCACCTGCTCAGCAAATCTCTCCCAAAGGAGCTTTCTTGAAAGACAGCATAATGGTTGGAGAGCCGGTGTTGTACAGCCTGAGTGTTCGTTACCCCCGGCAGCTAAACCTGCTACTGCCAGACAGTACCCATGATTTCTCACCTTTCGAGATCCTGGGCAGCCAGTATTTTCCTACCCGTTCCGATTCTCTGTTTAGCCACGATAGCGTGGTGTACACCCTCACCGGCTTTATACCTGCCAGTACACAAGCCCTGCAGTTGCCTCTTTACCTGGTACAGGGCACCGATAGTTTGCCGGTATGGACGGAGCCTGATAGTGTATACATTGTATCGGTATTGCCGGCAGAAGGTGCAGATACGCTGCAGTTCAGCTCCAGCACAGATTATACAGAAGTAGATTATCCTTTTAACTACCCTTACTTTTTACTGGGACTGCTTGCTGCCTTGATCTTCATCTTCAGCTGTGTTGCCGTATTTGGCAAGAGTATTCGCCGAAAAATAAGGCTTTGGTTCCTGCAAAGGCGTTATTCCAGCTTTGATGCAGAATATTCTTCCAGGCTTGCTCGTTTTCTAGCCGGAGACCCTGCAGTCAGGCCTGATGAACTGCTGTTGCACTGGAAAACCTATCTGGAAGATTTGGAAAAGAAGCCCTATACAAAATTAACCTCTCAGGAAATAGCAGACATAAACCAGGACCAGAAGTACTGGCTGAATGTGTTAAGACCTATTGACAGGAGCATCTACGGTTACCAATCCGGAGACGATCTGCAGAACAGCCTACGGCAGCTACAGGCACTGGCTCAGGAGAAGTTTGAAAAACGCAAACTGGAGGTGCTAAATGCTTGAGGTTGGCAGTAAAAAATTAGCCTGGCTATCGGCAGAGTGGTTTAAGCTGGAAACCCTGCTTGGATTTGAGTGGGAGTATCCCCTGCTGCTCTATCTCATCCTGCTCATTCCCCTGATATTCATTTTAAGGCTACTGGTGGCTTTCAACAGGCGCCAGCGGTTGGAGGTTGCCTTATTTGATACAAACTCTGCCTGGGATCCCTCAAGCCTGCTGCGCTTTATCCCTCCAACCTTACTATTCCTGGCACTTGTATTTATGTGCATTTCTCTGGCCAGGCCACAGCGTACCAATGAGCGCAGGGAGCAGTGGACCGAGGGGATTGATATTATGCTGGTGATGGACATCTCGGAGAGTATGAACCTGGAAGACCTGCGGCCAAACCGCCTGGAAGCTGCCAAAAATACTGCTCAGAGTTTTGTAAATGGTCGTTTTCAGGATAGAATCGGTATGGTTGTGTTTAGTGGCGAGGCCTTTTCGCTCTCTCCGCTTACAACAGATTATAACCTGCTCACAACTTATATTCAGGAGATCAACTTTGGCATGGTACAGGCCGACGGAACCGCCATAGGCAGTGGTATTGCAGTTGCCACCAACCGCATGCGCGAGTCAGCAGCAAAAAGCAAGGTAATGATCCTGCTTAGTGATGGTGAAAACAATGCCGGAAACATTGACCCTATTATGGCAGCCAGGCTGGCTTATGCCCATGACATCAAAATACACTCCATTGCCATAGGTAAGGAAGGCCAGATATTTTATGGCCATGATCCCTTTGGCAGACCTGTTTACCACGAAAACAACCTGGATGAAACTACCCTTCGGGAAATAGCCAGGATTGGCCAGGGAGAATTTTTCAGGGTATCTGATAACCAGGCCCTGCAGGAAGTGTTTGCCCAGATTGACCAGATGGAAAAAAGCGAAATAAAGGAAACCCGCTACAAGGACACCATAGATTTCTACGATGTA
The DNA here is from genome assembly GCA_000597885.1 of Flammeovirgaceae bacterium 311. NCBI lineage: Bacteria > Pseudomonadati > Bacteroidota > Cytophagia > Cytophagales > Flammeovirgaceae > Flammeovirgaceae bacterium 311. Next base: position 1,485,731 of record CP004371.1, read on the forward strand.
TACTTAAGCTGGGCCATAGTTATGTTCCTGGGCTGGATTTTTGTTAAAGGCACCTTCATCAGCAACCTGCTTAGGGATTAGGATGAGTTGGGATGGAATACGAGATATATTGAGATTGAACAGTAGATTTTAGCGGCAGCCCACAAAAATTCACTCATTCACTCAAAAACTAAACGCCTCATAAGCAAAGTAAAACAGTTTGATGCTGAAGATAATCAGGGCCACTCCCACGAGTTTGTTCATGCGGTTCATAAAGCCTGGCGTAAGCCACCGCCTTAGTTTATTAGCCAGAAACGCCTTTAAAAAATCCGTTAGCAGTACGGTCAGCAAAGAGCCTCCAAAGAATAAAATTTTTTGCTGAAGGTTGTAATTCATCACAGCTACCCCTACACCAAACCAGATCAGCAGCACAAACGGGTTGATTCCATTCAGTAAAAACCCTTTTAAAATTTGTCTGATGTAATTACCGGAGTCGCTGGCTGCAACTGTATTGGAGGGTTGTTTCAGCTTTTTCCGGGTGTTTGCAACTCCAAATGCCAGCAATATAAAGCCTCCCACCAAACCCAACCAGGCCTGGAATATCGGGCTGCTGGCCAGCACAGCCACCCCCAGCGAAGCTACTACCATGTAAATAGCATCGCTTAGGGCAATTCCCACTGCCATGGTGGCCCCGGAACGAAAACCCCTTTCGATACTGGTTTGAATCAGGGCAAAAAATACAGGCCCTATCATTAAGGTTAGTCCAAGTCCAAATATTACTCCATAGCCAAAAGCAGAAAGCAGGTTCATCCTTTTTGCTTTTCCTCTTTCAGAAACTGTTTTAACTCTTCGTAAAGAGGGCCTTTGATCACACGCGGAAATTTATTTTGCCCTCCTTCTTTTCCCTTCATCTTCATAAAGCGATAGAAGAAGTTAACAGGTACCACATCTACCAGTACCTCTTTAAGGGCATGCTGACGTTCGGTGGCATAATCATCGTTCAGCTCTTTCAGTCTGGCATCCAGCATTTCTCTAACCACTGCTGCATCTGCAGGCTCATTGGTGCCCACAAACCAGTGGTGCGCAAACAAAGATCCATGTGGGATACCCGCCACGGTAAATTCATTCATTTCCAGATTCAGCTCTTCGGCCACCAGCCTGATGGCCTTGTTCATGTTGTCGACAGAAAGGTGTTCGCCACAAAGGCTTAGAAAATGCTTGGTGCGGCCGGTAATAACAATTTCACTGTTTTCCTTAGATACGAATCTGATCACATCTCCGATCAGGTACCGGTAGGCACCAGCGCAGGTGGTGAGCAGCAAAGCATATTCCCTGCCCTCTTCTACCTCGTTTATCATCAAAGTTTCAGGGTTCTCTGCCAATTGTCCGTCTGCACCAAAGTTTTGTTCATTGAAAGGCACAAACTCAAGAAAGATGCCATTATCCAGCACCAGTTGCATACTTTTCTGTTCTGGCAGGGCCTGGTAAGCAATAAAACCTTCAGAGGCCAGGTAGGTCTCCATATAGTTTAGCGGACGTGCCAATAGCTTCTCAAAGCTTTTTTTGTATGGTTCAAAGGCTACACCGCCATGTACAAAAATGGAAAGGTTGGGCCATACCTCATGTATATTTTTTACTTTGTAGTGCTCAATGATTTTCTCCAGCAGGATCTGCAGCCAGGCAGGCACCCCCACTATCACACCAATATCCCAGTCTTTGGCCTGCTTTACTATCTCGTTGAGCTTTACTTCCCAGTTACGTTCTTTGGCAATTTTAGGACCTGGTTTATAAAACGACTGAAACCAGAGCGGCAGCTGGCTGGCTGTAATACCACTTAAATCTCCCTCGTAATAGAGGCCGGCATCGTTAAGCATTGTACTGCCCCCCAACATCAAAACTTTTTTGGTGTACAGCTCATTGGGCAGGTGTTTGTAGTGCGATAAAGAAAGAATCTGCCGCACACTGGTACGCCGGATGGCCTTCAGCATATCATTGGTAACAGGTATGTACTTGGAGGAGGCCTCCGAAGTACCTGAACTAAGGGCAAAGTATTTTACTTTTCCAGGCCAGCAGATATCTTTCTCGCCTGAGCGGGTACGGTGCCAGTATTGGTTATAAAGTTTGTTGTAATCGTATACTGGTACGTTCTTTTTAAATTCCTGATAAAGGACCTTCAGATCCTCATCACCCTTTTCAAGAATGGCAGAAAATTTTTTATCCCGGCCAAATACCGTTTCTTGTGCTTTCGTAAGCAATTTTTCCAGCTCGTGCCCCTGTAATAGTGCGGGCGAAGCTTTTGCTCCGGCTAGTTTTTTTCGGAGTTGAATACTTTTCTTAAGCAGACTACCTAATATCGCCATAGAATCTTTATTAGCGGTTTGAGCCCACGGCACATTTTGTAAACGAAAACCTCAAACCGTAGTAATTAAAATAGATGCCTGTTCAGTAGTTTCAGGCTACTATTACAGAATACTGATAAATTTATTAATGCATGAATATACAGGAAAACATACAAAGGTTTAAAAATATCCTGAACAACGAAAATGTTACCCTGATTGCGGTGAGTAAAACACACCCTTTTGAGCTTGTATTAGAAGCCTATAGCGAGGGTGTGAAAAATTTTGGCGAAAACAAAGTGCAGGAAATGGTTGATAAATTTGAGCAGTTGCCAAAAGACATCAACTGGCATATGATTGGCCATTTACAGCGTAACAAGGTTAAATATATAGCCTCTTTCGTTCACCTGATCCATTCGGTAGACAGCGAGCGGCTGTTGCAGGAAATCGATAAACAGGGCCAGAAAGTGGGGCGTGTGATCAACTGCCTGCTGCAGGTACATATTGCCAAAGAAGAAACCAAGTTTGGTTTATCAGAAGAAGAACTGTTTGCCCTGCTCAATAATCCGGAAATACAGCAGCTCAGGCATGTGCAAATTACAGGTTTGATGGGCATGGCTACCAACACAGGAGATGGGGAGCTGATCCGCCAGGAATTCCGATACCTGAAAAGCCTTTTTGAGCAGATCAAACTTAATTACCAGTTGGGAAATATAACCATGCACGAACTAAGCATGGGCATGAGCAGCGACTACACCATAGCCCTTGAAGAAGGCACCACCATGGTACGGGTGGGTAGCGCCATTTTCGGCAGTAGGGATTATGATGTTTAATGTGCTAATTTGCTAATGTGCGTTCCGCCGCTGCGGTTCATATGCTAATTTCAAGGGAGGCTGCTAATTTTTACTCTCAGATCTCATGTTACCTGATACCTGATACCTTTTAAATAAAATATGCATAAAATTTTTCTACAGGCGGGGGCTTTGCTGGCGGGATTAGCGGTGGCACTGGGTGCTTTTGGGGCTCACGGACTGCGCAATGTACTGCAGCAGACAGGGCGTACTGCCAATTTTGAAACCGCTGCACAATACCAGCTGTACCACGCCCTTGCAATACTGCTGGTAGGCGTTTTGCTGATCCACTATCCCCATCGGCAGCTGGTCTGGGCAGGCTGGTGTTTTATTATAGGAATATTTTTCTTTTCTGGCTCTCTTTATATTTTAAGCCTTACCAACGTAACCAAATGGGGTGCGGTAACACCCATCGGCGGTCTGGCTTTTCTGGCAGGCTGGGTGCTTTTGCTTATTGCCTTTTTCCGTAATGCATAAAAAAAGCCCCTTGCTCAAAGAGCAGAGGGGCTACAATTTTTTTCCGGCTAAGTATTAACGTCCGGCAGCGTTGTTTGGCACAATGTTACCAACCATTTTCACTTGTTCCTGAGCGTTTACAGCGTTAGAAACAATGGTAACTACTTTGTTCTGAACACCCATTTTACCGGCACTGTTAAAGGTAACTTTGATTTGTGCGGTTTTTCCAGGAGCCAGGGGCTCTTTAGGCCATTCAGAGGCAGTACATCCGCAGGTAGTCAACACATTAGACAGTACCAGTGGCGCTGTTCCTGTATTTTTAAAGGCAAAGATGTGCTCTACCTTTTCTCCCTGCTTAATATCGCCAAAGTTAAACTCTGTTTCCTCAAATGTAATTTGTGGGCCGTTCACGGCTGCATCTTTCTGCTGCTGTGCAAAAGCTGCTACAACAAAAAGCATCATCAGGAGACTTAGTGCTAATTTTTTCATGTTTATTCGCTTTGAAATATTGTGCTAATTAAAACGTGCATAATCTATTAACAAATATCAGCAAAAAAAATTCTTATTAAAATTTATCAGGTATAACTCTTTTGTAGATCTTGTTATGGCGGTGTACAGCCAGCGAACCCACTCTACACCAGTGTTTTCTTCTGTAAGGTACCCCTGCTCAACAAACACCGCCTCCCACTGCCCGCCCTGTGCTTTGTGGCAGGTCAGTGCATAGGCAAATTTTACCTGCAGGGCATTTAAATAAGGATCATTACGCAGCGCCTCTTTCAGTTCTTTTCCCTGCAAATCAGCATAATCCTGTCGAACAGCATTGTAAAGCTTTTTATTGTCTTCAGGATTTAATGCCGGATGCGGAGCGTGTAAGCTATCCAGGATCAGCATGGCATCAAATGTGGGCATATCCGGATAGTCTGGCAGGCGCAGCATTACATTAGCAAATCTTAGGCCATGCATCTCATCAAAAGAAATTATTTTGGTTACTTCAGCAAAATCTCCGTTAGCCAGAAACCCGGCAGGAGAATCATCGGGCAGCCAGGTATAATTATTTTTGGCAATCATGATCAGATCGCCGGCATCCAGCTCGCTTTCGCTGAAATGAATGGCCCGCCTGATGTACTGGTTATATTGCACCGCTGCTTTATTGGATCGGCAAATGATCAGGCTGTGTTCTTCACCATACTTGTTATAAGCATACCGCAGGCCATCCTCCAGGCGTTCGCTGGTCATACGAAAGGTATCGTCGAAGCTGGTGGTATGCAGCTGAACATCAGGTTTTTCCTTTTGCAACTCCTGTCTTAGGTTGGTAGCGTTAAACAGGATGCCGCTGGTTTTCTCCTGCCGCACCACCTCTGTGAGCTGTACCTCCTCTACAGTAAGGCGGTGGTACTGCCTAAGATAAGCTGCATTCAGGGCCGGGCTTGTTGCCTGGTGTACGGGGGGCAGCTGAGCATCATCGCCAATGAGCATGATCTTGTTTCCCTCTCCCGAATACACAAAATTTACCAGGTCTTTCAGCAGCCCATATCCCCCTCCTGTGGGAGCGTCGGATAGCATGGAGGCTTCATCCACAATAAAAACCGTATTCTTAGAGTAATTTTTTTGCAGATCGCTGCCCTGGTACTCGCTGTTCTCTTCGCTAAACTGGTGCTTATAAATAATTTTATGGATTGTAAAAGCCTGCCGTTTGGCATAGCCAGACATTACCTTGGCTGCCCGGCCTGTTGGTGCCACCAGCATATATCGATACCCAAAGCGGGGCAGTACCTGTACCAGTGCACTTACCGCAGTTGTTTTGCCGGTACCGGCATATCCACGGAGCAATAAAGTATGCCGGTCCTCATGCTGCAAGAGAAAATGATCCAGCTGATGGAACAGCCGCATCTGCCCTTCTGTAGGCGTATGCTGAAATCGCTGAAGCATTAAATCCGAAGGAAGCATTGAGATGGTATTGGGTATTTAATATAAAGTATTTGGTGCAAGGGGGTCTGCTGAAGCTGAATATGGTACAAAGAGGCTGCATTATTCACTCATTTAATGAGGAAACACCGTCGCCATGGAGGTGGTTGCTTTGGCGATCAGGCGGCGCTGTGGTTCTTTGCCTTCTTCTTCAATTACGTCCCAAACCTCTGCTTCGCAGAAATTAATTTTACGGCCCTGCTTCAGCACCCAGCCTATGGCATGAAGTTTTTGCCCCACAGCAGGCAAAAAATAAGAAACTTTAATTTCGGCTGTAACCACATGCTGGTCTTCCGGCACCAGGGTATAAGCGGCAAAACCTGCTGTAATATCAGCAAGTGTGGCAATAAGTCCGCCGTGGGCATAGCCTTTCTGCTGCTTATGCTTTTGCTCCAGTGTAAGCCAGCCTTCTGTTCTGCCTTCGGCAATCACCTGCAGATCAAAACCGATCAGGTGCATAAAATGCTGGCGCTCCAAAAAATTTTTAACTCTTTTCTCGAAATGGGGGTTGTTGGTTTGGATCATCCGTCGTTTTTTCACAAATATACGCAGTTGGGGCTGCACCGTACATGGATTTAGCAAAACAGGTAGAGAAACTATACGGCCACCGCCTTCGGCTCAGGGTATGCGGCATCTGCATTGAAGATGAAAAGCTGCTGCTGGTACATCACAAGGGTATTGGTGACGAGGGCGATCTCTGGTCGCCTCCGGGCGGAGGGCTGGAATACGGCAGCACCGCACCTGAAAACTTAAAGCGGGAGTTTCTGGAGGAAACAGGTCTGCACATCGTTGTGGAAGATCAGATTTTTGTGCACGAGTATCTGCGCCCCCCTCTGCATACCTTAGAGGTTTTTTATATAGTAAAAGTACTGGGTGGTACTTTATACACGGGTTATGATCCGGAATCAGAAAATGAAGCTCAGCTTATTCAGCACGTAAGCTTTCTTAGCTGGGAGGAGATCAATCAAAAGCGGCCTGCGCAACTACATCAAATATTAAAGCACAGTTCTTCGCTCCAAGACTTGTTATGCAAGCGCGGGTATTATAAATTTAACGTTTAGAAGTTGTTTAAACTTAAACAATATTTATTTTTCCTGTAAAATCTTTATACTTGCACAAAACCTATTAAAATGACACCTACCAAAATCTTCTCGATTTTACTTTTCTTAGTAGCCATAGGATTAGGCTACTTCCTGGTAGATTCTATCAAATATCGTATTGATGAAAGTAATCGTGTAGCCAGAAATGAAGCACGTGTTATTGAAAAGCTAAAAATGATCCGTGATGCGGAAACAGCTTATCTAACGGTGCATGGCAGGTATACCGATAACTGGGACAGCCTGATTAACTTTATTCAGACAGGTAGAATACCTAACGTTGTAAAACGCGAAACGGTAATCCCACTTTCTTATGGTGCTGACAGTGTATACGTAGAGTATGACACCCTGGGCTATTCAAGCGTTCGTGATTCTATTTTCAGCCCTCAGAGATATCCTAACTTTAATCCTCAGACGCTGCCAGTAATACCAGACAGCGACGGTCAGCGTTTTGAACTGTTTGCCGGCACTGTAACCAGGCCTAACGGGGCTACCGTAAATGTGTTTGAGGCCAAAGACGTTTATGTACTGAACAAAGACCGGCTGAAGGAAACACACCCTTATGGTCCTTTACGTGTTGGCTCTCAAAACGAACCTAGTACGCAAGGTAACTGGGAATAAAAAAATTGAACGCAACTTCTGCATACTTCTCGCTTGATCTAAAGATCAAAGACACCCGCTTCAGCATTGATAACCTGCAGGACTACAGCCTGCTGCTGCAAGCGGGTGAACGCGAGTTTCAGCTTGCAGTGATCGATGTTAAGTCAAACCGCTGTTTGCTGCTGGAGCACTACAACTTTATTAGTGTTAGCAATACAGCAGAATACCAGCAACTCATCGAATCTCTGTTCGAGGATCATCACCTGCTCATGGCAGGTTTCTGGCATTCGGTGAGGTTTTCTGTTAAGCATACTAATTTTAGCATGGTCCCGGCTGCCCTTTTCGATAAGGAGCAGCCGGAAACTTATTTACGGCTAACAACGCCGCAGCTGGCATTGCATACGCCCCTTTACTACCGGCATCTTAAAAATAGCATTGTTACAGTTTTTACTGCAGAACAAAATTTGCTGGATTGGCTGAACAAGCGTTACGCAAATCTTAAAGTGCAGGTGCTTCACCACATCAGTGCTTTTATAGAGGGCATTCTTCACAAGCCCGATCATAACATCCAGCGGGAGTTATTTCTGATGCTTGAAAATGGCATGCTGTCTGTGGTGATCACCCATGAGGCAAAGCTGCAGTATGCCAATATTTTCCGCTGCAATGCCCCTGCAGACCTGCTGCGTTACCTGATGATGGTGATACAGCATTTTCAGCTGGACCAGCTAACAACTAAAATTCAGCTTTGGGGTAATGTAGATGAAAACTCAGCCTGGTTCAGGGAAATACAGCCTTACTTTGGCAACCTCTCCTTTGGAGGGCGCCCACCTTACTTAAGCTTCGGCTACATGTTTGATGAGGTTTCGGAATCGCGCTTTTACGATCTGCTAAGCCAACACCTTTGCGAATAATGGAGAAACGTGTAGCTCTTTTTCCCGGCTCTTTCGATCCTTTCACAAAAGGCCACTACGATATAGTGGAAAGAGGATTAAAGCTCTTCGACGAGATTATTATTGCCATTGGCTATAACAGCAGCAAGCAAACGCGCTATTTTGCCATAGATGCCATGGTAGAGAGCATCAACAGCAGTTTTACCCATGAGCCCAGGGTGAGTGTAATCACCTATAGTGAGTTAACAGCCAGCCTGGCAGAACGATTGGGTGCAATGTACCTGCTAAGGGGCCTGCGCAATACCACTGATTTTGAGTATGAAAACTCTGTATCGCAGGTAAACCGTTACCTGTATCCGGGGCTGGAAACTGTTTTCCTGATTACTTCTCCCTCCTATGCCGCCATTAGCTCCACCATTATCCGGGAGGTGCATAAGTACGGTGGCAACGTTCAGGAATTTTTGCCTTACCCGCTCACAAAAACATAAAAACAGCCCATCTCATAGGATGGGCTGTTTTTTTTATCTCTTCATCTGTTTTCCAGAAGTACTTAGATCAGCTTGGTGCTAAGGCTGTAGTATCTTTTGATCACATGCCTGATGCTGCGGAAAGAATTTACCATCGCCACCTGCGCATCACGACCTCCCATCCAGCGAACATCTGTGATGCCCTCATCCAGCTGAGGCTTCATATTTTTGTCGTTGATACACTCCATGCGGTACCAGTGCGTTTTTTTAAGGTGCTTCTTGCCATTGCGTATATAAGTGTGCCAGGTGTGGGTAATTTTGTCCCCTACCTTTGCTTTTACATTACATTCCTCTTCCACCTCACGCAAAGCGCCCTTACGCTTTCCTTCGCCCTTATCGAGTTTGCCTTTGGGCAGGTCCCATTTATTCTTGCGGTAAATCAGTAAGATCTGATCATCCTTCTCAACGATGCCCCCGCCTGCTTTTACGATCTTAAACTGCTTTTTTACAGCTTTCTTGATGCTTTTGTATTCGCCGGGAACAACACTAAAGGTAATGCTGTCAAGCGCTCGGAAATCTTTTTCATGCATCATGTTAATAAGCGCCTGCACCTGAACAAGGGTAGCACCTTTAACAAGCACATCATCGATCAGTTTTTTACTGTCGATATTTGTAGAGCGTGCGTCAAGCACAACATCGTAAATCTTATGTTCCAGTTCATCCGACGCCTTGGCCAGATTAACGGAAATGTCATTGATGAAAATTTTCATGTAGCCAGTGCTATCGAGCCTGAAAGAAAAAAACTTTTAATGGATTCTACAACCAAAATGTAGAGTAAGTTACAAGCATTGCATTAAATTCGCAGCATGAGCCTAGCTGAAGATCCTAAACAAATTAGCCGGCAAACAGCCAGCCTGCTGCTGAAAATCGGTGCAATACGCCTGCGGCCGGAGCAACCCTTTACCTGGGCTTCCGGCTGGAAATCACCTATCTACTGCGACAATCGACTTTCTTTGTCATATCCGGATGTTCGCACTTTTATCAAACGTGCTTTAACGCAACTGGTTACCCGTGAGCACCCGCATGTTGAAGCTATAGCCGGAGTAGCAACTGCCGGCATCCCACAGGGAGCCCTGGTAGCCGATGCCCTGAACCTGCCATTTGCCTATGTACGCTCAAGCCCTAAAGGCCATGGCATGGAAAACCTGATCGAAGGAGATCTGCCCCAGGGAAGAAAAGTAGTGGTGATAGAAGATCTGATATCGACGGGTGGCAGTTCTCTGAAAGCTGCCGAAGCACTGCAAAAACATGGCTGCCAGGTGCTGGGCATGGTAAGCATCTTTACCTATGGTTTTGATATAGCCAAACAGAATTTTGCTGCAGCCGGCATTCCGCTGCACAGCCTAAGTAATTACCAGCTGCTGGTGGAAGAAGCACAAAACATGGGCATGATTGGTGCCTCCGAACTGGAATCTCTGCAGGAGTGGCGCCGTCAGCCGGATCAGTGGGGAAAGTAAATTAATGAAAGAATAATAGAATTATTGAACAACGGAATAATATGGACGGGTTGCAATTGTCTGCTTTAAACTTCAGGCTATTCCAAACCCTTCCTGGATGCCTAATCCAAAAAGGGCGAAGTCATAACGAACAGGGTCTTGTGGGTCCAGACTGCGCAGATTTGCAGTAAGCTCCAGGGCTGTTTTCCAGCTACTGTCTTTGCGTGTAATCAGGCCCAGGCTCCGTGCCACACGCTCTACATGCACATCGCAGGGGCATACCAGCTGATGCGGAGATATGTTCTCCCACAGACCAAAATCCACCCCATTACTGTCTTTGCGTACCATCCAGCGCAGGTACATATTCAGCCGTTTGCAGGCAGAGTTTCTTGCAGGGGTAGCAACATGTTTCCTTGTTCTGTGGGGTGCCTCGGGCAGGTTAAAGAACAGTTCATGAAAATGTACCAGTCCACCCTCTACAGTTGTCGCTCCAGGCTGCATGCCTTTCAGAAAGGCCTCTTCCAGGGAATTGTGCTGTCTGTAATACCAGGTTAAAAAATAGACGAAGTAAAGGAGATCAGTATCATTGAAAGTGCGATGACAGAAGCCCTGCAGCCGCTTCAGGTCCTGCTCGCTATGGTGCAGCATAAAATCATGCGGGGCACCATCCATGAGTGCCATCAGCTGCCTGCATTTGCTTAAGATCATGCTGCGCCTGCCCCAGCCCAGGGTAGCAGCAAAAAAACCGCTTATTTCAATATCCTGTAATTTGCTGAAAGAATGAGGGATGGCAATGGGATCTTCCGGAATAAAGGAAGGCTGGTTGTAAAGAGTGGCCTTCTCATCCAGAAATTGCTTCAGCTCCTTTTTTTTCATAGCCGCTCTATGGTTCAGGGCAGCTGTTCTGCATCAATCAGCAGATGTTTTTCCTGCTGTTCTTCCTTCCAGCGTACCTCTATGGTATCATGATTATGCTCCTTTACCTCCCAGTAAAAGGTTGGCATGGTAGCAATTACAACAGGCTCTTCCAAGCCCGGCCTTACATACACCAGCTCAAACTGCTCCAGCTCATGTTCGGCAATAGAAGGCCAGCGCTGCAGGATAAAGCCCTCTCCGATGGGCACAGCAAAATCGCTCCAGTAGCTTTGCTGCAGGTCTGCAAGCGCCGGTGAAGAACGATAATGGTAAAGTACCGGCCCAAACTGAACCTCATGCACAGCTTTTCTGCTTAGGTATAAACCATGATGGCTGGTAAAAGGCTGCCAGCCCTCTTTACCCGTATCTGCTGCTTCATCCGTATAGACAGGTTTGGCAAACAGCCTGGAAATGGCCGAAATAACACTCACCAATCCTATAAAGAGAAGGGAGAACAAAGTGATGAAAGGGTAAAAAATGACAAAAAGCACTTGCCAGGCTTTTTTATAAAAGGTACTCATGGGCTGAAAAGGCAAATATATGTATGCTAGGAACAGTTAATGTAAAAAATGGTTCCCATAAAACAAAAAGCCCCACCATGGGCGGGGCTTTGCTGTAAGTGCTGTATTTTAAGGTACGTAGGTTAGGCGTACGGGTACTTTATCGCTGTAGGCACCAAGCTTTTCATAAGCCTTACGGCTAAGCTTGATAAGTACCTTGTCGTTTGGTGCTGTCTGAGGAAGTTTGCCCACTACCCGTACAAATACACTAAGGTTATTCATTTCGTTATGCACCTGCATAATGGTGCCAATAGGTGCGGTACGGTGCAGGGCCAGGTATTTCTTGGTATTAAGGGAGTCTTCAATGGTCATGGCCATGCCCATTTCAGTGATTTTACGAACGCTGCCCTTTTCCATGGTAGAGGTCTCAAGCTCTTCCTGAGACTGATCTCCCACCTGGGCGATGGCTATGGGATTGGTGTTATAACCATACTCCTTCGGCCTTTCTTCTTCCACTCCGTTACGTACTACCCTGTCGGTACTCTTCCGTGGCAATCCTTTGGCAATGCCTACCACCAGTTTCTGTCCAATGCCCAGGTTATCAGTAGAAAGCAGGTTCCACTCCCGGATTTGACCAACATTGGTATCATACATTTTAGCAATGCTGTAAAGAGTTTCCTGCTCCTCTACGGTATGCACAATTTTGCCAGAAAAATCGATCCTGGCCTGCTGCTGTGCAGGAGTAGGTGCCGGTGTGGCATTGGTACTGGCACTGGTGTTACTGGCAGGCCTGCTGGTAGAAGATGGTGTAGTACCTGCAGTGGCAGTGTTCCCGGCAGCAGCGGCTGGTTTACTCACCCGCAGGCGATCTCCGGGGCTGATGGCATTACCGGCAATATTATTCCACTGCTTAAGCTCTTCGATACCAATATTGTACAGACGGCTGATGCTGTAAAGGGTTTCTTTAGGCTCAACCGTATGGAACCTTCCCGATGCTGCAGTAGCTGCAGGGTTTGGTTTGGTGTAGGGTACTTTAATGATAGCACCCACTTTAAGCCCTGTTTCAGTTTCAGGATTTACCCTTACCAGGTCGGCAACGGCAATGTTGTACTTGTTGGCAATACCAAAAAGAGTTTCTTTTGGTTCTACCCGGTACAGGACATAAGTTTTCCCATTTACAACTTCTGTACCTACAGAATCCTTCAGGGTCAGCACGGTGGCTTGCGCTACCAGCATGCTTCCCAACCAAAGTATAAAAAAGGCAGTAAGTCTTTTCATATGCTCCCCTCTGTTCATTGTAGGTTATAGCCTTTTAAACATGAACTGTTTTCTATAAAAAATAATTGCTGATTCCACACCATAAAGGTTTCTGAGCCGGGCCTAAGCAAGTCGGTTGCCATTGCTTGCTGTAAAAGCAGGCTTCCTTCCGCATCAAAGACTGTGATCATATTTGTCAGCTTTTCTCCATCTGCAGTATAGAAAGAAATTGCCATTTTATCAAAAACATGTAAGTATTCACAGCTTTTTAGCGCCTCAGCCTGCAGGTACATTTCCAGGAAATCTGCCACAGTTTTAAAATGGTTTTCCCCTTCCTCAAAAACAGCTGGTAATAACAGCTCATCCCTGTTGTTTGTATCTGTACCAGCTGCCGCTTCCAGTATTTTTACTTCCGCTATATTCAGCTCACGGATACTACCCGTCACCAAATGAATGGCTGCCCAGCCCTCTTCTTCTCCCTCTCCGGTCTTTCCTACGCATTCTTCGGCTGTAAAGAATACATGCCGGAAGTTATTTACCGCCCACAGCACTTCCTGGCTTTGCCCCGCAAGGGCAACTGTAGTTACCTCTGCCGGGTTCTCCAGATCATCAAACTGCTGAAACAGGAGCAAGCCTCCATGGCAGGCCACCAGGTTGGTAAGCAATCCTCCCTCCAGGGTTAATCCTTCAAAAATTACCTTATCTTGCAAAGGTTGCAGGTAGGAAAAGCTTGCCTCCTGTAACTGGTTTCTTACCTCAAGCGCCAGGCTCCTGTTTCTCAGATCTGCCTTAATCTGCCAGATTCTGCCTGGGGCCTGATAAGAAAAGCTAAGGGGCAATTGTTGCGGCAAGGCTTTTTGAGTAAATTTCTGTAAAATTAGTCTATTTACGCGCCAAAAAAAATGATTTCCCAAAGCATAATACCACCGGTTTTAAAGAGTTTGCTTTTTTTGCTGCTATGCACTTCTCTGCTCACGGTGCAGGCACAAATTACTCCTCCAAATATACAAACAAGGGTGCTGGTGGTAAAAATTTCTTCTGAAATCGACCCGCGCACCAACCGCTACACAGAACTGGCGCTGGAGGAGGCCACCAACTGGAATGCCGACATTATTATTCTGGAGCTTGATACCTATGGAGGCCTGGTAACAGATGCTGATGAGATCCGGACACGCCTGCTCGAGTATGAAATGCCCATCTGGACCTTCATCAACAAAGATGCCGCTTCTGCCGGTGCACTTATTGCCATTGCCACCGATTCTATATATATGGCGCCCGGCGCCAGCATTGGTGCCGCTACTGTGGTGAACCAGACCGGCGAGGCTGCCCCGGATAAATATCAGTCGTATATGCGTTCCATTATGCGTTCTACAGCAGAAGCCAACGGACGTGACCCACTCATTGCCGAAGCCATGGTAGATGAAAATCTGGAAGTAGAAGGCGTGAGCAAGCAAGGTGAAG